>SXSK01000189.1 GCA_005793375.1 Verrucomicrobiales bacterium | reverse complement strand
CTGCATATCCCCATACTCAATGCCATTGAGGACCATCTTGACGTAATGACCGGAGCCACCGCCACCCACCCAATCACAACACGGTGTGCCATTATCCACTTTGGCAGATATCCCCTGAAAAATCTCTTTTACCGCCGGCCAGGCATCGGTGCTGCCACCCGGCATGATGCTGGGACCGAACCGTGCCCCCTCCTCACCGCCGGAGACACCAGTGCCGACATAGAGAAGCCCTTTGGCTTCGAGTTCCTTCACGCGACGATCGGAGTCCTGGTACAGCGAGTTGCCACCATCGATCACAATGTCGCCCGGCTCCAGATGCGGCAGTAGCTGGGCCACAAATTCATCTACCGCGGCCCCCGCTTTCACCATCAACATGACCCGCCGCGGCCGCTTCAGCTTTGAAACCATTTCCGCGATACTGTGCGCCCCAATGATCTGGGTTCCCTTCGCTTCGTTGGCCAGGAACTCGTCCACTTTGGACGTTGTCCGGTTATGGGCCACGACCGTAAAGCCGTGGTCGTTCATGTTGAGAATGAGGTTCTGGCCCATGACCGCCAGTCCAATCACCGCGATATCGCCGTTAGGTTCCATGACTTCAAATGCGTTGTACCGTCAAAGCTCAGTACCCTGCGTGCCTCCCGACGCGATGGCGACAGTAAATTTTCATCACAAAATCATGAGTCGCACCGCGCCAGAATCTTCGGTAGACTGTCCTCAGTTGTATGAGATTGAAACACATCGTCGGTTTTGTGGCGGTCGCCCTGCTGGAGTTCACGACACCGCTTCTCGCCCAAATACCTCCGGCACCCCGATTTTCAGTCGACTCTATGGATCGGACCATCGATCCCAAGGCGGATTTCTACCGATATGCCTGCGGTGCTTGGCTGAAGAACAACCCCGTTCCCTCCGACAAAGCCCGCTGGAGCGGGTTCGATGAGTTGCAGGAGCGCAATTGGCGCCTCATTCGCGATATTCTCGAATCCAGCGCCAAAACCTCCCAGTCCGAGGATCGCCTTCGAACGCAGGTCGGCGACTTCTTTGCATCCGCCATGGAGACCAACCGCATCGAATCGCTGCGGTTCCAACCCATCCAGCAAGACCTGAAACGAATTGATGAGCTCCAACAACCCGAGCAGCTGTTCCAACTCTTGGCGGATTGGCATCGTCGTGAGATCGGGGCATTATTCCGATCTGGAGTTTCACCAGATGCCAAAAACAGCGAGGTGGAGGCGTTTCAACTGCGACAGGGTGGACTCGGATTGCCCGATCGCGATTATTACTTGGCTGAAGGATTCGCCAAACAACGCGAGGCCTATCGGGAGCACATCGTCCGGATGCTGACTCAACTCGGCGACAGCACCAACCAAGCCGCCACCACCGCCGCCACCGTGCTCCAGATCGAGACTGAGTTGGCGCAAGCCAGCAAGTCCCGCGTGGACCTTCGAAACCCGAATGCGAATTACAATAAGATTGAGATTAACCAATTTTCCGAACAAACCCGATCGTTGCCCTGGCGAGCCTACTTCACGCATTTGGGACTGCCGGGAATGAAGGATGTGATCGTCGGACAGACCAATTTCTTCAACACGCTCAACACCCTGTTCCAAAGCCGGCCCATGAGCGATTGGAAGGGGTATCTCCGATGGCACTTGCTCAGTGATGCTGCGCCGTTCTTGCACGCGGAAATCGACCGGATGAGTTTTGACTTTTATGGCAAAGTCCTGCGCGGCCAACCCGAACAAGAACCCCGCTGGCAGCGCGCCGCCCGCGTCATCGATTCCAGCCTGGGAGAGGCCCTCGGCAAACTCTATGTCGAACGTCACTTCCCGCCAGCCGCCCGCAAACGCATGACGGAATTGGTCTCCAATCTCCGCGACGTCTTCCAAGATCGCATCAAAAACTTGGATTGGATGAGTGAACCCACCCGTCAACGCGCCCTCGCCAAGTTTGATCGTTTCACTCAGAAAATCGGACATCCCGCAACGTTCCGGGATTACTCTCAAGTGGCGGTCCGACGCGATGACTACTACGGAAATGTTCAGCGCGCCCAGCAAGTGGACTCTGACCGGAAACTCACCCGAGTCGGGTTGCCTGTCGACAAAGCGGAATGGCACATGACACCCCAGACCGTGAATGCCTATTTCAACCCGCTCCAAAATGAAATCGTCTTCCCTGCCGCCATCCTCCAACCACCCTTCTTCGATCTCGACGCAGACGACGCCGTGAATTACGGCGCCATCGGCGTCGTCATCGGCCATGAAATCACCCATGGCTACGACGATCAGGGGCGTCAATTCGATGCCCAAGGCAACCTGAAGGATTGGTGGGAGGAGTCGGATGCCAAGGAGTTTGAGCGTCGTGCTCAAAAACTGGTTGACCAATACGGCACCTACGAAGCCTTGCCCGGACTCAAGGTGAACGGCCGATTGACTCTTGGGGAGAACCTCGCGGACCTCGGCGGAACGTCCATCGCCTATGAGGCTCTGCAACGCGCACTCGCCAAGAATTCAGCCAACCGAAAAGCCATCGACGGATTCTCGCCCGAACAACGCTTCTTCCTCTCGCTGGCACAACTCTGGCGAACCAATTGGCGTGAAGCGGAACTCCGACGCCGGCTCACCGTCGACCCCCACTCACCCGGCCAGTTCCGCGCCGTCGGTCCCCATGTGAATCTCACGGAATTCTTTGACGCCTTCCAAATCACCTCCGGCGATCCCATGTGGCGCCCCCCTGAGCAGCGCGCCAAGGTCTGGTGACATCCGACACCCGATGTCGACTTTTCCCATGCCTCCCGAACCCGCCATTTCCAATCACTGGGCATCAGTCCGTGATCACGCTCGCGTCTTCGGTGAACTGATCTACGTCTACCCCGTCATCTCACGCCGGTCCGCAGGATTGTCCATTGGGGTCAATCTCAACCCCGACAAACGTTGCAACTTCGATTGCATCTATTGCGAAGTTGACCGGAAGTTGCCGGGGCGCGCCACCCACGTTGACCCGATACAACTCCGCGAAGAACTGATGTGGCTGCTTCAATACGCCCGCACCGGTGGATTGCTGGAAGATCCCAAGTTTCGGGATGTCCCGCGCGAAATCGTCACCACCATTCGCGACATTGCGTTCAGTGGTGACGGGGAACCCACCATGATCCCCAACTTCGCCGAATGCGTCGCCATCGCCGCCGACGTCAAACGCAACGAAGGACTGGATCAAACCAAACTGGTTCTCATCACCGACGCCGCCGGTTTAGACAAAGTCGATGTCCGTTGCGGATTGGAAATCATGGACACCAATCAGGGCGAAATCTGGGCTAAACTCGACGCCGGAACTGAAGCCTACTTCAAACAGGTCAACCGCAGCTTCGTGCGCTTCGATCGCATTCTCCGCAATTTGCTTCAAACCGCTCAGGTTCGCCCGATCATCATACAGAGCCTGTTTTTGAAAGTGCACGGCAGCCCAATGCCCGATGCCGAACTCATCGCTTATTGCCAGCGTCTCAACGAGATCCTGACCGGCGGTGGCCGAATCCGCGAAGTCCACGCCTATACCGTGGCACGCCCCACGCCAGAAACCTGGGCAACCCGGTTGGAACCGCAGGAACTCCAAGCCATCGCCGCCCACATCCAATCCGAAACCGGCCTCAAGACCCGGGCGTTCCCATGATGCCCGCAGCGATTACTTGAATTCTGACGACTTCATCCCGGCCTGCACTTGCACCAAGGCGGGATCAGCAGATAATGCCGCAAAATGACGCATGCAAAACGGGCTCGCGAAGTCTTCGACATTGAGTTGGCCGCCATCCAAGCCGTCCGCGCCCGCCTCGATAATTCCTTCGACAGCGCCGTTGACCTTCTGCTCCAGTCGATCCGAGAACGCCGAAAAGTCGTCGTGCTCGGCATCGGGAAATCCGGCAATATCGGCCGCAAAATCGCCGCTACCCTGAGCAGCACTGGCACGGCTGCCGTCGTCTTGGACCCTGTCGATGCCCTCCACGGCGATCTCGGCGTGGTGAATGACGGCGACCTCGTCTGCGCTCTGAGTTATTCGGGAGAATCGGATGAATTGAGCGTTCTGATACTCGCCCTCAAACGATTCTCCGTCCGGATCATCGCCTTCACCGGGGCACCCAAGTCCTTCCTTGCTCGCCATGCCGATGCCGTTCTGGATGTCCGCGTCCCCAAGGAGGCTTGTCCTCACAATCTGGCTCCAACCTCCAGTACCACCGCCATGCTCGTCATGGGCGATGCCTTGGCCATGTCTGTCATGCGCGCCCGCGATTTTAAGCCCCGCGATTTCGCTCTGCGCCACCCCGCTGGCGCCATTGGCCGAGCCCTGCTCCTCAAGATTGAAGATATCATGAGGCGGGGCGATCGCAGCGCCATCGCTCCGGAATCCCTGTCCGTCAAAGAAGCCCTTCTCGTCATGACCCAGGCAAAATCCGGCAGCGTCAGTGTAGTTAATGCCCACGGCAAACTCGTCGGCGTCTTTACCGATGGCGATCTTCGACGACGCATGGCTGAGGATGTTGATATTCTCTCACGCCCGTTGAAGCAGGTGATGACCCGATCCCCCATCTGCGTGCGAAGCGACGCTCTTGCCGTCGAGGCCTTGCGAATCTTCAACACTCGCAACATTGACGACCTGATCGTGGTCAACGAGAAGCGCATGCCCGTCGGCATGGTCGACACGCAGGATCTGCCCAAATTCAAGCTGATATAGTCCCGCTTTTGGAGTGCGCGCAGTCCTCTGCCGCTTTTTCCCCACTCAGCAGCCACCGCGACGGCGCCGTCAAGGTGCCGCCGCGGCTCCAACCCGGTTGATCGTCAACCAGAACTGTCCGCGCATGGGCTTCAAACCGTTCGACGTGTCCAAGTTGTACTTCACTTCCATCTGCATCACAGGCTTGAGGCCAGGCACTTCCAATCGAACGGACTGGCCATCGGGCAGGAGCCGTGCCGATCGCACCTCGACGGTGTCCCGTCCTTCCTTGCTAGGGTCCACCACCGACCAATCCTTGGAGCCATAGTCCTGGGCGTAACGGTAGTTCCATTGCTTGATCCCGTAGCTTCCAAGATCCTCGGCCGTGCGGCGGTCCAGCGGTTGCATGAAGCGGAGGATCAACCCATCCGGCTCCGCGTGCCAGGCAATCGGCAGCCCCACCGGTTTGCCAGTAAACCGGATCCGCTGCACCGATCCGTCCTTTCGGGCATTGGTCTGCCACCCCGTGCTACCGGCCACAAACAAACTGTCGGAGGCCGCATGAAATGTCGCCCGATTCGGCCCACTCATCAACCGCACCGGCAGTGGAACGACCGCGCCTTGCGCAACCCCATCCACTAGGTCGCGCAACACCAGTAGCATCGTGCTGCGCCCCCAAACCAAGTGCAGCATCTGCCCACCCAGCGGTCCCCAAGCGGACTTCGGTAGCCAGACTTGTGATCCGCTGGAGTTATCCACCGAGTGCGGAATCCAACACAAATGGGGGTCGTAACCCAAAGGTCGTGCCTCGCTCAATTTCGGACCGCCATAACCATAGTACCCGCCCACCTTCACTTCGCTGATCAACGACGACGGCGTCCAGGTGCCTTGTTGAGGTGCCACCGTGATCACGCGCCCATCCGGAGACACGCCCATGCCATTGGGATTGCGCCAACCCGTTGCCAACAATTCTTTGGAACGTCCATCCACCGCAACCCGATGAACCCCCTTCGGATCGACATAATAGAATCGACCCGCCGCGTCCGTCTCCAGACTAGTCACGAAGTCGTGGCCATCCGTGGACGTCTCAATCAAGTCACAGAAATTCTCGTAAAAATCCGCCTCGCCATCGCTGTTCAAATCGCGCAGACGCGTAATGCGATCGCGTCCCAACACGAACACCTCGTTGTTTCGCACTTTGAGCCCCAACGGCTGTTGAAGCCCCGTGGCAAATCGTTGCCATATCAATGTGCCCGCTGGATCCAACACGCCTTTCACCCGCCAGACATCGCCATGCATCGTACTCGCAAAAAGTGCGGAGTCAGCGTTCAGGTCGACCCCAGAGAAAAACAGCAACGCCTTGAAGGGATTGTCGTAGGGCGCCGTGAGGGTGGAGACACTCAGAAAGTCGGTCCCAGGTTCAACCTGCTCTCGTGTGACCAAAGCCGGCCATCGACTTGCCCCCCCATTCAAAAGTGCCACCAGGTCCAGTACCGACGGAAGTCGCTTCAGCATGTCTTCAAACGACGAGCTTGGGAGGGAGTCGTTGGAACCCGCCCACAACACCACCTGAACACGGGTCACTTCCGTCGATGCGGGAATTTTGAGCAGCAGTCGCCCATTCGAGTCCGACGCGAGCCCGTCACTCATGCCCAGTACGGCTACCCGCTGACGACGCGTCCCCTCCACGGCTTCCGCCACCACACCACCGGGAATGCGGGTCCATGTCCATGAGGTGGGAACGTTCGAATCGCGCCCCGAAGCCAAAACCCAAGTTGACTCGCGATGGGTTGGCGCCCGATTCAAACTTCGCGTGAAAAAATTCAGGTCCGAGTGTCGATACAAACCCGGCAATTCCAGCGCGCGAGTCCCTCCCAAATCCCATTCCAACACCACATTGGCCTCGTGCAAATGATGCCCCTGATAACGAAACTCGCTGTTGAGCCATGCGGGTCCCGCGGGGAAGCTGAGTTCGATGGCGCCCTCAATCCGCGGGGCATCAGTCAACCCATAGCGGCTCGGTGAAAACCTCAGAAAGTCCCCGCTCCAGCAGACACGCAAGGCTCCACTCACCGTGTCATAAGCCATCGCGCCACCTCCAACGCCACCCACCCGTATCGAAAGTCCTTTTCGAATCGTTCCGGTGGGCGTCGGCAACACGGACGCCAGAAACGATCCCACATCGGTTTGTTGCCACCGATTGTCGACCCAGTCTTGCTCGGCCTGTGATCCGGGATCGCGACCCGAGATCGCCGGTTCACCCGCGACGCGACCCGCGGCACTCAGTTTCGGCACCAGGGCATTCAACCCTGCCAGCTCCTTTTTCAGCTTCAGTTCCGCGTCTTCGTCCGTATGGCCCAGGATGCCTATCGGTCCCTTCCAACCGCTGTCTTGAATGGCTTGCAGCAAACCCAACTCAAGGTCGCCCGTTCCCAATGGAATGATCTTGCGGCCCTGTTTGTCGCCATCCCGCACCATGCCATTCAAATTCAAGGCAATCAGGTGAGGTTGCATCCGTTGGAGCAACGCTGGAAAGCGGTCGACCTGGGAATGGCCGTGGTGAAAATTGTAAACGATTCCAGCATTCGAGTGTCCTCGCGCCCGCAATCCTTCGAGAATGCGAATCTGGTTTTCGGGTTCACCGAACCATCCCAGATGATTGTAAAGCCCCACGACACTTCCGAGCTTGGCAGCTTCAACGCAGATCGGCGCCAACGTCTCCACGGCCGCCTGAATTTTTTGATCCAATCGCGCGCGATCCGGTTCCGCTTCGGTGCCCATGGTCACCCACAATTGGGGATGGAGTTTATGTCGAGCCAGACACTCCAGAATGGCTCGCGCTTCGGCATTTAAGGCCGATGGAAACCACCAGGCGGTCAGTTCGATCTGCCGCTTCGCCATGGCGGCCACTTCCGCATCGAACGTCGGGATATGTTCCGCGCGCCAATCATAGGCGAGGCGATGAACACCCAATTGATCGAGCATGGCGGCGCGCTCCTCGGGTGTGCGCTTTTTTGAATCGAACGGAACAATGCACCAAGCAACCAGGTTGGTTTGCGAGAAGTTGCCCGTGGATGGCAGCGCCGCCTGAAGCGCGGCAATGCCCAAAATCCAGATTCCCAGAGCGAAGAACAGATGACGTGACATGGCTTGCCCTTCATCTGCCTGATCCCTGGCCGGGATAGAAGCCTGAAAATGGATGTCGATAGGTGCATCGGAGATTTTTGACCCTACGGCTTAGCCAGCCCTTGAACGATCCCCGCGCCGGGTCCGCACGGAAGTCCCCGATCTTCTTCGCCACGCTCAAAACGGTCTCCTGCACCACGTCCTGCGCCTCGGTCGGCGTCAGCCCGGCCTTGAGGGCCACGCTGTGGATCAGTCGATGGTAGGTGTCGTAGAAATCCTGCCAACTCCGCTGATCGCCCCAATCCTTGAGGCGGCCCAGCAGGCTCACGCGCGTGGGCAAGAATTCGTCGCTCTCATCACTCATGGCCGGAAACTTGTTTGCGATCATCTCAAGGATATCATCCCCCGGCGAGCGCGCTTTCTTTCAGGAAATCACCGCTATACTCATGCCGAGCACTGCTCGGCGCCCCCTTTGGCAAGCAAACAAATGGGCACGATTCGAATAAGGCCGCTCCTGGGGAGTCACGCATCAGAGGCAATGCCACGGAATCGCCGTCACGCGGTCGTGGATTTGCATCGGCCGACTACAGCGGCAGATGACGAATCCCCGCTCCGATTTCTTGCGGTTTTCATCCAGGAAGGTCAGCAAATGGCGGGCGTCGCCAAGGGCCGGCTTGTCCGTCCACTTCACCTCGATCGGGGTCACCCTGCCCTCGTGCTCGACGATGTAGTCCACCTCCGCCCCGGCGTAGGTGCGGAGGTAATGCAGGCTGCCGGTCCCGAGGTACTGGAGTCGCCGCCAGAGTTCGAGCCCCACCCATTGCTCGAAAAGCGGACCGGGATTGGCCCGCACCGTGTCGAACGAAGGCCGCAAGCCCGCCGCCGCGTGCCGGAGGCCAAGGTCGAAGATCAAAAACTTCCCCGCGCTCATTAGGTTCTTGCGCTTGCTCCCGGACCACGCTGGCACTGGCACGCCGATGAACATGTCCTCCAGCAGTTGGTAGTGGTTCTTCACGGTGGGCATGGACAGGCCTGTCTGCTGTGCGATGGCGGAGTAGTTCACGATTTGTCCAGACTCCACCGCCGCCAGGCGCAGGAAACGGAGGAATGCGCCCCAGTCCTTCACCAGCGCTTCGCGACGCATCTCTTCTTCCAGATGCACCACCGCAAACGCCTGCAGGAGCTCTGCCCGATCTGCCTCGTCTGCCGCGACGACCCCCGGCAACGCGCCCCAGGCCAGCCGTTCCTCCAGCGTCCAGGCGGGAAACAGGTTCTCTGGCCGGCCCGGCTTCGGCCACGCCAGCGGTAGGGGCGAGTCCGCGTCGGGGTTGGGCTCGTCGGGCGGCGGTTGCTCCGCAACGACCAGCGGCATCAGCCGGGGCAGGAAGCTGCGGCCAGGCAGGAGGTTAGCACCCGTGCAACGAAGTTTCCGGGCGGAACTGCCGCAGAGCACGAACCGCCAGCGCTGCTTGTCGCCGTCGTAGAGCGTCTGCACCGCGTCGAAGATTGCCGGCACGGTCTGCGCCTCATCGACAAATACGAAGCGCCCGCCCGCTTTGTGCTTCAGCGCGCGGCAGTCCGCCAGGAAACGACCGGGATCGGTGAGATGAAGGCTGCGCTCACTGGGATCGGCGAGGTTGATGACGAGCGCGTCGGCGGGAAGCAGGGACCGGATCAACGTGGATTTTCCAGTCTGCCGGGCCCCGAAGACGAGGTGGACGAAGGGCCGGGCCAGCCGTTCGCGGAAATGCGGGGCGATCCAACGTTCAAACATGATGGCAGTATGAACTAAAAACTAAACCGTTCATTACATTTTCGCTTAAAAAAAGATTCAACCTTTGCCTGAGCCTGCGGCCCTTTGCCCCGGCGCAAAGCCCGGAACCGCTTCCGCCATCTGCGTTCATCTGCGGTTCAACGGCTCGCCATCATCGCGATCTTGGCGGGGATGCTCTTACCGGCACTGGGCAAGGCCAAGCAGAAGGCCCAGGGCATCCAGTGCATGAGCAACCACCGTCAGCTTCTGCTCGCCTGGCGGATGTATGCGGACGAGAACCGGGATCGCGTCTGCTTCGCCAGCAACGATCCCGACCGGCGGCCCGGCACGGAATACGGTGCGTGGGTGCCGGGCGTGCTGAACTTCGACCCCGCCAACACCTCGAACTGGGACATCGAAAAGGACCTCAAGCGCGGAGCCCTCTGGCCCTACTGTGGCGGCAGTGCCGGGCTGTTCAAGTGCCCCGCCGACCGCAGCACGGTGAAGCCGTCCTCCGGCCCGTTTCGCGGCCAGACCGTGCCCCGGGTCCGCAGCCTCACCCTGAACGTCTGGGTGGGCGGCTTGTCCGGGCTGGTGCCAAGGGACCTGGATCCCGCGAAGACCATGGGAGTATTCGACCCGAGAGGCCATGCCGGTGACGTCCGAGTGTCAGGCAACCATGCCTTCGTCGCCGACTGGATAGGTTTGCGTGTCATCGACGTTAGCGACAGCTCGAAGCCGGTTTCAGTTGCCCAGTTGGATACGGCGGGGTCGGCGGGGCAGGTGCGGATCTCGGGAAATTACGCATACCTGGGCACCTATCTGGGCACGGTCGATGGCGGGATCTGGGGGTTCGAGGTCCTAGATGTCACCGATCCACAGCAGCCCATTTTGAAGGCAAGTTACTCCCGAACCAATTCATGGTTGGGTCAATTCGCGGTGACCGATGATTACGCTTACGTCGCGTCGGCAACAGGCGGAACAAGTGGAGTTGATGTTCTCGATCTCCGCGACAAGTCAAACCCAGTCCGGATAGCCACCATTCCGGGCCGTGTTGAGAGTATTCAGGTAGCGGGTAACCTCGCGCTTCTCGCAAGTTTTGAGAGTTCGACCGACTTCGTGGGAGCGCTTCGCATCTTCGATGTGAGCAACCCTTCGAATCCATTGCCGTTGGTCTCTTTCAGTCCAGGCCACAAGGTCGAAGCCATCGATATGGCAGGCAACCTGGCCTACGCTGTTGGCACACAGGCCGGGGTAGGGGGAGAGAGTCTCGTATGGTTGAGCGCCATCGACATAAGCAAGCCGTCATCCCCGGTTAAGCTCGGGAGTTACTCATTCCGGGGAGATTTGAGTGGGATCAGAGTCCATGGACGCTTTGCGTTCCTGATGTCGTGCTGGTCGGATCCGCAAGTCGAGGGAAACAACATTTGTGGAATCCGCGTCATTGACGTCGGTGATCCTACACAACCCTCGTTGGTCGGCGAGTATCGCAGCTATGGCAGCGGCATTGATGTGGTCGGCAACACGGTCTATGCGGCAGACGGACAACTCCGCATCTTGGAGCTGTCCTCGGTGCTGACCCTCGCCTCGCCAGTTCGCTCCGCAACCGGCCTCACTCTCTCGTGGAATGGAGGTTCCGGGATTCGCCTGCAAAAGGCCGGAAGCCTGAACCTTCCCGCTTGGCAGGACGTGCCTGACACCGACGGCAAGAGCACGGTCACCGTGCCGCTCTTGGACGGGAACTCGTTCTTCAGGGTGGTCAAGCCGTAGTCTCAACTGACCCAATGGCTGGCCGGGTGGCTGAGAAATTCTTCCAGAGGGATTCCCTGCCCGCCCACGAGCAGCAGACGCCTGGGTTTGAACTGGTGGGCAAAGGCTTCCATGCCGGCGAGCGACTCGCGGCGGCGTCCGCTCTTCACCTCGATCGCCACGGTGGTCTTGCCCTGGCGCAGGATGAAGTCCACCTCGTGGTTGCGCTCGCGCCAATAGGTCAGCTCGATCCCGGTTCCGGCGCTGCTGTTGAACAGGTGCGCGCCGGCGCAGGATTCGACGAGCCGGCCCCAGTAGTCGCCGTCCAGCCGGGCTTCCTTGAGGTTGCGCGTGTCCTGCGCCGTCATCAGCGCCGTGTTGAGGACTTGCAGCTTGGGGCTGGACCCGCGCTGGCGCACCAGTCCGTGGGCATACTTCTCCAACCCGGCGAGCATCCCCGCGCCCTCCAGCAGTTCGAGGTAGTGGGCCAGCGTGACGGTGTTCCCCGCGTCCGTGAGCTGGCCGAGCATCTTCTGGTAGGACAGGATCTGGCCGGAGTAGGCGCAGCCGAGATGGAAGAGCCGGCGAAGCAACGCGGGCTTGTCCACGCGGGTGAGCAGCAGGATGTCGCGGGAGAGGGTGGTCTCGATCAGCGAATCCACCACGTAGCGCCGCCAACGTTCCGGTGAACCGATCAGTTCCGCCGAGCCGGGATACGCGCCGTGGACGATGTATTGTTCGAGTGTCCAGCCGAAGGCTTCGCGCATCTCGGTGAACGACCAGTGGGGCACACGGATGACCTCGAAGCGGCCCGCGAGGCTTTCGGTGAGCCCGCGCTGGAGGAGCAGCGGCGCGGAGCCCAGCAGCACCACCTTGAGCGGCAAGCCCGCGTGGGTGTCGGCGTCCCAGAGCAGCTTCACGAGGTCCGGCCAGCCGGAAACCTTCTGCGCTTCGTCCAGCACGAGCAGGGCACTGCCCTTGGCGTCCCGCGCCTTGAGGCGGGCGAGGTCCCATTGCTGCTCGATCCAGGTGCGGTCGCGGAGCGTCGGCTCGTCCGCGGACGCGTAGTGGGCCGGCAGTTTGGACGCCGCCATCACCTGCCGGACCAGCGTGGTCTTGCCAACTTGGCGGGGGCCGGCCAGCACCTGGATGAAGCGGCGCTTCTCCTTCAGGCGGCGAAGCAGTTCGTTGTGGATCGTTTGACGGATCATGCAAATTACTCAGTAACCTGAGCATATTCACTCAGGACGGTGGCACCTGTCAAAGTGTTCCTGCTCGGAGCCACGCTCGAGTGACGCCACTGAGAAAACGCCGTGGTCTGACCTTCCGCTTTCAGGCGGTTGCCCGGACCGCGTGAACGCGGGACTCCCAACCGAAGCACGCGGATCGTGTAACGCGCACGGAGCGCCCAGCCGAAGCTCCATCAAGTCCCCAACCATGAAAACCGAAGCCTCCAACCCCTGCATCCGTTTCACCCAATCCCCGTGCGCCGCCTTGCTCCCACTGCTGGCCTTCGTATTGATGTCCGTCCTCCCCGCCTCCGCGGCTAGCGCGATCCGCTTCCAGTTCACCACCCATGAGGTTGTCGAAGGCGCGCCCGAGATCGTCCTGAACGTCTGGCGCACAGGCGAGGTCGCCACCACCCTAACGGCGGACTTCCTGACCGCCGATGTGACGGCCAAAGCCGGGGAGGATTACGCGACGACCACTGGGAGCCTGTCGTTCGCGCCGGGGATCACCAACCAGACGATTCGGATTCCGATCCTGAACAACGCCCTCAACGAACCCACGGAAACCTTCCAGGTCCAACTGGCCAATCCCTCGGCCGACACAACCCTCGGCGCGTTGGCGACCGTGACCGTCAAAGTTCGGGTCCAGTTGGGTGGCCCGGGTCAGCTTTGGACCGCGTTTTCAGATGCCTTCTCGGTGCCGAGTTGGGCCAGGCCTTTAGCCTCCCAGAATAGCAGGTGAGCTTCGAGATTCTGGGTTGGAGGCGCAACAGGCCTCGCCCGTTGCGCGTCGGTGAGTTGGATGCCGAGCCTGTCCGGGAGGCCCTGTAGCACGGCCATCGCCACCGAGGATGGGTCGCCGGCTGAGTTGGTGAGAACTTCGGCCCAGAGCAGACTGCCGCTGTGGGTTTCGGTTACTTGGAGCGACACCCGCATCCTTTCCCCCGTGTGCAGGTGCGCCAGCGCGTCCGCCAGGGCGAGTCCGATCCGCACGCATTCGTCCACCGGCAGCCGCCCGCAGCGTGCCGACAATGTTCCGCGCCAACCACACCTCGCCATACGCGCCATGCCCGATGGGATGCAGCAGCGTGTGGTCGGGAATCGACGGCGGTGCCGTCGCGGGTTGCGGATGCTGCGACCCAGACATAGCGAGATTAAGACCCACCCGGGAATGGGTGTCGAGTCAGCACCATCGGCTGCATGCCGGGTGGAACTACCGTGTCATGTCTTCGGTGAACTTGAAGCAGTGGGGCACCGTCGCCACCGGCGCCAGCGCGGGCGAATCCGTGCCCTTCGCCGACACCGCCCAGAAATCCGGCGCATTGCCCGCCCGCTCGTTTCGATCTTAGGAATAGACTGAGCGTTCTCCTCAAGTCCAAAGCCCGGCAGTCCTTGCAGCGGTTCAGCAGTCCAATCTGAAGTGGAACGTCTCCGTCCAGAAAGCAACTACCAAACCCTTGCCCAAAGCACTTTTAGGTATCTGCTTTCGAGACAATTCGACATGACGGGATGGTCTTCAGCCGCGCCGGTCTGTTCCAGGAATTGTAGCCGGCGTCCCACCCGATGAGCCGAGCGGATAACCAATTGCTCGAAATCGTGCGCCGAGACTCGGCCGGAACAGGAGCAAGTGACCAATAGACCTCCGGGCTCCGTAATCACCACGCCTAGGCTGTTCAAATCCTCGTAACGCGTGAATCCCTCGGCTTCATCGTCGGCCGTGAACACAAACTTGGGCGGATCCAGAATGACGACTCCAAATTTTTCCCCATTCTTCCGCAATTGCCGCGCATAAGAATACGCATCGCAATGCACCCAATCGACACGTGCTGTATTGATGTTGGCGTTCCGCTTTGCCTGAGCGATGGCGGCCTCATCCAGGTCGACTCCCGTGACCTCGGCCGCCTTGCCCATAACCTTGGCGGCCAGCGCGAACCCTCCCGTGTAACAGCACAAATCCACGACTCGTTTGTCCGCCGTGTAACGCGACAATCGCCGGCGGTTTTCGCGTTGATCACAAAAGAATCCCGTCTTGTGGCCGCTCTCCAGATCCACTTCGAATCGGACTCCGTGCTCCTTGATCTTGATGGGATAGGTCCGATCGGACGGCGGCAACATACTGGGAGTAATTCCCTCCAGCCGCGCAATGCCTGGGTCAACTGTTATCACCGCCTCCTTTGTCCCCAGTCGTTCATGAATGCGCGGCAACCACCCTCGAAGCCGTTGAGCGATGCCCAAGGAATGCACCTGGATGCTCAACAGCGGACCAAACCGATCGATGACCAAACCGCTTAAGCCATCGCCATCGGAATTGATCACCCGAAACGCATCGGTGAACGTTGGCAAATCCAAGGCGCCAAGCCGCAGATCAATCGCGCGGTCAATGAGTTGGATGAGTTGAGATTCTTGAAATGCTTCATCGCCATGATACAGCACCCGCAGCGGCACTCGCGCCCGCGGATTCCACAAGCCAGCACCAAATGGTCGCCCGCTGCGGTCATAAACCGCGACCAATGTCCCTGGTGCAATGCCCTGGGAACTGCGCAGGATCATTGCGGGATAAATACTCGGGTGAAAGCTGAAGGTCTTTAATTGCACCCAGGGGGCACGCCACGAGGGCGATGGTTCCGCTGGCGGCGGTTGATTGGATTCTCGCATCAATGTTGTCGAATTAAAACTTTGGGTGCCATTCCCGGCGCGAACACTTGCCGCGCGACGACGCGCTCAGTTCGCCAGTATCCCACCACACATAGGGCCTCAACCAGGACGGCAACCGTTGGAGACCATGACCTCTCAACCCAGCCGGTACAACCTCCACCGCAGCAATCATCCACGGCGGGGCGTATCTCCGAGTTGTCGGGCATTGGGTGAGCGGTTGTCCCCGAAATTGCCCAAAAGCGGTGGAGGACCATCTCCAAAGACACCGCCATCGAGTCCGATGGAGTGCCGACCTGAGGCCGACTCTCCCAATCAACTCAACTCCCGTGTTCTCATCGACTTTGACCACCATTCCAGTGCATCTCCGATGGCTGCCGCACCCTATTTTTTGGGAGGGCCAAGCCAACTCTCTCCGTTTTATCGAAGCACCTGGTATTGACTCGGCCATTGCGCTCGGCACTTTGGAAGCTCGACGGACACATGCGCGCTCTGATTGAAGAATGCCCGACCGCACACGGTGTCGATTCGCTAGCAGCTCGGCTGCAACACGAACCGGGACTAGTATGCCTGCGCACCGGCAGCTTCGACGTGCCGAGCGCGCGCTACTCGTTCGTCGCCGTTCACCCGTTCCTCACGGTTCGCGCCCTCGGATCCCGATGTGAACTGACGCTCAATACAGGCAACTCGGTGCATTATGGGAATCCCTGGCAAATCCTGGCGCCGCTGCTGGAAGGGTTTGAGTTGCTGGACGACGTCGATGTTCCATTCCCCTTAGGTGGCTGTTTCGGTTATTGGGGCTATGACCTGAAACAGTTCGTGGAACCGCGCTTGAGCCGACGCGCCATCAATGACCTGGAACTGCCCGACTGCCAACTCGGCTTTTACCCGAGTCTCGTCGCATTCGATCATCGACTCGGGCGTACCTGGATCGTGGCCACCGGACTGGGTTCCGACGGATCCCGAACCGAAGTGCGAGCCCGCGATCAAGTAGCCTGGTGGCGTGCACAACTTCAGTCGACGCCACCGGAATTCTCCAATTGCCTCTCCATTCCCTACCCAACCCGTCCACCCAGTGATTGGAATTCATCCATGGGTCGAGACGCATTCCTTAAGGCGGTTCGACGCGCCCAGGAATATATCCGCGCCGGAGACATCTACCAGGTGAACCTGGCCCAACGCCTCAGTGCGCCTTGCCCCATTAGCGCCTGGACCTTTTTCGAACGGCTCGTCGAGGTATCTCCCGCCCCATTCTCCAGCTTCCTTAATGCCGGCGATTTCCAAGTGGTTTCGTCCTCACCTGAATTGTTCCTTCGAATGAGCGGTGGCCATATTCTCACCCGCCCTATCAAAGGAACCCGACCTCGCAGTAACGACCCTATCCGCGACGCCCAACTCACGTACGAACTCCAGCGCAGCGAAAAGGAAATGGCTGAACTGGTGATGATCACCGATCTCCTTCGCAACGACCTCGGGCGCGTCTGCGAATACGGATCTGTTCAAGTCCCCGAACTCGTCCGACTCGAACGTTACCCTCAGGTTCAACACCTCGTCTCCACCATCGAGGGGCGTATCCGCCCCGGCCTGTCGCATCTCGATGCCCTCGCTGCCTGTTTCCCGGGTGGCAGCATCACCGGCGCCCCGAAAATCCGCGCCATGGAGATCATCGATGAATTGGAGCCCGTCGCTCGCGGCCCCTATTGTGGTTGCCACGGCTACCTGGGTTTTAATCGCGAGAGCCAACTCAGCATCACCATCCGCACCGCCGTCGTAAAAGATGGCCATGCCTGGTTTCATGTTGGCGCCGGTATCGTCGCCGATTCGCAACCCGAATCGGAGTACGAAGAAACCCTCGCCAAGGGCAGCGGACTCATGGCGGCATTGTCGTCCGCATTAAACCAAGAAATCCTCGGCGAAATACCCAAACACGCCATCCATAAAACCACAGGGAGCTTAAAATCGGATGAAGCCCATCGCACCGATGCCTGAGTTCAACACCTCGACGTCGCAGTGGGTCTGGATGAATGGGGCAATGGTCCGAACCGAAAACGCCGTCGTGTCCGTGTTCGATCGATCGTTCCTATATGGGGACGGCTTGTTCGAAGGCATCTTGATGTACAAGGGTGTCCCTTTTCTTTGGGGTGAACATCTTCAACGATTGGAACGTGGTGCAAAGTTTCTCGGCATCGAGATTCCCTATGACGCCCATCAACTGCGCCGAGCTTCATTGGAGTTAGCAACACGAGAGACCTGGACTCTAGCCTTCCTGCGCATCCACCTGTCGCGTGGAGTCGGGCGCCGAGGCTATTCTCCCGACGGCGCCAGAAATCCATCACTCATCATTAGTCTCCACCCCATCGCCGCGGAGTCGCTCAGTCAGCCTGTTGCATGGAATCTGATCACATCCTCGGTGTGCATCCCGTGCACCGATCCCCTCAGCCAGTACAAGACGGCCAACAAACTTCCGCAGATTCTGGCCAAGATGGAGGCGGACAACGCTGGTGCGAACGAGGCTCTAATTCGGAACTCTCAAGGTCACCTCACCGAGGGCTCGAGTTCCAATCTCTTCTGGATCCGCGACGGCGAAGTACACACACCTCCTCTCGCCGCCGGCGCTTTGGCGGGCGTCACGCGCCAACACGTCTTGTCTCTCTGCACTCGACTCCACCAACGAGTGTCGGAAACCAATATCACTCCCAGCCAACTCGTCGAATGCGATGGTGTGTTCTTGTCACTCAGTTCTTGGGGCATCGTTTCCGCCAGCCATCTTGAGGGTCGCCCGCTGAGGCAATCGCCGATCGTGGAAACCCTGCGCGCCGCTTACTGTCGAGACATCGAAACTGCATCGGATTAACCAGGGTATTGCCGCTTTACGGGAATGTCGGCAGCCCTCTGCCGCTTTCTTTGGACTGCGGTTGCCCTCAACCGCTTTTTCCACTCAACAACCATTCAGTTCACTTCCTTTAGTTTTGCCAGGGGCAAAGCGGCAGAGGACTGCCGCGCTCCAAATAAGTGCCGCGTTCTCGGAGTGCCGACGGCTCCCTTCACCCCTCCCCGCCACCGACTGCTGCGATCCGCCTGAGCCGAATTACCGGTTCTCGGGCCGCCTTGGAGGCTGTCAAATCCACCTCAAACTCGGACATCCAATCGTTCAAACCGTCTGGATCTACCAGGATCTGCTGCACTATCCACAAGGGTTGTTCGCTTGAAACCTTGACGTACGTGTGCCGCAGGTTGCGGGCATTCGGATCCAGACAAATCCACTGGTGGTTCGCCTCAAAGGCTTTTAGAACCGACTCCAATCGTGCCGGGGTCCAGGGCGGTTCATCCCCGACGATCGACGTCGACATCAGCTCCAGTGCGGCCTCGAATTCGCCATTCGATAGCGCTCTGAGAAAGGCAAAGATCCGGGTGCGGATGGCCGCCGTGAACGCCCGGGTGTCCCGGGTCACATCCGCTGCGGCTTCCTCAGCTCCTGGCGGCTTTAACTCAGGCACATCCGCCACCAGGGCGCGCGCCGGATTGCGCATCCGTTCCCATTCATCCAGCAAACTCGAATCCACCTGTCGCAACATCGTGCGCAAGTACTCCTCCATTTCACCCACCGTATCCGTTTTCGCGGCTTCGGGGACGGTCTGAGCCAACACTTTGTAAACACTGTTGAGGTGCCTCAGCAACACACCCTCAGCCCGCTGCAATTCGTAGATTTTGATGTAATCCGAGAAGGAACGGAACTGTTCGAACATCTCACGCGCAATGGACTTGAGTCGGATATTCTCCTGTCCCACCCACGGATGCTTCTTCGCCCAGTCGTTGAAAATCGGATAGATAAACTCCGAGCGAGGCTTGGGATGTTCCAGCTTCTCCAACTCTTCCATGCGATCGTTGTACTCCATGCCCTGCGCCTTGAGTTCCGCAACCTTTGCCCCCTTCAACTTGTCCAACTGCTTTCGAAGCACAACATCCGGATCTTCCAGAATCGCCTCGATCAGTGTGATCAAATCCAACGCATAGTCCGGCGCCTCCCGGTCCAGGAGAGGGATGGTGTCCAGAAGAAACAAGGAGAGTTCATGGTTGAGGGAAAAATCTTCGGGCAACGCCACGTTCACCCGAACTTTGGAACCGGTCTCCGACTTCGTCAGCTCGACGATCTGACGATCTAGCAAGGACCGAAACAGCTGCCAGGCGCGTCGCCGGTGCCCCTTCTTGGCTTTGTCGCCATCATGACACCGTCGAATAATGTCCCGCATGGCAACACAGCCGTCCTCGGGTCGACTCAGTACATTCAGCAACATCGCATGCGAGACCTGGAAGCGGGATGTCAACCGTTCCGGAGCGGCGTTTTGTAGGCGTTCAAATGTTTTGCGATCCCATCCAATGAATCCTTCGGGCGCTTGACGTTTCACCACCTTCTTGCCATCGCGTTTGGACTTTTCCTCGAGCTTCAAGTTCTCAATGACATGTTCCGGCGCCTGCGCCACCACCCAACCCACGTTGTCGTACCCCTTTCTCCCCGCACGCCCGGCGATCTGATGAAAATCGCGCGCGGTGAGAATGGTCACCCGTTCACCGCCATACTTGCTCAGTCGAGTGAAGAGTACGGTACGAATGGGAACATTGATACCCACTCCGAGCGTGTCCGTGCCGCAAATCACCTTGAGCAATCCCTGCTGCGCCAGCTGTTCCATTAATATCCGATACTTCGGAAGCAAGCCCGCATGATGCAGCCCAATGCCTCCGCGCAACCAACGTTTGATTTCGGCCCCGTATGGGCTGTTGAACTTGCGTCCCTCGATGGCGGAAGCAATCGCCGCTTTTTCTTCGCGGGTGGCGACGTTGATACTCGTGAAATCCTGAGCGCTTTGCGCCGCTTCGTTCTGGGTGAAATGCACCACGTACACCGGCCCCTTGCCATCCTGAACCAGCTTTTCCAACGTTTGAGCCAACGGCGTCTCGGCGTAGGAAAAATCCAGCGGCACAGGGCGGGTCACGGATCGCACCGTGGTCGTCGGCTTGCCCGTCAATCGGTTGAGTTCTTCTTCGAAAAAACCTGTCTCTCCCAGCGTGGCCGACATCAACAGGAAACGGGTCTGCGGCAGCGTCAACAGCGGAGCCTGCCAGGCGACACCGCGTTCCCGATCCGAGTAATAATGAAACTCGTCCATCACCACGTCGTCCACTTTCGCCTGAGCCCCATCGCGCAGCGCGATATTGGCCAGAATCTCGGCAGTACAACACAGGATGGGAGCGTCGTGGTTTACCGTGGCGTCACCCGTGCTTAAGCCCACGTTGTCGGGCCCAAATTCCTTGCACAAGGCCATCCACTTCTCATTGACCAACGCCTTGATGGGACAGGTGTAGACGGAGCGGCGCCCCTGGGCGAGGGACTTGAAGTGTAGCGCCGAAGCGACCAAGGACTTCCCAGAACCCGTCGGCGTGTTCAGGATCACATTCTTGTCGGCGTACAACTCCAACACCGCCTCTTCCTGGGCGGGATACAATTCCAACTGGCGTGCCGTGGTGTAATCCAGGAAAAGGCCCAGGAGCGAGTCGTTGCTGAGCGACGTGGCCCGGGTCAGTTGATCATAAAGTGTCACTGGCAATTATCGAGGCACACTACGCCTGGCAACGGGGTTCCCTCGAGAAACTCCAAACTGGCACCACCGCCGGTGCTCGCGAAAGTCACTTGGGAACCCAGGCCCGCCTTGTTGATGGCCTTGACGCTATCGCCGCCGCCAATGATGGATTTGGTGCCGTTTTTCTGGGTCGCTTCCGCCACAGCCTTTGCCACCACATGGGTGCCTTCGGCGAAACGGGGGTCCTCAAACATGCCCATCGGGCCATTCCAAAGGATCGTCTTGGCTCCGGCGATCACTGCCGCGTAAGCCGCTGCCGTCGCTGGACCGATATCGAAGCCTTCAGAATCATCCGGGATATCACCCGAGATGACTCGTGGATTCTGCAAGTCATAAACCGGCTTGCCCTTTTTGTTCAGCTTGCCGGTAGCGACCGGCGTGGCGATCACGGTGTCTGTGGGCAGGTGGAAATTGACATGGCGTTGTTTGGCTTTGGCTTCGGCGGCCAACGCAGTGCCCGTATGGTCCTTCTCAACCAAACTTTTGCCAGTCTTGCCGCCATGCGCCAGTTTGAACGTGTACGCCATGGCTCCACCGATCAGGACGGTGTCCGCGCGGTCCAACAAGCGGTCAATCACTCGAATCTTGTCCGAAACCTTCGCGCCGCCCAGGATCACCACAAACGGGCGCGCCGGTTGATCGAGTTCGTCGCCGAGAAACTTGAGCTCACGTTCCATGAGCAAACCGGCGGCACAAGAACCGCCCCAGGCACGTACAATGCGTGCGACCCCGCAAGTGCTGGCATGGGCGCGGTGCGCCGCGCCAAACGCATCATTCACATACAGATCGGCCAACCGAGCCAATCGCGCGGCAAACACGGGATCGTTGTCTTCTTCTTCGGCATGGAAACGGACGTTTTCCAGCAATAGCACATCGCCATCCTTTAAGCCCGCTACCGCCCCCTCTGCCTTTTCACCCATGGTCTCTTCGGAAAATGACACCGGTTTGCCCAGCATTTCTGACAACGCCTCAGATACCGGGCGCAAGCTCATCGACGGCTCACGCTTCCCATCTGGACGCCCCAGATGCGCCATCAACACCACACGCGCGCCCTTGGATATCAAAAGGTTCAACGTCGGCAGCGTTTCCTTAATCCGGGTGGCATCATTGATGACCATCACCCCACCATTGTCCTCCATCGGGACGTTGTAGTCGACGCGCATCAACACGCGTTTGCCAGTGACATTCAGATCGCGGACTGAAAGCTTTGCCATAATCAATAATTTCGAAACCGAAGCCCGACGGTATCGGCGGCGCCCAATGCGTCAAATAGCGAATTTTCCTAAAGTTGTCTCCAAGCCACATCTTCGCGGTTCAAAATCCATCCCCTCTTTGGTAGGTTCGCATCCATGTCCAAAATCCTTCTCGTTGATGACGAACTCACGATGGTGCAAATGGTGACGGAGGTCCTGCGTGCCGAGGGTCACGAGGTGTTCCCATTCACACACCTGAATGGAGTCGCCGAGGCGCTGGTGGAAAAGCAACCGGATCTGGTCATCACCGACTTGTACCTGGATAAGACCAAGGCCCACGGGATGGACATTCTTCAAAAGGCGCGTTCCCTCAATCCAGCTCCGGTCTGCATCATGATCACCGGCTTCGGTTCGGTGGAGAGCGCCGTAGAGGCCATGCGCTTGGGCGCCTACGATTACCTGGAAAAACCTTTCAAATTGGATGACCTCAAGCTCTGCATCCACCGGGCGCTCCATTACACCAGGACCGTCGCAGAAAACACGTTCTTGAGGCGCGAACTGAAAACGAAGTACGGCTTCAGCCAGATCATCGGAGCGTCGGTCGCCATGCAGGGCGTGTTTCGAATGATCGAGCGTGTGGCGGACACCGACGCCACCGTGCTGATCCTCGGGCAAAGCGGCACCGGCAAGGAACTGGTCGCGCGAGCACTTCATTACAATTCCCGGCGCAGCACGGGCCCTTTCATTCCCATCAATTGTTCCGCACTTCCAGAGAACCTCCTGGAATCGGAACTCTTCGGCCACCGAAAGGGAGCCTTCACCGGAGCCATTAGCGACAAGAGCGGACTTTTCCATGACGCGGATGGAGGCACGATTTTTCTGGATGAAATCGGGACCATGCCAGCCCAACTGCAAAGCCGATTGTTGCGAGTTCTGCAAGAGAAGGAAGTCCGGCGCGTCGGAGATAACGCACCCACCTACGTGAATGTGCGCGTCCTCGCCGCCACCAACGAGAACCTGGAGCAATTAGTGAAGGACGGGCGGTTCCGGGAGGACCTATATTATCGACTCAATGTCGTCCCGATTCTACTGCCACCGCTCCGGGACCGACCCGAAGATGTCCCGATGCTCGTCGCCCATTTTCTGAAGGACAAAGTCCATTCGCGTACCGGACAGCCCTTCCAGATTTCACGGCGAGCCGTGGCGACTCTCGCCGCCCATGATTGGCCCGGAAATGTCCGCGAACTGGAAAATGCCATCGAGCGCGCCTGCGTCCTTAGCGAAACCGCTCTGTTACGCGTCGACGACTTGCCCCCAGTCGTCCGGCGCCGCGCGCCGGAAGACGATGGTCTAGAGGAGTCCCAACTCGCCCGTCTGGCGACTCCTGTGGGGAATGCTCCCGGGATCAACCCCGCCTCCAACACAACCTTCGCGACGTCGTCCTCAGTGAACCCCGTTGCGGCCGCTAGCTCTGGGCAAAAAGCTGGAATTTCAATGCCCCATGGAATCGTCAGTCTGAAACGTTTCAGCCGAGACCAGGAACTCTCCTACATCAACCAAATCCTGGGACTGACGAACCAAAACAAGGAAGAAACCGCGCGACTGCTGGACATCAGCCTCGCGACGCTATACCGCAAGATCGCCGGCGATGCCGATTAGGGACGGGCGAAAAAATTTGTTTATCTCAAGTAGCACTACAGCGACGTTTTGAGGGATTTCCATTTTTTGAGTTCTTTGAGGCGGCGTTTACGATGGGAGCGGTAGGCCTGATCGTTGCGCCGTGTGTGATATTTCACCAAAATCACCAGGTAGGCAGGTTCGCGTTTGGG
>SXSK01000188.1 GCA_005793375.1 Verrucomicrobiales bacterium | reverse complement strand
GGAAGGGTATCTGCGCAGCGCGACGAGTCTCATTCAGACTGCGGGTCGGGCGGCGCGGCATCTGAATGGCCGCGTGGTGCTTTACGCGGATGTAAAGACCCAGAGCATTCAGAAATTCTTGGCCGTCTCCGAGTACCGGCGCCAACGTCAGATCGCTTACAACCGGGAGCACGGGATCACCCCGCGCAGTGTCACTCGGAGCATTGAGGAAGGGTTGAGCAGCACTGGGTCGGGTCGTGAAGCCGCCGCCGCGGCACTCCACGAAAGCGTGGCGCAGTTTGACATGACCGAAACGCTTCGCGAACTCGAATCGGAGATGGTGATTGCGGCAAACAACCTGGAGTTTGAAAAGGCGGCACTACTTCGGGATCAGGTCAAGGAGCTCAAGCGACGCATGAGCGGGGCCGAGACCAAGACCCCGGGCATTACCGCGCGGTCGGCTCATGATCAGGCGACGGCTGAGCGAAAGGTTCGCTACGGGTCGAAGAGCAAGCGGGTCAAACATTGAGATGGTTTAGTCCTATTACGTCGCTGAACCGACGAGCCGTGAACCGCCGGGTTAGAGACTGCTCGAACATTCCTTTTCGCCCGACTTTAGCTGCCGATCGGAGATTTGCTGGGCCAAGAGGTTGAACGCGGGAGCTTGACTGGGGGTGACGGTTCAGGGCCATGCTGCTCGTGTGTTCCACCTCAATGAGAAGATTGCCCTGGTGACTGGAGCCGGGTCGGGAATCGGCGCAGCGATCGCCGAAACGTTTGCCCATGCCGGTGCGTTCGTATTTGTCTCAGATGTAAATCCGCAAACGGGGTGGGCTGTGGTGGAACGGATTCAAGGAAGTGGTGGCAAGGCTGGTTTCCTGCCGTTGGATGTTACCCGTGAAGACGACTGTGCGATGGTGGCGCGGGTGGTGTTGGAGCAACAGGGGAGGCTGGATATTTTGGTTAACAACGCTGGAATCGGTTCGGTGGGGACCCTGGCGACAACGACGGGAGCCGAGTTTGACCGGATTTGGTCGGTGAACGTGAGGGGGGTCTTCAATCTGTCCAAAGCGTTTTTGCCCTCCATGCTTCAGCGTCGGCGCGGGAACATTATCAACATGGCAAGCATTGGCGGGGTCGTTGCGGTTCGCGATCGGTTGGCGTATTCCACCAGCAAGTTTGCGGTGGTCGGTCTGACCAAAAACATTGCCCTAGACCACGCGTTGGACGGTATCCGGTGCAATTGCCTGTGTCCGGGCCGAGTGGAGACGCCATTTGTGAAGGCGCGTCTCCAGGAATATCCGGACCCGGAGCAAGCGCGGAGGGAAATGTCATCCACTCAGGCCATCGGACGATTGGCGCAACCCGAAGAAATCGCCGCCGCCGCGCTTTATCTGGCGAGTGATGAATCGTCGTTTGTGACGGGCACAGACTTCATCATCGACGGCGGGTGGACGGCTGGGAAATGAGCTGGCCTGCAGCCACGGAGGGTGGATTTCCTGAAACTCGGTGGACGCGGGTGCTGGCGGTCCGTGAAGGGGTTGGGGGCACACCAGGCTCGGACCGTGCGCTCTCGGAATTGTGCGAGACCTATTGGTTGCCGATTTATGCGTACGCACGGCGCCAGGGGGAAACGCCGCATGAAGCCGAAGATTCCACGCAGGAATTTTTCGGAATGGTTCTGACGCGGGAATTGTTTCATAAAGCACAGCCGCAGCGGGGTCGCTTGAGATCGTTTTTGCTGGGGTCCTTTCAATTGTTCCGAGCGGAACGGGTTCGTGGGGCGCAGCGACTCAAACGCGGCGGTGGGCGGCAATTTGTCCCCCTGGACGAAGCTGTGGGAGAGGAATTGCTGCGAGATGCGCCGGCGCTGGTCACCGAGCCGACAGCGGAATTCGACCGTCTTTGGGCTCAGACGGTGCTTCGACGAACCCTTCGCCGATTGGAGGATGACTATGATCAGCGCCATCAACTCGCCCTGTTTGATCGACTGCGAGGTTTTCTGGGAATGGACGGTGCCAGCGATGACTCGGCGGCACTGGCTGAGTCGTTGCGGATGACTCCCGGTGCGTTGCGAGTGGCCATTTTTCGACTGAGAAAGCGATTTCGGACGTTATTGGAGGAAGAGGTCGCGGATACCTTGTCCTTGTCGGACAAACAATCGGTGGAGGACGAGATTCGGTATTTGGCGAGGGCACTGCCGGCGGACGATGCCTCGCTGCTTTGAAAAATTGATGTCCTGAGGTACTTCCCTTTTCTCCGAGTCTCGGGCAGAGTGGGTCCGTGAAACCCCTGATACTGATGGGCGCTGCTGCGCTTTGGATGGCCTCGATCCAGGCTCAGCCATTTGCTGGAACTCAACCGCTCACGATGGAAGGCGACATTGCCGCCCAGTTGGTAGGTGGGCTGGACCGTTATTTGGATCGTGTGCTTGAAACGGCTCCGGCTAACCGAGCTCGCCATTGGTCCCGCGACTTCTCGTCGGCTGAGGCCTATGTGCGGTCTGTTCAGCCCAATCGTCAGCGGTTGGCGGAGATTCTGGGCGTGGTGGACAAGCGAGATGCGGCGCAGTTGCGATTTGTGGGGCGTGTAGGCGGAGCCATTTCTCCCAATCCGGCTTTAATAGGCCAAGGCAGTGGGTTTCGGGTTTATTCAGTGGAATGGGATGTGTTGCGTGGCGTGCATGGCGAAGGACTCCTGCTGGTACCCGATGGCGATGCGAAGGCGGACGTGGTCGCGGTCCCGGATTGCGATTGGACGCCGGAGCAGGCGGTTGGATTGACGCCTGGTGTTCCGGAATCTCATCAGTTTGCTCGCAAACTTGCATCGGCTGGATGCCGTGTCCTAGTGCCTTCGCTGGTGGATCGCAGCGATACCAATGCCGGGCTTCCGGGTGTACGCAAGCTGCGCCAATCGCAGCGAGAGACCTTGTGGCGTGCGGCTTACGAAATGGGACGCTCGATCCAGGGATACGACGTTCAGAAAGTATTGGCGGGGGTTGATTGGCTGATACAGTCGCGCGGATCGGCTGGATCGAGCCGCCGCACGGGTGTGATTGGTTGGGGTGAGGGCGGGATGGTCGCCTTCTATGCGGGCGCCCTCGATACACGCATTGATGCGACTGTCGTCAGCGGGTTCCACCAGAATCCCGAGCTGCACAACGAGCCCATCTACCGCAATGTTTGGTCCCTCACCGATCAATTTGGGGGTGCCGAAATCGCCGGACTTCTGGCTCCGCGCCGCTTGGTCTACGAGGTGGGTAAATATCCCATCGCGGAGTATCCATCCGCTGGACAGCGCGGCGAAGGCGCGGCTCCGGGTAAATTGGGGCCCCCAAATCCCGCCGGGGCCGAGGCTCGGTCTCAGCATACGTCGGAATGGCTGAAGGAGGTTCCTGGAGTGGCGGACTGGAAATTGATCCGGGTGGGTGCTGATGAAATCGTCGGTGGAGAGACCTTCGCCGCATTCCTTGAGGGGTTAGGGATAAGCGGTGCTGGAGATGGCTCGGGTGGCGGCGCGGTGACCCGCGTCGGTGAGGGTGCGGCGGATCCTGCGGCCCGAATGCTGCGGCAATACAGTGAGATTCTGGAAGACACCCAGTGGCTGATGCGCGAGTCGGAATTCACTCGGAAGGAGTTTTGGAAAAAGGCAGATCGCAAGAGTGCGGACACCTTTGCACAAAGTGCTCGATGGTATCGCGATTACTTCTTCAATGAAATTGTCGGGCCGATCCCCAAGGCGTCCCTGCCGGCCAATCCGCGTTCGCGCAAAGTGTCTGAGACTGAAGCCTTCACAGGATACGAGGTGGTGTTGGATGTCCATCCGGACGTGATTGCCTATGGAATTCTGCTCGTGCCGAAGGGGATCAAGCCGGGCGAGAAACGCCCGGTGGTGGTCTGCCAGCATGGATTGGAAGGGCGACCGACCGACGTGGCGGATCCGAAGAAAGATCATCCGGCCTACCACACCTATGCTTGCCGGTTGGCGGAGCGCGGTTTTATCACCTTTTCGCCGCAGAACGCCTACATTGGGGAGAACCGTTTTCGGCAAGTGCTGCGCAAAGCGCAACCCCTCAAGTTGACGTTGTGGTCCTTCATCCATCGGCAGCACGAAGTCATCCTGGACTGGCTGGCGTCACAAGACTTCGTCGATTCAACGCGCATGGCGTTTTATGGATTGAGTTATGGAGGCAAGACGGCGATGCGCATCCCGCAGTTGCTGGATCGGTATTGCCTGAGCATTTGTTCAGCCGATTACAATGAGTGGATCTGGAAGAATGTGTCTGCCCGCCACAACTACTGCTATCTATATTGGGGCGAGTACGACATGCCGGAATTCAATCTCGGCAATACATTCAATTATGCGGAACTGAGTTGGCTGATGATACCGCGGCCGTTCATGGTTGAGCGGGGGCATGACGATGGTGTGGCGCCGGATGAATGGGTGGCGTATGAGTTTGCAAAGACCCGGCGACAGTATGTGAAACTGGGGTTGGGCGATCGCACCGAGATCGAATTCTTTGATGGGCCGCACACCATCCATGGCAAAGGGACCTTTGAGTTTCTGCATCGCCATCTGAAGTGGCCCAAGTGAACGGATGTTTGGATCTGGAACGTGGCAGCCCTCTGCCATCCTTTGGAAGGCGGCCGTGCTGACGGTGATTTGGGATGAGCTGTGTTGTCAAAAGCGGTAGAGGGCTCTCATCTTTGTCTCTAAAATGGCTCTCTAGACATTCTCACCATTTTGCTTGGGAATGTCGTGCTTGGCGGTGCGTGAGTTCAGGGGTCTCCGGTATCTTGTTTGGCACACTCGCCCGGAGCAGATCGAGGAT
>SXSK01000187.1 GCA_005793375.1 Verrucomicrobiales bacterium | reverse complement strand
GTTGGACGCCGCCGGCTGGGCTTCGCTTCAAATCGACGGCACCGAAGCCGATGATTGGATCGGCACCTACTCCCGTCGGGCCGAAGCAATTGGCTGGAATGTCGTCATTGCCAGTTCCGACAAAGACTTCATGCAGCTCGTATCTCCGTCCATCGGCATTCTGAATCCCAACGATAAGACCGATAAAATCTGGACCGCTGACGATGTGCGGGCAAAGTCGGGCGTCAGCCCTGAGCAAATTGTGGATTGGCTCGCTTTGATCGGAGATGCGGTCGACAACATACCGGGTGTACCGGGCGTTGGACCCAAGACCGCGACTGACCTGTTGCTGCGGTTCGGCTCCGCCGAGGCACTCCTCACGCGCCTAATGGAAGTGAAGCAGGACAAGCTGCGCGCCTCGTTGTTGGGCGCGACAGACATCGTGCGACGCAACCAGCATATGGTCCGTCTGCGCACCGAACTCCCCAATGGCCCACCCCTGGAATCCCTCGCACCCCGTCCAGCTAAAAAAACCGAATTACGCGATATGTATCGTCGTTGGGGTTTTCGCAGCCTACTGGCCGAACTCGGAGACGAAGGGCAATTGACCCAAGGCAATTTGTTGTAGCGGCGCGGTTAAGAGTTCCAAGATCCGTCAGCCAATTCGACCTGACTCTCATCAACCCGAGGACTTCGACAGCAGCATGCCGCCCGCCAACCGGCGATCCATCGTCGCGTCACATCATTGTCTGCTCGCTGTGACTTGCGCCCTGGGGTTTCGGCCGCCAGTTTGGAGCCGTGGTACGACTCGTCCTGTTTGATATCGATGGCACGCTCATCCGGACCGGAGGCGCGGGTGTGCGCGCTTTTGGGCGAACTGCGGAGCTGTTGTTCGGCCAAGCCGGCGCTGCCGAACGTATGACCTTCCATGGGCGTACGGATACGGGTTTGGTCCGTGAATTCTTTCGCAAGCACGGCATTCAAGACTCCCTTGAAAATGTACGTCATTTCCTCGACACGTATGTCTTTCTTCTGGATCACCTGCTGGAGCAGCATTCGGGCGAGACGTTGCCCGGAGTTCACCAGTTCATCGCGGAACTTCGCCGGTTGCCACAACCTCCGACCATCGGCCTGCTGACCGGCAACATCCGGCTGGGTGCAGAAATCAAACTGCGTGCCCATGGATTGTGGGAGGAATTCGTACTGGGCGGATTCGCGGACGATCACGACTCGCGCAATGAAATCGCCCGGGTCGCCCGTGATCGCGGTTCGCAGTTTATCGGCAGGGAGTTGGATGGCGACGAGATCGTGGTGATTGGAGATACGCCGCTGGATGTGGAGTGCGCGCGGGCGATCGGAGCCAGGTGTCTCGCCGTGGCGACGGGGGCGTTTACGGTGGCAGAGCTGGATCTGCATGGTCCGCAGTGGGCCACCACGGATCTAACCCTCTTGCACCCGCGCGAGGTTTGCGATTGAACAGTCGAAATATCACTGGCCAAGCCAAGACCGAGCGCACCAAAAAGTGGTCTCCTATTTCCCAAGCTTTCGGAACGTACGAATGGTCCGCAATTCCGTGAGCGCCTCACGCGCCAGTTCGTCCTGTGGATTTAGTGTCAAAGCCGTTTGCAGATGACGCTCCGAACCTTCCACGTCGCCCAACTTCCAGAGTAACAACCCCAGATTTCCGTGGGCATCGGCGTGTTCTGGGTTCAGGCCAATCGTAGTTTCTAAAGCAGTTTTCGCCATTCGATTCTGCCCACGAGCGATGAGAAACATCGCCATCGCGTAGTGGGCTTCATCCAGCTTTGGATTGATCCGAAGCGCGGTCTTGAGATGTCGCAGCGAGTCATTCTGGCGTTTCGGATCATCCAGAAATACCTGGCCCAATCGGAGATGCCCCATCGCATCATTTGGGTTCTGCGTAATTCGCCACTTATTGAAATCAATCGAGCCCTGCTTGTCTTTGGCTGAAATCGAGTCCTTCAGAGCCTCCTGGTCTTCCAGAGTCTTACAGCGCATGCGAATCCAGAGCTCAGCCATCTCGTTGGTCGTGTTCAGTCCATACACCACGCGCGTGGGAGGATTTCGCGGGTTGAAGACATTGTTGGTCGAATTGTCGAAGGACCATTCCATGATGAGGCGCGTCCCTTTTGGCAAAGCCAACGGCGCCGCGAATCGGTAGTCTCCCTGCCAACGGAAATCCCAACGGGGGATATTCAAGAACTCGCGCGGCTCACCCGTCGGCAACACAGCCAATCCGCGAACGGAGCGGCCGATGTAGTGGCTGTGCGGTATCAAGCCGAGCAATTCCACATCACGCGGCAGATCAAATGAGTCCTGAACCACCTGATTGGTGACGCCCGCAGGCAGATCAATGGCGTAATTGATGAGTCCCAGCTTGCCCAAGAACTGAGTCGGCGGGGTATTCGTGAAATAGAACCCAACTTCCGCCTGAATGGTCTCAGGTTTGCCAGTCGGTTGGAGATGCATCTGCAAGACGAGATCCGTATTCGGCTGCAAAGTCCAAATCTCGTCCGGCGCACCGCGCCGAACGGTCGTTCCAGGTTTCCAACTCACAAACTGACCCGGAGGCGATTGAGCGCTCTGCGGTGGACTCATCCCTGGGATGCCAAGCTCAGCGTCCTCAGCATCCGTCCGCCGCGATTGACGCGTCACATCGAACAGCAGGAAGGCATGGTGAACACTCTGATTGCCCGGCCGCAATTCCATGGCATGAACATAGCGGCGGACCGTGGAGGGAATGGGGATAACAAAGTGTCGATAAACATCTTTCCCGGCGCTCCCGAGCAAATACGCCTGGGGCATCCGTACGACTAAATCTGGCTCGCCCAACTGCCACCCCTGCGGCCAGATCGGCAATGCCGGCAACTGCTTTTTGTCGCCTTCCAAGCTCCCGCCCGCCACCCATCGCTCCATCAATTGAATCTCGCTGGCCGCGAGACGACGTTCGCCCTCAAAGGCCACACTGCTTTTCGCGGGTGGCCATGGCGGCATCACCTGATTCGTTATCACTTCGACGATTTGCGGTCCACGCTTCCGCACTTGGTCGAAGGTCAGCAAACTGAAAGGGCCGGCTTGACCCGGTCGATGACACGGTGCGCAGTGCCGAAACACCAAGGGCGCGATGTGCTGATTAAACGTGATCGGTGTGCCAGGCCCTGTGGATTGAGCCACGATTTGTGAAACCCAACCCATCCACAGGGCGAAAACCCATCTCCGTAGAAGACATCGAACAGATCTCATGAGGTTGGACGATTGACTGCGGGTCACGGTCGCGGTGGGATGTAACAGCCCACTGCCGGTTCGCCGGAAGTGGGAATGGGCCTCGAATCGAGGATGGCGCTCAAGACTTGTTCCAGATCACGGCGCGTGGGTTCGCGTCGGTCCAATCCCAAGGCGGGGAAACGGTCGTCAATGCGACCGCGATAAACCTGCTCACCTCCAGGCCGGTACACAACCACTTCGGGAGTCACCCGCGCACCGGTGCGCTGGACCAAGACATGCTGCGGATCTCGGATGACCCGTTTGGACAGTGCGGTCAATTGGTAGTCTTCGACATGTTTTCGGACGACCTCCGGGGATTCATCCGCATTGGGATAAACCAGCCAAAAATCAACACCGGCCGTTTCAAAACGCGCGGCCAAGCGCTGAATTTCCGGCGCGTAGCGATTGCAGATAGGGCATTCCACCGCCATGAAGATCATCGCTGTGGCACGTCGGGAAATCGACGCGAGGGGCTCGATTGGGGTTTGATCCAAAGTAAGGGCCGTGGCCACAGGCGACATGCAAGGCTTCGGAGCGGGACCTGCGTTCGCAAGGGGCGCGCGGCACCCGACCAGGGTGCTGGCCCCGAGCAGCATGAACGCCACGGTCACGCCAGGGCTGCTGAAAAATCCTGCCCTGGCAGACCCTGCGAGAGATAACGACTGGCCGCTCGGGATATGCATCAGGATTTTAGAGTGAACATCCAAGGAACACTTCGCAAGGCGGTTTGTGACGGGGGCAGTAACCTAGTTTCACCGGAAATGGAAACCCCATTTGACCACCCCCGCTTTTTCAGTTCGCCATTTCCCAAGCGAGCGGATAGAAAAGGTCATGATAGAATGCATTCAATCTCAGTCATGTGTTGCCAACGCCCCGGGCACTCGGCGGGCGTTTACCCTGATTGAACTGCTGGTCGTCATTGCCATCATCGCCATTCTTGCTGGAATGCTTCTCCCGGCACTCGCCAAGGCCAAGGCCAAGTCGCATCAAGCGCGTTGCATATCAAATCTTCGTCAGATCGGGATGACCTACGCCATGTACACTTCGGACAACCGCGATAGTTACCCCTACTCGGGGCGCGACTGGCCGCAAATGGGTTTCGTGGACCTGCTCAAGCTGGTCGATCCGTACATCAGCACCAATTCTCGTTCCTTTTACTTTTGTCCGGCTGAGAAAGGTCGTGGCTTCAATATCGAATGGGCACTCGCCCACGGGGCCATCCCCACCAATCAACTCCTCTTTCCATCGTCCTACTACTATTACAACCAGTTTTACCACACCGACGACGGCGCCGCGCTCAAGGTGAGACGCGTCACGGAAGTCCGGTTCCCGACCAAGAAGGCTATCTCTCCATGCTTCGCAAGCTCCAAAGGCAAGGCGAATGATATTCGAAAAGGGACGACAAGTTCAGCGCATGGAACCCGCGGCATGTCTTTGCTCTTCTGCGACGGTCATAGCGAATTCGCCTATTACGACACCCTCAACGCCCCCTTTAAAGATGGCGCTACGCCGCTCTACAATCTCGATTGGACCGTGGGTGGCCTTTCCGGCGAAGACCTTAAATAGAAAAACTTCGGCGCCAAGATCCTCCGCCGGATCGACTGCGGGATTCTCGCGTCTCCAGACAGAACATAGCGGCGCAGGACAAGGCTATGGAGTAAGGACTGGGAATCCATTTCTGACATACCTTTTACCGCTCCTTCCTTGTAACAATCGGCTCGTGCACCAGTCCGCATGAAACTCATCCCGCTTCTCCTGGCGCTTGCCACCTTCGTTTGCAGCTCGATTCGGAGCCACGCCCTGCCTAGGCCGAACATCCTCTTTATCGCCATTGACGATCAGAACGATTGGATCGGACATTTGGGAGGGCATCCCCTGGCGAAGACGCCCAATCTCGACAAACTCGCAGCGCGGGGCACCACATTTCTCAACGCGCACTGTCAGGCGCCGCTGTGTAATCCGTCCCGGAGCAGCCTCCTGTTCGGGCTGCGCCCGACAACCACAGGTATCTACGGACTTGCGCCGACGCCTCGCCAGTTGCCCGAGTTAAAGGACCGGGTCTCCCTGCCGCAGCATTTTGCCAGCAGCGGTTACCGCACCTACGCCACGGGCAAGATCTACCATGGTGGAACCGTCGCGGGTGGCAACCAACAGAACACCACGCCCGAGTTCCAGGTCACCGCGCCTTATGGTGGCGTCGGGACGAAACCGCCGAAAAAACTCATTGGCCCCACGCCGATGGGCAACAATCCACTCATGGACTGGGGCGTGTGGCCGCTTGACAACGACGACAGGACAAAGGGCGACTATCAAGTGGCGACCTGGACCGTGGACCAGGTCCGGGCAGCGCCAATGGACCAGCCATTCTTCATCGCCGCCGGTTTCTTCCTCCCTCATGTGCCTTGTTATGCCACGCAAAAGTGGTTTGACCTTTACCCTGATGACGACAGCGTGCTGCCGCCCATACTCAATGGCGATCGCGACGACACACCACGCTTCTCATGGTACCTGCATTGGGAGCTGCCCGAACCGCGGTTGAAATGGGTCAAGGAGCACCACCAGTGGCGCAATCTCGTTCGCAGTTACCTGGCCTCCACGAGCTTCGTGGATGCACAGATCGGACGTCTGCTCGACGCTCTCGAAGAATCCGGCCACGCCAAAAACACCATCGTTGTCGTCTGGGGCGACCACGGCTGGCATCTGGGAGAGAAAGGCATTACAGGCAAAAACACGCTCTGGGACAACAGCACACGCGTGCCCCTCATTTTTGCTGGACCCAACATCAAGCTCGGCCAGCGCTGCAACCAACCTGTCGAGTTACTCGACATATACCCCACGCTCATCGAGTTGGCTACCCTGACAAAACGTAGCGACCTCGAAGGTATTAGCCTCGCGCCTCAACTCAAAGACGCTGCGGTAAAACGCCAGCGCCCAGCGATCACCAGCCACAACCAAGGCAATCATGGCATTCGAAGCGAACGTTGGCGCTACATCCATTACGCTGACGGCAGCGAGGAACTCTATGACATGGAGCTCGATCCGAATGAATGGCACAATCTCGCGGCCAAAACCGAACACGCCGGTATCCTCGTCGAGCATAGAAAGTGGCTGCCGAAAATTGACCGCCCGCCTGCGCCCGGCAGCGCGAACCGAATACTCACCTACGACAAGGCCACGGACGAAGCCGTCTGGGAAGGCAAGAGCGTCCGACGTAGCGACCCGATTCCAGAATGAAAACACCGCAGAGCAGTGCAAAAAAAGGCATTGTCAAATCCTTGGCGCTCTTACTGCCTTTGAGGTGTTGCTTGGCCTGGCTCTCTCTCCTCTGGAACAATGCCATCGGTGCTCCGCCGCCAAATTTCCTCCTGATCCTCACCGACGACCACGGCTACGGCGATGTCACTGCTTATGGTCCGTCCGATGTGCAGACACCAAACATAAGCCGCATCGGCGCGGAAGGCATGCTATTCACGTCGATGCGCGCGAATGCCACCGTATGTTCGCCATCACGCGCGGCCTTACTGACCGGGCGCTATGCAGACCGTGTCGGTGTCCCAGGAGTCATTCGCACGCACCCAGGCGATTCCTGGGGTTATTTTGACCCCAAAGTTCCCACCCTGGCGAACGAACTGAAAAACGCTGGCTATCACACAGCTCTCGTCGGGAAGTGGCACCTTGGGCTCGAATCGCCAAACACGCCAAACGAACGTGGCTTCGATTTCTTCCACGGCTTCCTCGGGGACATGATGGACGGTTACACCACGCACCGGCGCCACGGGAACAATTACATGAGGCGCAACACCCAGGTCATCGAACCTCAGGGACACGCGACAGATTTGTTTTCCGATTGGGCCATCGAGTACTTGAGGGATCGCACACGGATCCAGCAGCCGTTCTTTCTTTATCTCGCGTATAATGCGCCGCATTTCCCTATCGAACCGCCGGACAGCTGGCTTGCGAAGGTGAAAGCCCGCGCACCTCACCTCGATGAGAAACGGACAACGAATGTCGCATTCGTGGAGCACCTCGATCACGCTATCGGGCGAATCCTGGCAGCGCTCACGGAAATGGGCCTTTCTGAAAACACCGTCGTGGTATTCAGCGCCGACAACGGCGGCTCTCTTCCGCATGCGCAGAACAACAACCCGTGGCGCGGTGGCAAACAGGACCATTACGACGGCGGCCTGCGGGTGCCATTTATGGTGCGCTGGCCGTCGCAAATCAAACCCGGCAGCCGTAGCGACTACTCAGGTCTGGTATTCGACCTCTTTCCCACCTTTCTCGAACTCGCCAACCAGAAGCCGCCGATTGAACTCGACGCCGTGAGTCTCGTACCGCTCTTCCTGGGCGGCAGTCTCACGGCAGCGCGCGACTTATATTTCGTCCGTCGAGAAGGAGGAAGAATCTATGGAGGCAAGAGCTACGAAGCCCTCATCCGCGGAGATTGGAAACTCATGCAAAATGATCCATACAGTCCTCTAGAGCTTTACAATCTCAGAGACGATCCACAGGAGAGAACCAACCTCGCCCTCGCCAACAAGAAGCTCTTCGATGACCTTGCCTCCTCGCTTCGCCATCACATCCAACGCGGCGGGGCGACGCCATGGCAGATAACTGGCTCTGTGTCCAAATGAGAATCCATCGCCAACGCATGCGACACCGCAGAGGCGGGAAGGTTTCGCTCTTCCTCCGCGTCTCCGCGTCTCCGCGTGCGCCTTCCGGATCCTCAGTCCTTCAATGCAAACACACTAAATAGTACATGAATCGTTTCATCCTTCTCGCGTTCTTCACAGTCGCGTTTGCGGTCACCGCTGCGGACAAGAAACGCCCGAACATCGTCCTCATCATCACCGACGACCAGGGTTACGGCGATCTCGGTCACACAGGCAATCCTGTGATCAAAACTCCGCACATGGATCGACTCGCGGCCGAGTCGTCGCAGCTCAGGGATTATCACGTGGCCCCGACCTGCTCACCGACGCGGGCAGCGCTACTCACGGGGCATTGGACCGACCGCACCGGCGTGTGGCACACAATCAATGGGCGCTCCATGCTGCGCGAAAACGAAATCACGCTCGGCCAATTGCTAAAGGACGCGGGCTACGCCACCGGCATGTTTGGCAAGTGGCACCTCGGGGATAACTACCCCTATCGCCCGGAAGACCGTGGCTTTACTGAAGTGTACCGCCACGGAGGCGGCGGCGTGGGACAGACACCCGACCTGTGGGACAATGCCTATTTCAACGGGCGCTATTTTCACAATGACCGCGTCGTCGAGGCGAAAGGGTTTTGCACCGATGTGTTCTTTGGAGAGGCGCAACGTTTCATCCGCAATTGCGCAGCGACGAAGCAGCCATTCCTCGCCTATATCTCGCCCAATGCACCGCACGGCCCACTGCATGCGCCACAGAAATATCTCGATATGTACGCTGGGCAACCGCCCGCCATCGCGGCCTTCTTCGGGATGATTAGCAACATCGACGACAATCTGGGTGCGATGCGTGCGCTTCTACGCGAGCTCGGCATCGAACAGGACACGCTACTTATATTTACCACGGACAACGGCACCGCGAGCGGCGCGAAAATATTCAACGCCGGTATGCGAGGCGAGAAAGGCAGTGAATACGAGGGAGGCCATCGAGTGCCGTTCATTGCCCACTGGCCGGCCGCCGGGTGGAACCAGCGGCACATCAGCGAAACACTCTGTCACGCCGTGGATATCGTCCCCACGCTCTTGGATGTTACCGGTGCCAAGAAACCCGACGCGTTGAGATTCGACGGACTCTCCATCCGCGTACTGCTGGACCCAGCAGGCAAGACGGACGCATGGCCTCGCGACCGGATGCTTGTCACCGACTCACAACGCGTGCGCGACCCAATAAAATGGAAACAGACGGCCGTCATGTCCGCTCAATGGCGCTTGGTCAATGGCAAAGAACTCTATGACCTAAAAGCGGACCCCGGCCAGCAACGGAACGTGATCGCTGATTACCCAGCACAGGCAGAGACGATGCGCGCCTTTTACGACGTGTGGTGGCAGGAGTTGGAGCCGACATTTTCTCAGACGACGGAGATTCATCTCGGTCATCCCGCGCATCCTGTCGTGAGCCTGACAGGACACGACTGGATTGGAGATGATCTACCGCCCTGGAATCAACAGCACATCCGGCAAGCCGCTGGCGTTGTGGCCGGGCGAAAATCCGTCTACCGCGGCCACTGGGCCGTAAAGGTCCTCACTGCGGGCACATATCAAGTCAGCCTGCGCCGATGGCCGCTTGAGGCCGATCAACCCATCACTGGAGGCCTGCCCGCCGAGCCGAATGTGCCTGGGGCTTCGAAGGCCTTCCGGGCATACGAAGGCAAGCCCATTCCCGTTGTCACCGCCGTGCTTCGCCTAGATGGGCGGGATCTCATGACCCAACCCGTCCGCTCGGTGGATAAGGAAGCCACGTTCATCACCACGCTCACCACCGGCTCACACCAACTCGCTCCGGCGTTCAAGACCGCCGACGGCAACGAAATTGGTGCCTATTACACCATTGTCACGAAGCAGCCATAACTCGGAGATGCGCCCATCCTGAGGTTATTGGGAACGTGGGAATGGCGCTGGTGCTTAGCTGGCATTAATATGGGTGCGCATGAACATACAGAGGAGCCCATGGGATAGGTGGCGAACGGCGGCAAATGCCACGAACGTCGTTGCGATGTGCGAACGCGGCAAGATGCCCGCAGCGCTCGCTGAACAACTCTGCAACGATTCCGGGACACCTGCACCGCCGTTGAGAGGCGTCGTCTACCGTGCGGTTTCCTCAGTAGGTCGAATGTTTCTGGCCATTCTAGTCTCAATCGCAATGACACCGCTCTTCGGCGCCGATTTAAATCGCGCCGAAAAAATCCATTTCATCATCGGTCCCACCGACCATCCCCCAGGCACACATGAAGTCGCGGGGGGCGCACGCCTGCTAAAATATTGCGTCGATCAAACCAAACCAGCCGTCCCCGCCCTCCAAACCGCGATCCACGATGGATGGCCTGAAAATTCTGAGGAACTCGCCAGTGCACGGGTGATCGTCTTCAGCGGTGATCAGTTTCCTCCGGTACGATTCAAGAATTCCCCCGCGATTCTGGCACAGGTTTCGCGTCTGGCAGATGCCGGCTGCAGTTTCGTCGCGGTCCACTATGCGACCGGTGTTAATCGACCTTTCGCCGACTCCGCTGAAGTGCGCGCGATTCTCGATCGTCTGTTTGGCGGTTTTGCCAATTTCATTCCTGTGGCGGAAGGAGGCACTGTCCCTAAGGTGATGCAGGCTACCATCGTTCCGACGAAGGCCAATCATCCCGTGCTTCGCGGGGTCATGCCTTTCTCCCTCTACGACGAACCCTATTACAAAAACCGATTTGCCCCCAAGTCACCCGACAACCTCGTCACCCCACTGGCAACAGCGATGGTACCCCCTGACGCACCCAAGGAGGAGATCGTCGCCTGGAGTCTCGAACAGCAACAAGGTCGCAGAGGCGTCGCCATCGTCATGCCGCATTTTTATCGTAATTGGAACAATGGCGACCTGCGAAAACTAGTGCTCAATGCCATTTTCTGGGCAGCCAAAATAGAAATCCCTAAGAGCGGTGTGTCATCGACCCTACCCGAACGGTGTTACCACCCCAATGGGTTTCAAGGAGTCCGCATTGGGGTGTAGTAAATCTTGAACAGTTCGTGGCGACCTTCGGCTGAAGAGCGGGACAGGGATCTGCGCGCATGTTTCGGACCTGTTGGTGAGGAGCC
>SXSK01000186.1 GCA_005793375.1 Verrucomicrobiales bacterium | reverse complement strand
TGGGTCAACGCCTCGACCGTCAACAAGGGAAACTGCTCCGAGCTCGCCGACCGCTTGATGGAATAGTCCCCCGGCAATCGCACCCCACCCCACAGCGAATGCCCAAGCCCCATCACAATCAAGCCCAACAGCCAGAGATGGAGCAGCAACTTCGTGGAGGGGCATGCCAACATGAATTGTTACGAGCGAAGGTTGACGGACCGCGGTCAATTAGTTCAACCGCGAACTGTTGAATCCGAAGTTACAAATTTATGTAGGCAGCTGGTAACAAACCGATTGTGTCACTGCCAACCACGGCGTCCCTAAGCCACGACGCGACGCGAAAGTACTCGATAAACCACATCGGATCCGTGTAGAAAGAGGACAGGGCAACACACTGGCGACATCACCGAATTCATCCCACCTCACCTGTTGAAGTTCTTTAACGAATTGTTGCTGGCTCCCGAAGAATCGCCTTGATTCGCCAGCCGCAAATCCATCTGGTCCAAGTTGACTGTGCCTCACCCCACGCTTGCCATTGTTGGGACCGGCATCGCTGGCCTGGGTTGTGCCCATTTCCTCCACGCCCGCTTTGACCTGACCCTTTTCGAATCCAACGAGTATATTGGTGGCCACACCAACACCGTGACCGTGTCCGAGTCCGGTCGGCAGGTCCCAATCGATACCGGGTTCATGGTATTTAATCAGGTAACGTACCCGAACCTCGTGCGCCTATTTCGCGAGCTGAAGGTTCCCACGAAACCGACCGACATGTCGTTCAGTGTCCAGCATACACCCACGCAACTCGAGTTTTGCGGCACCAGCCTGAATCACCTATTTGCCCAACGCCGAAACCTGCTCAAGCCACGCTTCTGGAATTTGCTCAGTCAAATCAACCGCTTTAACGCGGAAGCCGTTCCCGCCCTCTCCGATCCGCAGTGGGCCGAGATGACCGTGAAGACGTATGTCGAGAGACGAGGCTATGGAAATCAGTTCCTCGAACTTTACTTGATCCCCATGAGCAGCGCTGTCTGGTCGACGCCTCCAGACCAAATGCTGGAGTTCCCAGCACTCACGTTGCTTCGGTTCTTTCACAACCATGGGTTCCTCGGATTGCATACCCAACATCCTTGGTGGACCGTCGTCGGCGGTGCCCATTCCTACGTGCAACGCCTCACCCCGCCGTTTGCCAATCGCATTCGATTGGGTTGCGGCGTACGGGAGGTGCACCGCCGGAGCAATGGGGTCGAAGTCTGGACGAGATCTGGCGGTACTCACCATTATGACCATGTCATCCTGGCATGCCATGCGGATGAAGCGCTGCGATTGCTTGTTGATGCCGATGACTTGGAACGACGGCTCTTGGGAGAATTCCGGTACCAGCCCAACATTGCCCAACTCCACACCGACGAATCCGTTATGCCCAAAACCCGACTCGCATGGTCCTCATGGAACTACCGGACGGATCGGGATTCGCAAAACCAACTGCAGCACCAGACCATCTACTGGATGAATCGCCTTCAGCAGGTGTCCGAGAAGCAGAACTATTTTGTCTCCATCAATGGCGAACACTCGATCGATCCGAGCCGGGTATTGCGCCGGATTGAGTACACTCATCCGTTATTTTCGTTGGGCGCTATACGGGCCCAGCGCGAACTACCCGGCCTCAATTCCCGAACTGCGCGTCCACCCGTAACCTTCTGCGGAAGTTACTTTCGTTACGGCTTTCATGAGGACGCCTTCACTTCGGCACTCGAACTGTGCCGCCAACTGACGGGTGAAGCCCTCTGGACGTCAAGCGAACCGATACACTCTGAACTTTCCTGAATCAAAAATTGGCTCAAAGGCATTTCCCCGCTCATTGTGAAGCGGCAAAAATGCAACTGGCTGGGCTGAAGCAATCGCGGCCGTTCTCGGCGGAATTCCCCGCCTCCATGTCGTCGCAGCAGCCAGCCGGAACCAAACCGATGGATCCTCCCGGTCTATTTAACACGCCTTTGCAAACCTCGCTGCCAAAGCGTCATTCGCTAAACTCCTGCCTATACGAGTGCTCAGTCATGCATCATCGGCTGGCGCCAAAACAGTATCGATTCAAGCATCGCGTCTTCTTGATGTCGCTCGATTTGGACGAACTGCCTCAACTCGGTCAACAGCTTCAGTGGTTCGGCGTCAACCGACCGAATGTTTATTCGTTCTGGAATTCAGACCACATCCGACTCAATGCGGCTCAGGATGTAAGAGCAAACCTCACCGCATGGCTGGCGACACAAGGTGTGGCGATACCGACGGATACCCGCATTCAACTCATTACACTGCCACGAGTCCTTGGCTATGTCTTCAACCCGGTGAGCTTCTATTTTTGCCTGGCTGCGGACGGCACGCCGCTGTGTGCCGTTGCAGAGGTCAGTAACACCTTTGGTGAGCTCAAGCCCTACTGGGTACCACGTTGGCAGGATACCGCCGAGGCAGGTTCAACCAACTCCACCCTTCGTCGACTCGTGCCGAAGGAGTTTTACGTGTCCCCCTTTTCCGATCTCACGGTTTCCTTTGATTTCCACCTGAAGATCCCCGGCGAGCGGTTGTCGCTTCGAGTGAACGATGTTACCGGTGGTCGAACCGTCCTCAAAACCGCGCTCGCGGGGAAGCGGCGGGAATTGACCGATGCGGAACTCCTGCGCCTGACGTTGCGTTATCCCTTGGTCACGCTGCGTGTGATCACACTGATCCACTGGCATGCGCTGAGGCTTTGGATGCGACGAGTGCCCTGGTTCGCCAAAGCTGAGAACCCGCATCTCCAACAAGGCGTGCTGAGACCGCACTCCAGCCTGGCATCCCACAAATCCACTGCCTCAACCCAACCACTGTGAATCCTGCTCCGCATCCAACACTAACCTTTGCCAATAGAGCCGACCGTCACGCTCGATTGAACTGGCGCCAGCAGTTTTGCCAGGAACTGATCTATCGCGCGCTTTCAAAAATGCCCAGCGGACGGCTCCGAATCGTTGGGCCCGATGGTTCGGAACGTTGTTTCGGCACCGGTCATGGAGGCCCTTCGGCCCAACTTTTCATTCGGAATCCGCGGTTCTTCACTCGATGCGTTCTTCAAGGGGACGTTGGATTTGGCGAGGCGTTCGTGGCCGGAGACTGGGACAGCCAAGACCTACCGGCGGTCGTCGCTTGGTTCTGCGCCAATGTGGAACACGCGCCGTCCATGTCGGGATCGAACCGATCGGATTGGCGGTTAAACCTCATGGCGTGGCTCAATCGTCTACAACATCGTGGGCGCGCCAACAGCCAACCGAATTCGAAACGAAACATCCGCGAGCATTACGACCTGGGAAACGATTTCTACCAACTTTGGCTGGATCCGACGGTCACCTATTCCAGCGCTCTTTTCGAACACCCCGAGCAATCTCTGGAGGAAGCTCAAAGCGCCAAATACGACCGCTTATGCCGGAGCCTGAAACTCCAAGCGGGCGATCACATTCTCGAAATCGGCTGCGGTTGGGGTGGATTCGCCCGCCATGCGGCCACGCGCTATTCAAGCCGCGTCACGGGTGTCACCTTGTCCGAAGCCCAATATCAGTTCGCCACGGCGCGCGCCCGCCGGGAGGGTTGGTCCGGTCGCGCGGAGTTTCGACTCCAGGATTATCGCACCTTGCGCGGCAAATTTGACCACATTGTCAGCATCGAGATGCTGGAAGCTGTCGGGGACGAGTACCTTGAGACGTTCTTCCATCGCGTCCATGACCTCCTAAAACCCGACGGACTCTTTGCGGCTCAATTCATCACCTGCCCCGATGCCCGTCACGATCGCCTCCGGCGCGGGGTCGATTGGATCCAAAAACATATCTTCCCAGGTTCATTGATCCTGTCCCTGAACCAGGTCAATGGCGCCATTCAACGCACGGGTTCTCTCTGGATGCACGACCTCCAAGATATGGGCTCGCATTATGCACGCACACTCAAGCACTGGAGAATGGCCTTCAATTCACGCATCGACGAGGTCCAGGCACTGGGTTTCGACGAGACCTTTGTCCGGAAGTGGAATTATTATCTCAGTTACTGCGAAGCCGCATTTGCCACCCGCAATATCAGCGTTATCCAAGGTCTCTGGACGCGGCCGAATAATCCCCGATTAGGAATTCAGCTGCCTCAACCGTGAATCGACGGAGCCGAAGTGACCTGGAGTCGGCAACCGACCCACCTACCTAAACCTTCGGCAAAACCCTCTGTTCGAACTCCTCTCATGAACAAGATTCCACTGCTGCGAATCGCTTTCGGGTTCGTCCTAGTTTCGATGATTGCCGTGACGACTTGGGCGAGTTCCGAAATCGCACTTTGGAGAACTCCGCGAGACGTCGCCACGCACCCGTGGTTCATCGCCACTCTCTTTGATACCTATTTCGGCTTTCTCACCTTCTATCTGTGGGTAGCCTACAAGGAGGTTTCCTGGTTGGCGCGCCTCCTATGGTTGATCGCCATCCTGTTGTTGGGGAATATTGCCATGGCGATCTACATGCTCTGCCAGCTCTTCCGACTGCCAACGAATGCGCGCGTCGAGGATCTGTTGCTTCGACAGCCTCGCTCATCACCTCCTGCCTTGTGATGCCCTGGATTTACATGATTCTTGCGGCCACGGCATTCGTCGTGGTGGAGATGACCCTGACTCACGCCGTGGCCCGCCACCTCCAGAACAATAGCATCGTGGATGTCGTTTGGTCGGCTGGATTCGCATTCCTCGGTGTGACCTACCTGATCACGGCTCCTCAACTCTCAGGTGGAAGCAGCCTCAACACCTCCCGCGCGTTGTTGTTGCTTATGATCCTTATCTGGAGCGGGCGCCTCGCGGCTCACCTGTTTGTCCGGGTAAAGAGGCACCACCCCAAAGAGGATATCCGCTACGCTCAGTTGCGTCAGGAATGGGGAGCCTCCGTGGATCGACGAATGTTTGGTTTCTTTCAACTGCAAGGGGCGATTCAAGTCGTGCTGTCCCTCCCGTGGTTGCTGGTGTTTGGCGACGTTTCAGCCAACCGAAGCATCCAAACGTTGTCCTGGTTTGAAATCGCTGGAGCCAGCTTGTGGTTGGTTGGCCTGTTTGGAGAAACTCTCGCGGATCGCCAGTTGGCCCACTTCAGAAAAGATCCCGCCAATGTTGGGAAGGTTTGTCAGGTAGGGCTTTGGAATTACTCACGCCACCCGAATTACTTTTTTGAGTGGTTGATCTGGGTGGCCTTTTTCCTCTTCGCCTGCGGATCTCCCTGGGGCTGGATTTCCCTCATCGCTCCAGCCCTTATGTGGCATTTCCTTGTCCACGTCACGGGCATCCCTATGACCGAGGAATTGTCCGTTCGTTCCAAAGGCGACGCTTACAGAGCCTACCAGAAAAGCACCAGCGCCTTCATCCCGTGGTTCAAACGTTCCCATCCAAAGCCATGAGCCTTCTCGCATCGTCATCCGGCTCCGCATCCGCAGCGGCGCCTAGTCAGCCCCTTTCTCAAACTACTCAGGGTTCCACAGCAGTCGGCCTGTCCGAGAGATTACTGGAACGAGGACATCTTCCAGATTGGGTGATTCGTTGGGGCATCCGCCGCTTGCTGAACCAGCGCCTCACCGAGGAATCACGTGGAGGAACGGAAATCCAGGCGCAACGCATGGAAGCGCTTCTCGACGAACTTCGCCAAAGTCCGATTGCCATCGAGACCAAGGCAGCCAACGAACAACATTACGAAGTCCCAACACGCTTCTATCAGCTTTGTCTTGGGCCAAACTTGAAATACAGCTCCGGCCTTTGGTCACCCGAAACCCAAACTCTGGCCGACGCTGAGGACGCCATGCTCCAACTCACTTGTGAACGCGCCCAACTCGCCAATGGACAGTCTGTGTTGGAACTGGGCTGCGGCTGGGGCTCGTTGACTCTCTGGATGGCTCGTCACTACCCTCGCAGCCGCATCGTTGGCGTCAGCAATTCTGCGTCGCAAAAACAATTCATCGACGCTGAAGCAAATCGTCGCAGCCTGAAGAACGTCGAGATCCTCACGTGCGATATGAATCGATTCGACACCTCCGACCGGTTCGATCGGGTGGTTTCAGTCGAAATGTTTGAACACATGAAGAATTACGAGCGGCTTATGGGCAACATCGCACAATGGCTCCGACCTGCCGGACGCCTCTTCGTCCATATCTTCACCCATCGAATCGTCGCCTACCATTTTGTCGCCAAGGATCATACGGACTGGATGGCCCGACATTTCTTTACTGGCGGGATCATGCCGAGCGATGATCTGTTGCTTCGGTTTCAGCGGGATTTGAAACTCGAAACCCATTGGCGTGTCAGCGGAGTTCACTACTCGAAAACCGCGGAAGCCTGGCTACGGAATATGGACGTAAATGAACCAGAAATTCGCGCACTTTTCGCATCCACCTACGGCACCTCAAACGTCACACGCTGGTGGAATTATTGGCGTGTGTTCTATATGGCCTGCGCCGAACTCTGGGGCTACCGCAACGGCGAGGAATGGATGGTCTCGCATTATCGCTTTCAACGTGGAAATGCGAATTGATGCATTGAATCCAACTCACCCATCGCGAGGCATTTTCCAGGTCCAGGGGCGCATCTCCGAGCTACTGGCGCCGCATTGGATGCCTGAGCGGAAAAGCGGCAGAGGGCTGCCGTGCTCCAAACCATGTATTCCGGCTTGCCCCTATGGCAGCCTGCCCGGCTCCCGAAGCCCTGAACCGCGCCGCCCGGTGAGCGAGTCCCCCAGGTCTTGTCGGGCATTCTCAGCGTGCCCTAACATTCGATGCAGCACATCCGGTCGAAGAGTCGCCAGGTTCTGACGTTCTCCCGGATCGGAAACGAGGTGGTACAATTCCAGGCCTGCTTGATAAGGCCGGTACACCCCGCGAACTCCATCGCTCCCAGCCACCTGAGCATCCACCTTATGCGGTAATATCAATTTCCAGTCACCGCTTCTCAGGCCCTGCAGTTCGCCTTGACGATAGTAGAAGTAATAAACTTCTTGAGGCGATCTGGCTCCAGGCAGCCCCAGCAATAAGTCGGAGGCATCACGGCCATCGATGGGATGATCTGGGAGCGTCGCACCCATGAACCGCGCTAGTGTCGGCAGCAAGTCAATCGTCATCCAGGGAATATCACTGGTCCGACCTTTTGGAACCTTACCTGGCCAGCGAACGACGCACGGAACCCGTACCCCGCCATCATACACCGTGCCTTTGCACTCGCGAAATGGCCCCGTTGAGCCAGCGTGATTTCCATAAACGCCCCAGGGACCGTTGTCTGACGTGAACACCACCAGGGTATTCTGCTCCAAGTCATGGCGTCGCAACGCACGAAGGATTTCACCCACAGACCAATCAATCTCCTCAATGACGTCTCCATACAGGCCACCGCGCGATTTTCCCCGAAACCGGTCGCTGGCAAAAATCGGAACGTGCGGCATCGAATGCGGCACGTATAAGAAGAACGGCTGTTGATGATTTCGCTCAATAAACCGGACAGCTCGTTCGGTATAACGGCGTGTCAGCAGCCGTTGGTCCGGTTGTTCTTCGACCACCCGGTTCCCTTCAATCATGGGCAACGGCGGATAACTCCCAGCTTTAGCCACAGGATTGTTCGGCCACATATCGTTCGAATAAGGCAGGCCATAGTATTCATCGAACCCATGGCGCAGTGGCAAAAACTCAGGGGCATGTCCCAGATGCCACTTTCCAAAAATCCCCGTTGCATAACCGCGCGACTTCGCCAACTCGGCCAGCGTCACTTCCTGGGTGGAAAGTCCATTCTTGCTGCCCGGAAAAAGTGCCCCATGGATACCAATTCGATTGGCGTAACAACCGGTCAATAGGGAGGCCCGAGACGCCGAACAGACCGGCTGCGACACATAAAAGCTCGTAAACCGGGTACCTTGTCGGGCCAACCGGTCCAAATGGGGCGTCCGAATATTTCGAGCCCCAAAGCAACCGATGTCTGCCCAGCCAAGGTCATCACAGAAGATCAAGACGACGTTCGGAGGCTGTTGATCCCTCTTGGGCGTGGCGCCCAGACTGGGGGCGGCTGGGCTGATCATGCATAGCAGGAGGCTCGCCAACCAAAGACGACCAGGCGAAAGGATCTTCATAAGTCTCAAAATTCGAGTTTGTCAGTCCAGAGCGTGTCCGGGCTCGCTCAGTGGTGAAAAGCCAGTACACTGCGCGCTCATGACACGCCGCAAATTCATGCACATGGGTACGGGTACTCTGTCGGGAGCACTCCTGGGAACGCAAGGCTGCGCCAGCCTCACCAAGGCGGGCACCTGGCACATCGCCACCTTCCAATGCGATGTCACCCCACCAATAGGTCATCCCTTAATGGGTGGTGGGATTGAACCCGCCAAAATTGTGCAAGACCGCCTTTACGCCCGCGGCTTGATACTTCTCGGCAGCGATGAACCGCTGGTCTTCGTCTCGGTTGAATGGTGTGAGATCCGAAATGACGCCCTGGCGGCCTGGCGTGAAGGCTTGGCCGCCGCCGTAGCTACCCATCCAAGCCGAGTTCTCCTTTCCAGTGTTCATGTCCACGATGCCCCGATTGCCGACCTCAGCGCCGAACGACTCCTCAGGGCATCACAAGCCAAAGGCTCCGTCTGCGACCTCTCCTTTCATGAGGAAATCGTGCGGCGTGTCTCCCGCACCGCCAAAGACTCGCTCAAGACCGCAAAACGATTTACTCATATTGGCACCGGCCAGGCCGAAGTTCAGAATATCGCATCGAATCGACGCTATTTGTTGCCCGACGGCAAACCCTCGTATGATCGCATGAGCGCGAACCGCAATGTGATCGCGCGCGAGGCGGAAGCCGGCACCATCGATCCAAACCTACGCACCTTGAGTTTTTGGGATGGAGACCGTGCGTTGGTTGCCGTGCACAGCTACGCCACACATCCCATGAGCTACTACGGTCGGGGCACCGTGTCCGCTGATTTTCCAGGAATAGCACTGGCGAAACTGCAGGCCTCCAACCCGGGCACAACCCATATCTACGCCAGCGGTTGCAGCGGCAATGTCACGGCAGGTAAATGGAACGATGGCGCCCCGGAGAACCGGGCACGCCTGGCTGAGCGTCTTCATGGGGCGATGGAGCAAGCCTGGCAGAGTACGGCACGGCATCCGGTTACAACTCTGCAATTCAGGAGCACGCCGCTCCGATTGACGCCTCGATCTGGACCGAGTTTCACTGCCGAGGACCTCTCCAGACGACTGGCAACCGATCCGAAACCGTTCGGCCAATGTCTAGCAGCTCTGGGTTTGAGCTGGCGCCACCATGCAGGGCTCGACAACACACTCGACGTCCCGGTACTTAGTTTCCAATCGGCTCAGCTTCTATTGCTGCCGGCCGAATCGTACGTCGAATACCAACTCTTCGCACAATCCCTCCGCCCCGACCGGTTTGTTCTCACTTGCGGCTATGGCGAATGCGGTCCGGGTTACATACCCATCGAACGTGCCTGGGAAGAATCCGACAGCAACCTTAATGATTGGTGTTGGATTGCCCCGGGGAGCGAGGCTGTCATGAAACGTGCCATCCGGGCAGCCATCGGATGAGTCCGATCGTTTTAGCTACCGCCGTTTGATATCCAAGTTACGATCCAGGTCGTCGGACGTTACCGAAGAAGCCACACCGGCTTCAGGGATTTCTGCATTCGAAATCCACAGAATTGCGTTCAGCGTAAGCTTTCGGAAATCATCTTGC
>SXSK01000185.1 GCA_005793375.1 Verrucomicrobiales bacterium | reverse complement strand
TGGTCGAATGGCGAGTTTCCGAAGTGTCGATCAATCCGGTGTACGAGTGGGTTTTTATGAGTCGTCTAAACTGAATCCTGCAAGCTATACAAGCCATACGTTCAGACTAGACCTCATTGAGGTAGTAACACCGTTCGTTTCCACCAACGTTCGATCTCATTGGCGAGAGTTGAATTTTTTCCGGACGGATCGCGAGGGTGAACTGAGACCGCGAAGGCGTCGGGCCAGCTACATGCAACTCACCTATCGGCGTGTCCACGACAAGGCCATTCCCGTCGGTGTGTTTCAAGGTCCCTTCCAACAAACTGCAGGAACCGAGAAACTGACTCACAAACTTTGTTCGCGGTTGTTCGTAGAGCGTCTTGGCTTCTCCGAGTTGTTCGACCTTTCCGCCGCACATCACCGCAATGCGATCACTGAGAACGAGTGCTTCTTCTTGATCGTGCGTAACATACACAAAGGTGATTCCCAGGCGGCGCTGCAAGTTTCGAAGCTCGATCTGAAGTTGTTTCCGGAGCTTCAGATCGAGCGCTCCCAGCGGTTCGTCCAACAACAGCACCTGCGGTTCGTTGATGATCGCACGAGCGAGCGCGACGCGCTGTTTCTGGCCACCGGAGATCTGGGAGGGTTTGCGCGGCGCGAAAGTCCCGATCTCAAGCATCGCCATCACCTTGTGAACGCGCTCCTGGATCTCGTCCTCGTGCACTTTCTTCATCCGCAGTCCAAAGGCAATATTGTCCCAAACGTTCAGATGAGGAAAAAGGGCGTATGATTGGAACACGGTATTCACGGGACGCCGGTGCGCTGGCACATCATTCGCGTTCTCGCCGCCAATGCGTACCACGCCCTCGTCGGCGATATCCAAACCCGCGATGATTCGCAGCAGCGTTGTTTTCCCACAGCCTGAAGGCCCCAGCAATGAGAAGAACTCACCCCGACCAATCGACAGGCTGATTTGGTCTAGAGCGATCACATCGCCAAATCGGCGCGTTACACGTTCAACCTCAATCGCTGGGGTGCCACTATCCATCGGAACGTGCGAGACTTGCAATTGCGCCGCAACGAATCACGGAAAAAGTGAAACGCAGCCATCCAGGGCACATCCACCCTACTCGCCTCCGATTCCGCGATCTCCGTGTTGTCCACGGTGCCATCGGTCGAGCAGAGCATTCGCGGCAAACGCTGCGCTCAGAGGACTTTGTCCAAGCGATGAATGGTCCCATGCAAGACGCGCTCCACCGGTGGCCCGTCCACGGCTCGCAGACTCAGTTTAAGTTCGTAACTATGCGTGGGGGCAAGCGACGGAATTTCAAGCGTCACGGTTCGCGCGTCGTCGCTGAGTCTTGCTCCCACGACATTCAACGGCTTTTCATCATGGTGCTTGGAGCCATAGCTAGCGGTGCGCTTCAAGGACCATGTCTTAAAGTGGAACGCCTTGGGGACGACCGATTCACTATCGAGTGGGTCGCTAAACGTTACCTGCACTGCTCCCGGGGCTGTGTGTATCGCCAGAGGTAAGTTCGCCGATTTCTCCCCACGGCGAATCCGATGAAACCCACCCGGTCCGGTGGCATTACCAGCCCAAGCAAACATACCGCAGGTGTAAAGCGCTTTGTCGGCGGCAAACCGTCCCCGCATGATCCCAGTGGCGAAAGCCGGCAGTGGCAATTCACACACGGCTCCCTGCCAGACACCCTCCACTGTTTCGTGAGGAACGATGAATACCCGGCCAGTGCCATAGCTCAAATTCAGAAGCGTTCCACCCAGTGAACCCCAGGCGTCTTTTGGCACCCAAAGCAACTCTGCCGGGCTGCGATCTTTGTTGTTGGTGATCCACACCATGGGTGGCTCCATCGCCGCGTCCGAGGTATCCTTGACGTCGGTGTAGCCGAACATGTTCCCATAGAAACCGCCTACCTTGACCCGGTTAATCCGGTTTTTCGGAGTCCAAAAGCCCTCCTGATCAGTCACAAAAAATGACCCGTCACCATTCAGGCAAACCCCGTTGGCCGCTCGAAAACCGGTCGCTAGAATGTCCGTCCGCCGCCCGTCAGCGCTCACCCGCAACAAGGTGCCGTGATGCGGCACCACGGAATCCAACGCGTGTCGACCCGACTTGGCATAGTAGAAATTGCCTGCGGCATCCGTCTGCAATCCCATGGCGAATTCGTGAAAATGTTCGGTAACCTGATGATCGTTGTTAAAGTTCTCGATGAAATCCATCTCTCCATCCCCGTTGAAATCGCGCAATCGGACCAATTGATCGCGACAAGTCACAAACAAGTCGTTCCCTCGGAATTTAACTCCCAACGGTTGAAAGAGGCCGCTGGCGATTCGTCTCCACGTCAAAATAGCCGGCGCCGGGGCCATAATCCCATCGACCCGCCAGAGGTCTCCATTCCAGGTGGCCACGATGGCCCCGACACCATCCGGCGTGAAATCAAATCCTCCCGGCCGAATCCAGCTTTCCCACGGGTTTTCGACGGGCAACGGGAACGTGTCGGCGATGAACGCACCGTTCGGATCGCCCGGTTGCGAGCGGGTCTGGACATCCTCAGTCCACCGGGGCGGCCCTCCTCGGGTGAACGGCTCCAATTCCAAGGATGCGGTGAATCGTTTCCCTAGAACGGCCAGGGAAGCAGCGTCTGCACGTGAAATGAGCAACCGCGTCTTCGCTCCACCTGGAAGTTCTGCGATCCAATAACCCCCTTCCTGCTGCAGCAGACCGTCGCCAACCAGCGCCACATTGACTGTGATGGGCGCCACTCGAAGCAATCGAGATTGCCGGGATGAGCTCACATTCAAGGTGCGAGCGAAGACCGGGGCTGAACCGTAATCCAACCAGCTTGGCGACTCGAGAACACGAGTACCACCCACGTCGGCAGCGATCACGACATTAGTGCCGTGCAGATGCAATCCCTCGTATCGCACCCAGTCTGATGGTAGCGGACCATAACGACGACCGTCGCGTCCTTGTAATCTGGAATCGTCCCATTTCCCTTCGGGTGACGCCCAGCCAGGTCCAGGTGGATTCACGAAATGCCGGTCTCCTGTCAGACTCGTGTGCGTACCGTGGCTGCCATCAAAGGCAATCCCTTTCCAATCCACAAAATCGCCAGTGCTCGCCGCCGCCACACTCATCGTGTCATGATCGTAAATCATCCATGCCCGGCCTTTGCTGACACCTCCTGAACCTGTATCGAGACGAACCGCGATCGCCTTCTGGGCAATGTGGCCAGGGGCGATTTGAAAGCTCCAGAACAGGGCGGGCCCAAAATCCATGCGCCGATACGGGGGTGGGGATTGGTCCTCCTGTTCCGCTTCGGCCCGAATCAGTCCCTTCGGCAGAGATGCCAGATAAGCCGGAGTGACCTCCGTCAAGGCTCGCGGATTGTGCGGCCGGAGAAACGTTTCGCGAATGTACTGAATGACACTGTATTTTTGAGCGGTGGTGTATTGGCCTTGTGGCACCATTTGGCCAAAACCCTTGGTCAATGTCACGTACATCGAGAAGGGGTCGGAACCGTTTTTGAACTCACCTTCGCTGAAGCGCAAGGCCGTGGGGAGCGATCCAAGTTGTTCCTTATCACCGTGGCATACGAAACACAAACTTCGGTAGATCTCTCTTCCGGCCTCAAGTGTTGTCTGATTCCATCCTGCGACGACCTCCGTGTGATCGGTCGGTTCCAACGGTTGTACCCAGACAGTTTTGAGGACGACACCTGGTGAGAGTTCAATTCGGGGACGCTCCTCGCTTTTGGACGCGCTGTGGATGAAATCGGGCGTATTGGCTCCGGCCACATCTCGAAACAGCGCGGCCACCTCATCGTCAGGTAACGCACGCGTCCAGACCTGGACCTGCGTGATCGTCCCGTCGGTGAAATCGCCCCCAAAATTTGCAGACGCACGTCCGACTTTAAGAATGTGCTCCGCTTGATCTGCGCGCGAAAATTTTGTCTTGCGGCCCACTATTTTACCATCGAGCCAGAGGCTGGTGTTTCCATCGGCAACGACCAAGACAGCGATATGCGGTTTTCCATCGTTCACGACGCCGCCCCCATTCAAAGACCCAAGCCAACCAATGTCATAAACCAGCCGCCCATCGCGAATAAACAAAGCCTTGGCGTCTGCCGCCCAATCCCCCTGAGGCGGCGACTTCGAGAAGAGTGTGCCCCCCGCTTTAGTTTCGAATTTCACCAAACCAGTAAAGTCCTTGCCAAAATCGAGCTTGGAGTCGGGGAATTCGCGGGTCCCTGTGCGTGAAAGGGCCGGCATTTCCTTCGGCCCTTGAACCAACTTCCCGTCTGCCCATGCCCGAAGCACAGGTGCACTGGTTGCCGGATGTTCCACTGCGACGTCATAGAATGTTCCGCCGGCCAAAGGGACAATCACTTCTCGCCCCAATCGGACAGCACCTTGTCCCGGACGATCGAACTCAACGTGCAATCGAAAATTCACTGGCAGTTCACCCGCATCCAGCGGGACTGCATCGCGCGGTAACGCAGCAAACGCCGAGGAGGCCAGCATGAACTGGAGAGTTAAGGCGATGGAAACCAGTTGATCACCCAACTGGTGAAGTTGAGTCAACCAACCCGGCATACCACGACTCGTCCCTTCATTCGTCGAAACCCGCATGACAATCGTTTGGTCGAACCCAGCCAGCAACTCTCGCCCGTGGCCAAGGTCGGTGGTTTCGCGAGCGGGATACTTGAGGCGATGAGTCAAACGACGGGCTTGTTGCACCCATAATCGTTAGCGAATTACCGATCCGATTGTCTCGGAAAAAATCGCAGGGAGTGGATTCACAGAGGCGAACGGGCTTTGAACCAGATTGAGTCTCATACGTCACCCCCATCTCCAAATGTCGGCAACTCGGAGATTCGCCCTTTTGCCTCGCGTAGCAAAAAGATTTCTTGCGTGATCTGCTTCGATCGAGCACAAGAAATAAGCATCCCCCAATCTTATGAAAAGGAATCCCGCCTTAGTGGCCAGTTACGTCAGGCTGATGAACCGCCAAAGCCTACGACGCGCCTTTACGCTCATCGAGCTCTTGGTCGTGATTGCGATTATCGCCATTCTCGCTGGAATGCTGCTGCCAGCATTGGCGAAGTCCAAGCAGAAGGCCACAGGCATCCTCTGCATGAGCAATACCAAGCAGCTCATGGTGGCTTGGAAAATGTATAACCTAGATAATAACGACAACTTGATCGGGGCCTCCGAGTGGACCCACCCGTTCAACGGCAGGCCAATCCCCAATTGGACCGGAGGCAGCTGGCTCACGAAGAATAACCTGAGTGACGCCAATAACTGGGACCATGAGCGCTACACAAAGCAGAGCAAACTCTGGCCCTACTGCGCTGGAAGTGTCGGTATTTGGCATTGCCCGGCGGATAGGGTTTTCGCGAACAATACTCGTGAGAAACGTCAGGTGCCTCGGATTCGGAGCATGTCCATGAACAACTGGGTAGGTGGCTCAGGATGGGGCGCTTCAGGCGCCTCGTTTCCACCGACAGCGAGCGGTTGGCGTGTCTACTTAAAGGAATCGGACTTGGATGCTCCCTCCGACCGTTTTGTCTTCTTGGATGAGCGTGAAGATAGCATCAACGACGGCTATTTCGTGACCGACATGCTCGGGTTCGACAGCAATCCGGTTAAACCGTCAAAATTCGTGGATTATCCAAGTAGCTATCATCACCGCGCCGCTGGCTTCGCCTTCGCCGACGGTCACTCGGAAATCCACAAATGGCAGGGAAACGAAATCTGCAAACCCATCAGCAAGACGGACATCCCACTCAACATCGATGTCGCCCCCATCGTGTCGAAGGATCCCAAATTTCTGATCGATTTGACTTGGTTGATGACCAAAGCGACGCGAAACGCGAAATCCATGGGGAAATGACTGCGGCGCACCTCTGGCATCGCTGCTTGGGCGATATTGTACCGGCAGGTTAAGCTGGTTGTTCCGCGATGGATCTGAGCAGGGAATTTCAGCGATTCTTCCGCTGGTTCATCCGCAAGGCTTGTCCAGGCCCCGGCCGATCGGCGGTCCAGAGAATCCTGCCGCGTTGTTTCACATCGAGCCGGTCGATGGATTGAGCACGACCCAATCCGAAATGGACGTAAGGTGCCGCCTGCCTCCGATACCCATCCCCACTGAGCAACCATTGGCGTTGATTCCCGGCGGGAGTACTCAAAACGACCTCGGTCGGCTCGCCCGCGACATAACCATCGGCGGATGTCAGACGCAAAGACACCCAATTGGTGCCCGGAACCCGATTCCGAAAGATGGAGAGTGTTTGCCGATTCGTCGGCCAATATTCTTCGGTGAGCACCAGCAGATCGGGCCTCCCATCACCATCGAAGTCATCGCTCGCCACAACCCGTGAATCTTCAGGTAACGATACCCCAAAGAGCCAAGCCACATCATGCCAACCAGCTGAACCGGCGTTGAGGTAAAAGACATTCCGCTGGTGCCCACCGTAGCTATCGCCCGCACCGAAACTCTGCCCAGTTTTCGTATCGAAATAGAGCTCGAGGAGCGCGTTGGTTTCGGACCCGGCCACGTAGATGTCCTGGGTCCAGAATTGCGGATCATACTCCTTCACTGAGCGTTGACTCCGATGGCCGTTGGCGAGATACAAGTCCAAGTCTCCATCGCTATCAAAATCAAAAGCTGTCACGCCCCACGCCCAGCCCGAGGTCGAAATCTGGCGGGCAAATGGCGCAGGCTCGAAGTGATCTCCGCGATTCAGGAATGTCCGGTTCCCGTAGGTCATCACTTTCCGCATGCTTGCAAGTTCAGGATGTTCCAGTGGTCCCAAACCCAGATGATCGAGGCGTTCGGCTGCTGCGGAATTCATTCCCACGGCAAACAAGTCAGGCCGTCCATCGTTGTCAAAATCAACAATGGCGTGGGCCATGCCGAACAAATGCCGCTCTGGCAATCTGGTCTCGGTGACGTCGCGAAAGCGCCCCTGCCCGTCGTTGAGGTAGAGATCTACTCCAGCGAAGTCACTCACGTTGACGAGGTCCAGGTCGCCGTCATTGTCCATGTCACAGAAGGATGCACTGTAGGTCCGACGAAAACGCTTCGACACCAAGCCGCTCTCTATCGTCGCATCCCGGAACCTTCCATGCCCATCGTTGAGCATCAGGTAAGACGGAAATCCATCATTCGCGTCGTAATAAGGAGTCGGCATCTGTCCAAATCGGAGCGGAACCTTGTATTGGGCCAACCACAAATCCAGATCGCCGTCGCCGTCCACGTCGCCACTCGAAAGGACGAAGGGATTCAGCAGATCGGGCATGGGTTGACGCTCTGGTGTTCCGGTGAAGCCGCCAGCGACATCCCCCCGGAAGAGCAACAATCCTTCATGATCCACTCCCAAAAAATCCACCTGCCCGTCGCGATCAAAGTCGACGAAAATCGCTGTGCTTAGCCTCGACTGGAGCTTTGGGCAGAACCTCATCCCCTGGAACACGCCGTCGGCCTTGTTCCAATACAGGCGATTCTTGCCGCCCAATACGATCTCATCACGACCGTCGCCATCCAGGTCATATAACATCAGAGGGTCGACATAGATCGCATCGCGATCCGGTAATATCACTTCCGTCAAGACCCGTTCGAACAACGGTGGTGCGGCACGACTGTAAATTGAGAGTGCCGTCGCATCGATGTGGCGCACCACGGGTGCCATCTCGCGATCCACAGAAGCTTTCCATTCGACACGCAGCCGTCCACGAATGATGGCAAGCCGTGGTGGATTCGATTGCGCCAGGTGTAATTCCATCGTGAACACTGATCGTGCGATGCCATTCGTGGCAGGATCAAACTGGACATGTCGCCACTCGGAACCATCCAAAGTCCACCCTTGGCGCCCCCAATCTTGGATCATTCGTCTCAACTCGACCGAATTCAGTGTGCGGACAGCGCCCGAAGTCCGATGTAGCAGGATGTCATGGTCTAGCGTCTCAGGTGCTGTCGAAGTGGCGAGTTCCATTGTCTCAAACGGGAATTCCGCCAGAACAGTCAGTGGATCCGCGCTCTGGCGCAGTGTGTCCCAGAGATGGATGAACACCGCCTCATGGCGCTGGGCGTCAAGTTCAGGTGCCCAGACCGTTTGATCGGCATGACGTCGTTGCGCCTCCAGGGACTCCAGTTGGGCGAGCGTTGCTGGACTCAACAGTCCACGCTGTTGGGCCTCGGTGGCAATGGATGGCCGAACGGCGGCCGACGATCGACCCGCGGCCCGCTGCCGCCAACGGATGGCGACTCCAAGCAGGACAGCCAGCACCACCAACAAGATGGGCAATCGAAGGGCGCGACTCATCGGGGACAGTATACTGTCGACATCCCAATAAGGCGACCAAGAAGCCAATGACTGGACTGCTGGCAAGCATTTCAGGATCAGGAGAGTCGCCTCAGATGCTTATCATTCGATTCCACTGAAAACAGCTACGGCAAGATCGTCGTCGTTCCCTCGGTTTACTTGAGGTTCTTCATTCGGCGCGCGCCTTGAACCACGATTGGCAAGGCCAGCATGAGTCCAGCAATGTAGGTCGAAGGCTCGGGAACCGCGCTGAATGCCACATTGTCAAATTCGAAGGCGTAGCTGCTGCTGCTGGCGACCACCTTGTCGAAGCCCAGTGTGGAGTTGATATCCACGTACAACGTTCCATTGACGCCTTGGTTGCCATTGGGACTGGCAGTCACGTTGGCTCCCGTGATGGAGCCTACAGAGACGTTGCCATTGAAGAATTCGAGTTTGTTGTAACCATCCACCGAACCCCACAGAAGCCCCAAATACTGCTGGAGCGACTCAAATGTCAACGTGACAGATCCAACGCCCGTCGACAGATACCTCGTGGTGTCGGCACCGTTAGCTTGATTACCGCCACCGGCACCAAAGCCGTTGCCATTGCCGCCGGAGAGCCAAGGCGCGGCATATTGCCCGCCCACAGAATTCACCACGGTCTGAGCATCACCCGTAAAGCTGACTGTCAGGCTTCCATTCGGGCCATTGGCGACACCGCCGGTGTTACCCAAGCTCAGGTTGTCAAAGTTGATCTTATTGACGCCAGTCGGAGCGCCCCCGACCGAACCGGTGACGCTGAGAGCGGCATTGGCCAATTGGATGGAGGTGAGGCTGAGGACTAGGGCTGCGGCGAGTTTAATTTTCATAGATCCGTTGTTGTTCAGTTTGTTCATACCACCCTACAAGCCGCCGGTATGCCAACGGTGCTTAGCTCGAGTTGTGCAAACGAGACGTGTCCTCCTTAGTCATTCTGAACCGATCACATAGACGAGCGAGTTTGGCCCCAAAACAGGCGGCCTCTCAGCGCCGGCCACCAGCATCCATCGATGGGCTCCATGAGGGGCGCTGCACTGCATTCGCCATCTGCATTGCAAATGAAGGGTCCCGCACGGCGGATCCGGAGGCGGCCACGCGGAGGCGCGGAGACGAAGAGACGCGGAGGAAGACTGAGAACCATTCCCATTCCGAACCGTGCTTTCCGCCATCTGTGGTTCTCCCGGCGTGCCGCCTCCCCGAAGGCGGGACGTGTGTAGGAAGGTTAAGGACAACCGATCTCCAGATTTCCGACAACTCTGAGATGCGCCTCCTTAGAACGCCGCGACCGAAATTTGCTTCGACCGTGCCGCATGGATTGGTACAAATGGCCCACGAATGCCCAATCATCATCAACGTTGGATACCTGATTCGGGTGCAGTGATTGCGGTGAATCGCCAGTCTAGTAGGAAGTTACGTCAATATCGCTTCCATGAAGCCCGATGGAACGGTGTTACTACCTCAATGAGGTCTAGTCTGAACGTATGGCTTGTATAGCTTGCAGGATTCAGTTTAGACGACTCATAAAAACCCACTCGTACACCGGATTGATCGACACTTCGGAAACTCGCCATTCGACCACTG
>SXSK01000184.1 GCA_005793375.1 Verrucomicrobiales bacterium | reverse complement strand
GTCCCAACGTCGGTAAGTCTTCTCTCATCAACGCCCTCACGGGCTCCGCCCGTGTGGTGGTTAGCCCCATTCCCGGAACCACTCGCGATGCTGTGGATGTCCCCTTCGAGATCGATACCGACGGCATCCGCCAACGCTATGTTCTCGTCGACACAGCCGGCGTTCGCAAAGCCAGGAAAATTGAAGACTCTTTGGAGTATTTCAGCGTTTCCAGGACCAAGGAGGCTATCGCGAACTCGGACATCGCGGTCCTCGTCCTCGACGCCGAAGCCGGCATTCTCGAGCAGGACAAAAAGATTGCCGACATCATTATTGAGGAACGCCGCGCCTGCATCCTGATCGTCAACAAGTGGGATCTCGTCCAGGATGCCGTCCGCCAAGCCCGGGAAAAGGAGGTACGGATCCGCGAAGCCAGGAATCGTGATCGTGACGATCGAAAGAAGCCCATGACCACCCTCTCGGAGTTCGGAGAGTGGGTTCAAGAAAAGTTGTTTTTTCTCGACTACGCTCCCGTCATCTTCACGTCTGCCAAAGAGGGTTTTCAATTGGACCGCTTTCTCGAAACCGTGCGATTCGTGGCTGGTCAACTGCGCCAGAAGATCCCAACGTCCATCCTGAACCGAACCATCAATCAGGCCATCGAGCAACGTCAGCCCATCAGCGCGAGCGGCCGCCGATTAAATTTCTATTACGCCACCCAGGTTCGGCTGGCTCCACCAACCTTCCTCTTGTTCGTCAACCGAGACGATGATTTCGACCAACCCTATCGCCGATACCTCTCGGCAGAGTTGAGAAAAGCCTTCGGGTACGAAGGATGCCCCTTGGTCCTGGTTCCTAAACCTCGTCCAAAAACCATCGAACCTATCCACCGCGGAGGAACCTCCCGATCGGGAGCTAAGTCTGCCAGTGCCAGTTCTCAGGAGCCTCAACCGGAGCTCTCCGCGAAAGCACCCGTTCCACGCCGTGACCGTCCAGCCTCGCCGGCGCGTCGAGGTGGCCTTGGTGGCCCTGGCCCAACTCCGCGTGCAACGGCACCCAGACGTCCCGGTTCGGCTCAGGTCTATGGCAAGGCGGCGGCCCCTGGGGCACCCGTTCGCCCAAATTCCCCTCTGGCCCCAGGTTCCAGACCAGCTAAGCCACGACGTAAACCCGGAGCCCGGCGCCCGCTGACTTCTGGAAAGCGACGTGCGGCACAAGAACAGTACCGAGCCTCCAGACGAAGCTCCAATAAAGGCGGCCCAATCCGCCGTCCGCGACGTCCCCAATCGAATCGTTAGTCGTGCTGAAAACGCAACCAGCCGACCCAAGGGTCGGCTGGCAGAAAACTCTTGGCGATTGAGTGGCGAGCCAAATTACTTTGCGCGGGCGAAATTGGCCGAAACCGCATTCCAATCAATCACATTCCAAAGCGCTTTGAGGTAATCGGCACGTTTGTTTTGGTACTTCAAATAATAGGCGTGTTCCCACACGTCAACGCCCAGCACCGGCACGCCTTCAACCCCAGAAATGGATTTACCCATCAACGGGTTATCCTGATTGGCGGTAGAGACGATTTGCAGGGTGCCCTGATTGGCCACCAACCAAGCCCAACCGCTTCCAAAGCGTCCAATACCAGCCGCCTCAAACTTGGCTTGGAAATCGGCAAAGGTCCCAAAGGCAGCAGCGATCGCGGCAGCCAAGTCCCCTGCAGGCGTCCCACCACCTTTAGGGCTCAGGATTTGCCAGAAGAACGTATGGTTCCAATGCCCGCCACCGTTGTTGCGCACCGGGCCGCGGATCGCATCCGGCACCGAGGCGAGATCCCGGATCAGCGCCTCGAGTGATTTCGCTTCCAGCGCCGCATTGCCAGCCAGGGCTTTGTTCAAGTTGTCCACGTAGGCCTTGTGATGACGCCCATGGTGGATCTCCATCGTCAAGGTGTCGATGTGCGGTTCAAGAGCTTCTTTGGGATAGGGTAGAGGAGCGAGTTCGTGTGCCATAGAAATGATTCGAAGGTTCTGTAATCAAGCCCGCCCGGGTTATTAACGCCTCGGACAGGTCCGCGCGGAAACTATCACCCAACCCAGGCCACGCAAGCCGTGATCCTTAGAGCTCGACGCCGCAAACTGCCGACAACCCACCGCAACCGCCCGACACAGGGGCGCCTTGCTCGGCGTCGACCCGATTCCTACGTTGTGAGCCGTTGAACGAAATCCGCGCCAAGCAAGCAGCCACGGAGGACCAAACCCGTCCGGTCCTCTTGCCGCTGAGCCGTGCCAAAGCTGGTTCCCTGGTGATCGTTCGACGACTGACGGCGTCACACGAAGTCAACCAGCGGCTCCGCGAAATGGGCTTCAGCGAGGATTGCCAAATCAAATTGATCAGCCTTCAAAGCAGCATTCTCTGCCAAGTCTGCAATGCTCGCCTCGGTTTGAACGTACGCTTGGCGGAATCAATTTGGGTAGAACCACTGCCCGGACGTGTTGCACCCTGATTGGGATTCCCTCCACCTCGAACCGCTCGATCGCTATGAATGATTCCCAAACGCTCGCTTCCCTAAAGCCCGGGACCCGCGGTGTCGTGACCGAAATTCGCATTCCCGTCGAGCAGCGAGCGCGACTCTTGGAAATGGGCCTGCTGGTCGGCACCATTATTGAGTTGGTTCGATTCGCCCCGATGGGAGATCCGGTCGAAATCCGCGTCCGAGGCTACAACTTGTCCCTCCGTAAGCACGAGGCCGAACTGGTCATGGTTCGGCAGTCCTGACTCCGCCTCTCATGTCAGGCACTGTCAAAAGCTTCACCGCCGTCCTCACCGGGAATCCCAATTGTGGGAAGACAACCCTGTTCAACGCGCTCACCGGTTTGCGTGGCAAGGTGGGTAACTACGCTGGGGTCACCGTCGAACGTAAGGAAGGCGCCATGCTGGGTGCTGGCCCTGATCACCCGATCCAACTCCTGGACCTGCCAGGAACCTACAGCCTCAGCCCCCAATCTTTGGACGAACAAATCGCCCGAGATGTTCTCTTTCAAAAGCTAGTGGACGTCCCGGTTCCGGACGTGGTGATCCTGGTCGTCGATGCCTCCAACCTTCAGAGGAATCTCTACTACGCCACGCAAGTCATCGAACTCGGTCATCCGGCCATTCTGGCACTCAATATGATGGACGTGGCCCGAACCAACGGCCACGAAATCGATGTCGAAGCCCTTTCCAAAGCGCTCGGAATCCCCGTCGTACCCATGGTCGCCAGCTCTGGGGAAGGCCTAGAGACGCTCAAACGATTGATCCGAGATCGCGCCATCCAATCGCGGCAGCCCCAACTGGAAGAGGCCCCGCGTCCTGCGATCCGTTCATTCTTGGAACTCCCCGAGCGTTTCGGTGCGGAGGCAAAGGGACTGATCGAACGATTCGAACAAACACTACCAGATCGCAAGCGACTGGCCGCTGCCGAAGCCATTCTGGTCCTGAGTGACGACAAACTCCTCGGTGCGAACCTGAACCAGTATCCAGCATCCATTCGAGACGCGGTCACCCAGGCTCGCGCTCGACTGGAAAGTGCCGGTGTGGACTGGCGAAGTGCGGCGATTGAAGCACGCTACGCACGCGTCTTCGCCATACAACAGCACGTCACGACAGAGACAGTCACCCCCGGAGAAACATTCTCGGATCGGCTCGATCGAGTTCTCACCCACAAGTTCTGGGGGCTGGCCCTTTTCGTGACGATCATGGCGTTGATGTTCCAGACCATTTTCACCGTGGCTTCGATTCCGATGGATGCCATCGAAGCGGGGGTGGAATGGCTGGCGTCTCAGGTTGGCAATTGGATCGGGCCTGGCGATCTGCAAGACTTGTTGGCAAATGGGGTGATCAAAGGGGTGGGTGCCGTTCTTGTATTCCTCCCACAGATTTGTCTGCTGTTTTTGTTTATTAGCCTACTGGAGGACACCGGCTACATGGCGCGCGCGGCCTTTCTCATGGATCGTTTTATGAGCAAGGTCGGGTTGCATGGGAAGAGTTTCATTCCGATGCTCAGCAGTTTTGCATGCGCCATCCCAGGCATCATGGCCACCCGCACCATCGAAACACCCAAAGATCGTTTGGTCACCATCCTCGTGGCGCCGCTCATCAGTTGTTCGGCCCGCCTGCCCGTTTATACAATCCTCATAGCCGCCTGTATCCCCGATAGGCGGTGGCTAGGCGTTTTGGGGCTGCCTGGAATCACCCTACTGGCCATGTACTTGTTGGGGATCGTCGGAGCGCTCGGTATGGCTTGGGTCTTCAAAAAAACTCTACTGCGCGGTGACGCACCACTGCTGATCCTCGAATTGCCCCCCTACAAACGCCCAATGCTCCGAGTCGTTCTTCGGCACATGTGGGATCGATCCAGCCTGTTCGTGCGGCGCGCCGGCACTGTTATCCTCGGAATCAACATTCTGCTGTGGTTTCTTGCAACCTACCCCCGAAGTTCGGAACGCGCCGATGACTACGAAAGACAGCGTCTCCAAGCTGCTGAAAGCGCCTTCACTCACCTTAATTCACCGGCAGAATTCGCAAACCAAATCAGTCGGATACGCGCCCAATTCTCTAAAGCCGACGCCCCAACCAATGCGTCTCCCGAACGAGCCTTGTTCGAAAAGCTCCTCGCGCTGGATCTCGAGGAGAGCGGGAGCCAACTGCGGGAAAGTTTTGCCGGTCGCTTGGGACAGTGGATCGAACCCAGTATCAGACCCCTCGGCTTCGATTGGAAAATCGGCATCGGCATCGTCGCCAGCTTCGCAGCACGCGAAGTCTTCGTGTCCACCATGAGCGTCGTCTACAACATCGGTTCGGTGGACGATTCCAATGACGGCGCTGCCAGCCTGGCATCGGTGTTACAACAAGAGAGGCGCGAGGATGGATCAAAAGTCTATACGACTCTGACCGGCCTCACCCTCATGGTCTTTTACGTGTTCGCCCTCCAATGCGTCAGCACCATCGCCGTCACTCGCCGGGAAACGAATTCATGGAAATGGCCCCTCCTACAATGGGTTTACATGACCGGCCTCGCGTGGATCCTGGCTTTCGCTTTCTACCAAAGCGGACGTCTGCTGGGGTTCTCCTAAATCATTAGGGCGACGTCAACGTCATCAGAACGTCTGCCAGTCGCTTAGCTGCCAACTTCAGGCGCGACTGAAACCGAATTAGTTCTGCAATTTTCCCCGGTTTGCCCATCAAGCGCAGAGCGAGTCGAATACCATCAATCCGCATGTCAGGTGTCATTAAGCTATTGAAATCCAGCGGCAGATCTTCATGGGCGGCATCTGAGATCACACGGACTGTCGCCGATCGTATCCCTCGCCGACGACACACCTCACGAACAACTCCCGATTCCATTTCTACGGCGTCTTGCTGATTCTGATGGAATAGGGAAGCCTTCTCATCTCGGTTCGTTGCCACTCGAGATTCACAAGCAAAATGTGCGGGACTAGCCCCCGAGCGCCGCAATCGATATTCCACGTCCTCCATTTCAGGATCCGCATGATAGAGGACGTCGCCCGTGGCCCATTTAGGATTCAATCCACCGGCAAACCCGCACGTGTAGACCACATCCGAGGAATGGCACAACAACCCTTCCATCAATTCCGAAGCATGCTTTTGTCCCATGCCACTGACCCTGACTTGTCCACCCTGAAAGGACCACGCAGGATCCAAAATGGGAATGTTCTGATGCCAGAGCGTTTCCAGTCTTTGTCCTGATTGTCTCAGGCCTCGAAGAAATGGCTTGGCCTCGTGAATGACCGCAAAGATAAAAACTTTCTGGCTCACTGTTATTCCTCAATTCGATGTCAAATCTTCTGGGGAATCACCCAGGAGCCGCTCCCTCCAATCCGTTCGACTCCGCAGAATCTGCTGCCATATCCTTTCAGCCGGATCCATGAAAATCAGTCCGATCGACGCTGGATATGGCAACCACGAATTTCGGCGCATTTCGTCATCCAGTTGTCCGGCAGCCCAGCCGGCATAACCCGCAAAAACCCTCAATTGCTGCGTGGGAGACCAACTGGCGCCAATTTCAATCAATCGCGCCAAATCATGCCCTACTACCAGATTCTCCAAGACGTTGTGGTCAGGCAAATAATTGTCCGCATGCAGGAAGCTCATGGCTGCAGGCTGGACAGGCCCACCACCATACAGCCGCCGCGCTCGCAACAATTCCGGCAGATTCTCTGTGATGACATCTCCCAGTTGGTTGTCACTCGGCCGATTGAGCACCAACCCAAAAGCTCCCTCCGCGTTGTGTTCACAGATCAATACCACCGAACGGTGAAAATAGGAGCCATGCAGCTTGCCGCCATCCAGCAGAAGCTGCCCTTTCAGCGACTTGTGTGTCTTCGGCATCTCGCGTTGCGCAAATCATGCCCATTCCCACCATCTCGAGCAAACATCTTTGAGGTCTTCGACAAGTGCTCATTTAGCCGCTAGAATGGCGCCTATGAAAGCACGACTATCGCACCTCCTCCTTCTCCTGGCCCTACTGGGTCTCGCCAGCGCCAACACGGCTTGTCGAGACAAGAGCTACGAATACAAGCCCGGCAAGGGCTGGGTTCCCAATTGAGACTCGCTTCCAGCGAGTTTCAAATGTCGACATACTCATCGGCGGCATCAAATGCGGGTACCGGGATATTGATCATCCTCAGATCACCGATGGCACGGTGGCGAACTCCCGGCGCAATGTACACCGCGGATAATGGGCGCACCGGATACCGGTGCCCATCCAGCTCTATCTCTCCTTCCCCTTCCAGGACCACATAGATCTCCGTGGTCTTGCGGTGGTAATGAACCTTGGCGGCCGCGCAAATTTCGACCAAATGAACCGAGGCCACCGCCCCAGGCTGTTGGGCAAACGCTCGCCGCGCCTGACCACATGGACACGGGACCGCTGCCAAGGAATCCAACTGAACTACGGGTGATGTCGACGTCATTTACGGAACTCTACTTCAGGCCACCACTCACAACCAAGCTGAATGGACAGCCTCACAGCAGTTCTCACGAGGATCTCCAAACGCCTAAATGAGGAACTCCGACGACCTGAGGATGGCAGTTTACTCGGTTTTGAGTTCCGAGTTCGGTCGGCCCAAGTGCCATCTGCAGCCAAGTGGAAATGGTGGATGACCTCCTCTGGAAGCGCAAAACACTTCACAAAACCCCTACGTAGTCCCTCCCGATCCGTTTCAACTGGGCATCCTTTTCATGACAATGATCCGTCCGCCTTGTCTCGGGAGGCGGATATCGGTAGAAGTCGACGAATGGCCACTAAACGGTTTCCAATGGGTGAGGTTCGCTGGGTCTGGATTTGGCTAATGGCACTGGCCGCAAGCCACGCAATAGCCGCCCCTCCCAATTCAACGCCACAACTCATCGATGCCGGCTATCATCATCTGGGTGATTCCGTCGTAAGAGATTGGCCCGGAACCTGGATGGTTCCCGAAGCCACCAACCTTACGGTGCGGTTTGAAGTGCCCATCCCGAAGGACGGGACACTGCGTCTAAAGCAACGGGATGTTCATGGGGTCTGGCGTCTTCAACTCAACGGAGTCGAAATCGGCCAACTGTTCCGTGTGGGTGATGAACGCCTGTGGCATTACCCTGTTCCGGCCACCGCTCTGCGGCCAGGCACCAATTGGCTGGAGATCATTCCGGATGACCCAACCGACGACATCGCTGTGGGCCTCATCGAATGGATTCCTACCCCGACCCGCCAACTTTTGGATCTGCACACCATCTCTCTGAGCGTCCACGAATCCGGACTCTTGAAAGCGCTTCCAGCTCGAATCGCGATCACCAAAGATACTGGCGAGCCCGCAGACATTTACTCTCCGTTTCCCCTCAACCAAGTCGCGGTGCGAACCGGCTTGCTTTACACTGTCGGCTCGACTATCCGCATCGACCTCCCCAAAGGCCGATATCGTCTCGCCGCCACACGGGGAATGGAATGGAGTCGTCACGAACAGTGGCTCGACCTCTCCACAAGAACCAACGATCATCGACATCTGCGTTTCAGGTTGCATCGCGAAGTAGACACCAAAGGCTACATCGCTTGCGACACCCATATCCATACCTTCGAATTGAGTCATCATGGCAATGCGACGCTTGCCGAAAGGGTGCTCACGATCGCCGGTGAAGGAGTGGAACTCGCGATCGCCACCGATCACAACCATCTCACCGACTATTCCACCACTCAACGGCGACTCGATCTGACACCACATTTCACATCGGTCGTCGGAAACGAGGTCACCACCGAAAATGGTCACTTCAATGCATTCCCCTTTGATCCAAAAGCCCCACTGCCAAACCATAAACAGGCGGATTGGGTCAAGGTGGTTGAAAGTATCCGAGAAAGCGGGGCTCGTATCGTGATCCTGAACCATCCGCGCTGGCCGGATGTCCCTCGAAATCCATTCACCAAAGACGGACTGAATCGCGCCTCAGGGGAGCGAGCGCGCGGCACGCCTTACACCTTCGATGGCATGGAGTTGGTCAATTCGACCGCCCTCTTGAATGACCCGTTGTACCTGTTCACCGATTGGTTCAGCTTGCTCAATCGCGGAGAACGAATCGTGGGCGTCGGATCTTCCGACACTCATGCGGTCGATGATCCTGTAGGTCAAGGCCGAACCTACATTGCCAACTCCATCGAGGTTCCGTCACGCATTCAAGTCGACGAGGCTTGCAAGCAATTCCTAAAAGGGCGCGCTTCCATTAGCATGGGAATTTTTGCCGAGGTCGTCGTCGAAAAACGTTTCGGCATGGGGGACACGGTTCCCGTCCGCGGCGGAGAAGTCTCCGCGACACTCCGCGTGGCGTCGCCCTCCTGGATTACGCCAAGAACTGCGATAGCGTTCCTCAACGGGATTCGAGTGGCCGAGCAACCAGTTCCGCACGTCCCTCTCAAACCCACCAACGCTAAATTAAGCTTTAAACTCAAAACGGCCACTCACGATGCCCACCTAGTCTTCGTGGTCCTCGGCGATGGCGTCCAGGATCGCGGTTGGAAGACCTACGAAAACTACACGCTCGCCGCCACCAACCCCGTCTACCTCGACGTGGATCAGGACGGAAACTACCGATCACCCCGCGAGACAGCCCTGTCGAAATTGGGAACCGGCATCCCCAACTCCAGCCAGGTTGCGGCCCTGCTGGATCATTCGACGCCTGACTTGGGGGTCCAGATCGCCGCGATCGCTTGGACTCAATCTGACCCAGTCTCTAAGCAATTCCTCCGGTCGCTCCTGGAAAAAAAGGCAGCCTCAGATCCATTGTACGCACTCCTCGTCAAACACCTTTCCGAACCAAGCCGTTGACCCCATAGGTCCCCCAACCCTACGTTGAGGCAATGTCTTTGCCATTTCCATCCCTGGTTTGGGGCTTGATGCTGCTGCTGATCGTAGGTTGCACCTCGCAATCCATGTCCGCGAAGCGTCCCATCCGTGCGCTCCTGGTGACTGGAGGTTGCTGCCACAATTACCCCTTCCAAACCGCCTGCCTGACCAACGCCATGTCGCGGCACGCGCCGGTTCAGTGGACCCTTGTTCAGGAAGGTGGCACAGGCACACGCGCCGAGATTCCTCTCTATACCAATCCACAATGGGCACGCGGCTACGATGTGGTGGTTCACAATGAATGCTTCGCTGACACAAAATCGCCGAAATATATCCGCCAGATTACATCGGCGCACCACGCCGGAGTTCCGGCCGTCGTGATTCATTGCGCCATGCACACCTATCGGGCAACCGAGATTCATGACTGGCGCGAATTCTTGGGGGTCACCAGCCGGCGCCATGACCACATGAGCCGTTATCCGGTGAAAAAGGTTCAACCAAACCACCCGATCGTGCGCCCAATTCCAGATAACTGGGTAACTCCCAAGGACGAACTGTACATCATTGAGAAAGCTTCGCCCAACATGGTGCCGTTGGCCACATCGACTAGTGAGCGAGATGCCCAATCCCAACCCGTCATCTGGGTTAATCAATACGGTAAAGCCCGAGTCTTCGGCACCACGTACGGACATTCCGATGATACTTTCGCTGATCCCGTTTTCATCGATTACGTTTGTCGCGGCCTCTTGTGGTCGGTTGGCAGTTTGGGGAATTAGTCCGCCTTTCACCCCCTATGAAGAAAGCCACCCTGATTAAGAGGGTCGTCGATCATCTCGTCGGCGAACTAGAATTATTTCATCGCGCAGCCAAGGCCGCCTTCGATGAAGCCACAGATGAACAAAACAAAGCCGAAAACAAATACGACACCCGAGGCCTAGAAGCCTCGTACCTCGCCCGCGGACAGGCCCGCCAAGTCGCCGATACCGAACAGGCCATTGCCCAATTCCAATCGCTTTCAGCTCAAGAACTAGGCCCCGACGCTCGCATCAGCTTGGGCGCCCTGGTCGAGCTGGAGCATAACCAGGAAATCGCGTGGTACTTCCTCGGCCCTTGTGCCGGAGGAACGGAAATTCGCGATGGCAAACGGACCATCCTAGTCATCACCCCTCAGTCACCTCTGGGCCAGCAGCTCGTCGGACATCAGGCTGGCAAGACGCTCACATTGACGCTGGGCTCAACCCAAAAGCAGTACAAGCTGCTCTCCGTCACCTAAGTCCCGGAATCAATCAATTCTTCCCATCCCTCACGTTCGCAATTTCCCACCCGAATAATCCTGGAGACACGAATTGAGTGGATTCGAGACGACATCGTTAAGGCTAAGCCGTAACGATGCAGTGGGAATGGAAGCGATTGCGACGCAGGATATTCGGTGATCGTCGTTTCCACTTACTTCATCACCGTGGTTTCTTTTGTGGTCATTTCGGTCAGATATTCAACATCACGTCGCCCTGCCCACGCGATTCCCCGCAAGACCAACAAGCGCCAGAATGGGTCATCCAGGGTCCACGTATAATGTCCCGGGATACTCGTAAACACACGTCCTGGGCCACGTTCAAATGTCCACACCAACGGTCTGGGTTCGGAATCCACGTCCGCAGTTGCCAGCACATCGACTTGATTGGTTTCGCCGATCATCGGCCAATAAGGTTCATCCAAAAACGCCAACGATTCGGGTAGCCCTCGGGTCAAAACTGATTTTGAAGTCAGTTTCAGCTGAAAGGGCGTATGCCGATACTTAACGCGGCCGGGTTGGGCAGCCAGACCAATGCGTTGAGCGAGCTGTTCAGGATGGGTATCCGCAATGACCGCGGCATGGATCAACGCGAGGCCGCCTCCACGCTCTTGAAAGGCATCCAACTGTGCCAGGCGACTCGCTGACCAGTCATGGTTCCAAAAGTACATGACGACCACATTGGCCTGATTGAACTGTTCCTGAGTGGGCCATTCCCATGCCAGCTGCACCTGCACATTCGGTAAAGTGCTCAAGAGCCTCTGCCATTTCTTCTGCCAGGCCGGGTAATCATGCTGCCCCGGACCATGATCTTGTTTGGAGGCGACCAATACCAAACGGAACGGTGACGCGGACACGTCAAACCCAGCGCGGTTTCCCAATTTCAACACACGTTCCACTTCGGCAGCGCTTCGCACTACAGGCTCTCGGATCAGGAATGTCATCAGATCACTGACCGCATTGGTGTTGAGATCCGCCAAGAGCCCTGACGGCATGAGACTCTCGCCGGTGGGATAAAGCCTCTTGATCTGTGTACGCACCACAACCGTGTCCTTCCCAGTTGCGTCAAACAACTGCACGGTCCCACTCCCCTCACTGCGGAGGAACCCGACAAGCACCTCGCCGTTGATTAACTCGGCGCGATGAGTCACGTAGTCAGGGTGCAGGGTAGCGTTGGGTTCTCGGATATCCCTGAGAATGATCTCAGGATCGCGGTGCATGAGATTGCTCAAGTCGGGACCCACGATGGCGCCTTCGCCTCGAATTCGATGACACTTCGCGCAGCCCAGCTTATCCCCGAAGAACCACTCGCGCCCATTTTCCCAGTCACCATCCTGGAATGTCACCATTCGACTTTGCGTGCCTGCAGAGGCTTGGAGCTTGGGAGCCCACACCGGAAACTGGGCCACTTGTTGCTCGGAAAAGGACCTGTCTGTAAACAATTCAGGCTTGGATCCCGATTTGAGGTTGTATTCTAAGTCGATCGTTTCGCCCGGGCTCGAATCCCCAATTCTCCGAAGTCCACCAATGGTGAGTGCGTAACTCACGGGCAACGGATGCGGATCCGTGGTCAACGAAAGTACAGTCCCAGTCTCAACCAATTGCGCCGATAAAATTCGAAGCGTTCCTCGGGGGGCAGCGTCCTGTTGACGAACCACTGAGTAGGGAGGTTTCAACGTTTCGAAACGATCCCCCGCGGACACAAACTCGCCGAAGCCAATGGTTCTCTGAGCATTGCTGAACGAGCTCAAAATGCCTGAATCCACGGGACGATCGAATCGTACGCGGACCTCCGTCGCTGATTCCGCCCAAACTCCCAACGGTTGAGGCGCCCGGGGATCCGAGTATCGTATTCGAAAGAGTTTGCCCTTCCCCTGCGGTCCCGTTCCCCAATCCGGCTCACCACTATGAGCGCTGATGTACAGATCGCCTCTCGGAGAGATAGCGACATCTGTAATGAGCATGCCGAAACGGGCGATCAGCGAGGGTTTTCCACGATAACCATCCGTGCCCTTAACCAGTTCGACACGCCAAAGTCTGCCTCTCGATTCTCCAACCACAATGGCGTTTCCCTTCCAGGATTCGGGTCCAAACAATCCTTGGGCAGGAGACGCCGGCAACGGTAGGTCCACCGGCCCTGAGATGACGGTCATTTGAGGTTTTGGGTCGTTGAAGACCAAACCACAGGCGCTTTGATGCTGGGGCCCAAAACCAACAGCGGGAGCTTGGTTTTCGAACCCAGGCAACCACTTGGGATGTGGCGGAGGAAACCCATAGTGTTTTCCTGGAATGATATGATTGAGTTCATCCACTGGATTGCCATCCGGCATCCAGGTTTCGCCCTCCTGATCGGTATTGAACAAGTCACCGAGGGCATTCCAAGCGAGGGCGTAGGGGACTCGGATTCCCGTGCAGACGGTAGTCAGTCTGCCCGTCTTGGGGTCCAGTTTCTGAATGGTACCGCGAGGAGACTGAGGATCATAGAGCGAGACCAACTCCTCAGGGTCTCCTCCGGAATGAACACCCCGTTTTTCCAGCCACGCCCGTTCGGCGATCGATAAGTCCTTGCGCCGCTTCAATCGATAGGCATTTGAATAATCCGCAACCAAAAGCCCGAAATAGACGGAACCATCGGGATGGATCGCAACGGCAGTCGCGTCCACACCGCCGCTACCTACATCAGTCGCCGGCCATCCTGAGGCGACAGTGGTTTCCTGATCGGCGCGTCCGTCCCCATCAGTATCCTCGAGTCGTGAAACTTTGCCGTGTGACGAGACATACAGCCCTCGAGTACTCCAAGCCATGCCTACAGGGACACTCAACGTCGATTTCTCCCAGAACGGCTCAGCCCGATCTTCCAAACCGTCTCCATCCCCATCTTTTAGCCGCCAGACCTTGCCGTCATAGCCGAGTGAGGTCAGGGAACCGTCCGGGGCAAATCGCAAGTTGTTTTGATTGCTCAACTCGATCGGCAATTCGTCGACGGTAAATCCTGGCACCAACAGGTGCACTTCCGGCGCAGCAGTCAGAGCCACGGGGAAGCCGATTCCCATCAGTAACCATCGAAAACACAAGGATCGTGACACATGTCCAGCGTACCGTTGACCTCAAAATGACGCACCCAAAACTTTTGCATCCAGCCATTTCGTCATCTCGAACGTCTCAATTTGAACAATTCCCTGCCTTGACGCTCCACGAGACGTCCCTTTCACTCCTGCGTCCGTCATCGGAACTACGAAACTGCAAATGAGCAACATTGTTGAAATTCAAGCCCGCGAAATCCTTGATTCACGCGGCAATCCCACGGTTGAAGCAGATGTCATCCTTTGCGATGGCAGCATCGGCCGAGCCGCCGTGCCCAGCGGAGCCAGCACCGGCGAACACGAAGCCCTCGAACTGCGCGACCTCAAGAGCAAGCGTTATGGAGGCAAGGGCACCCAGACCGCCGTTCGCAATATCCTCGAAAAAATCGCACCCAAGCTGGAAGGTATCAACGCCCGCGACCAGATCACGGTCGACCAGACGATGCTAGCTCTGGACGGAACTGGCTTCAAGAAATCGAAGCTGGGGGCCAACGCCATCCTCGCCGTCTCACTCGCGACGGCCAAAGCCGCCTCGGCCTCCATGAACCAACCGTTATTTAAGTACCTCGGCGGGCCAAACGCCAAGGTGCTTCCGGTTCCCATGGCCAATGTCATCAACGGCGGGGCCCACTCGGACGCCCCGATTGATTTCCAGGAATTCATGATCATGCCCCACGGTTTCGCCACCTTTAGCGAAGGCCTCCAGGCGATTACAGAAATCTTCCATTCCCTCAAGAAGGTCTTGAAGGATAAGGGCCTCAGCACCGCCGTCGGCGACGAAGGTGGATTCGCTCCCAAACTCGAAAGTGCCGAAGCCGCCCTCGACGTCATCGCACTGGCCACAAAAAACGCCGGCTACAAACTCGGTAAGCAGATCTTTCTAGCTCTGGATGTCGCCAGTTCCGAATTCGCCGACAAGGCGGGTGGCACGTACACGTTTAAGAAGAGCACCAAGCAAACTTTGAGTGGCCCCGAGCTGGTCGACTTTTACGTGAACCTTTGCAATAAATACCCAATCGTCTCCATCGAAGACGGTTGCGC
>SXSK01000183.1 GCA_005793375.1 Verrucomicrobiales bacterium | reverse complement strand
TCCCCGCATCGCCTTCGTCAACAAAATGGATCGGACTGGGGCGAATTTCGAGAATGCGCTCAACGACATGCGCAAGAAGTTGAACGCCTATGCGTTCCCGATTTTCCTGCCCATCGGTGCCGAAGACCAATTTGCCGGAGTGATCGATCTCGTGAACCAGAAGGCGATCGTCTGGGGAACTGGTGATATCCAAAGCGAAGGTCTTCGCTACGAAATCCAGGATATCCCAGCGGAACACGTCGAACGTTCTAAGGCTGCTTTGGCTGAATTGATCGAGGCCGTCTCCAACAAGGACGACAAAATTGCCGAGATGGTACTGGATGAGAAACCGATCTCCGCGACTGAACTCAAAGAGGCAATCCGCCGTTTAACGTGTCGGATCGAACTGATTCCGGTGCTCTGTGGAAGTGCATTCAAGAAGAAGGGTGTACAGACCCTGATTGATTCGGTCATCGATTATCTACCTTCGCCGCTCGATATTCCACCGGCCACCGGGCATGAGCTGGACACCGAGGTGATGATTCCGGTCGAACCGAACGATAATGGAAAATTCTGCTCGTTGGCCTTCAAACTCTGGACAGATCCTTATGCGGGCAAGCTGGTGTTCTTCCGAGTTTACAGCGGTCAGCTCAAGAAGGGTGACACAATTTACAATCCGCGAACGCGCAAACGCGAGCGCGTGAGTCGGCTCATGGTCATTCAGGGAAGTGAGCGCAAAGACATTGACCAGGTATTCGCTGGTGATATTGCGGCTTTGGTGGGTCTGCGAAACATTGCCACTGGCGATACGTTGTGTAACGAAGATTTCGATATTGCACTCGAACCTCCGACGTTCCCTGAACCCGTCATCAGCATGGCGATCGAGCCCAAGAGCAAGAACGATCGCGATCGTATGTCCGAAGGATTGGCGCGGCTGGCTGAAGAAGATCCAACCTTCAAGATGTACACGAACGAAGATACCGGTCAGCTGATCATCGCGGGCATGGGCGAGTTGCATCTGGAAATCATCCGCGATCGACTCTTCCGTGAGTTCAAGGTCGAATCAAATGCTGGGGCTCCTCAAATTGCCTTCCGCGAAACGATTACGGCGGCGGCGAAGGGCGTCGGCAAGTACATCCGACAGTCGGGCGGTCGCGGTCAATACGGTCACGCCGAAGTCGAAGTTGAGCCGAACGAGAAGGGCAAAGGGGTGGAATTCATCAACGACATCGTCGGAGGCATTATTCCGAAGGAATTCATTCCTGCCGTTGAAGATGGCGTGATGGACGCGGTTAAGTCGGGCGTTTACGCCGGCTACCAGGTGATCGATATCAAGGTGCGTTTGGTTTATGGATCATTCCACGAAGTCGATTCCAACGAGCTCGCGTTTAAGATGGCTGGCATTTTCGCTCTGAAAGACGCCTTCTCCAAGGCGAATCCGATTCTGCTCGAGCCCATGATGAAGGTGGAAGTCACGACACCGGATGAGTACCAAGGGGATATCCTGGGTGACATCAACCGTCGCCGCGGTGTGATTCAAGGTGTTGACGCCAAGCTGGGACAGACCATTGTAACGGCTCACGTGCCGCTGAAGGAAATGTTTGGATACGCGACTGCGATCCGGAGTTTGTCCAAGGGGCGTGCGGGCTACGTGATGGAGCCGCTGAGCTTTGAGCAAGTGCCTAACAGCGTGCTGAGTGAAGTGATGGACGCGGCGAAGAAGCGACCTGCGGCACGAACTTAATTTTTTAACAACCAACTCCAACTCTGTTCTTTGTATGGCTGGACAACGTATTCGTATTCGACTGAAGGCGTATGACCATCGAGTCATCGACGCCTCGGCGAGTGAAATCGTCGAGACCGTAAAGCGCTCGGGAGCCCGAGTCGCTGGACCGATTCCACTTCCCACCAAGATTGAGCGCGTGACGGTGGCGCGATCCCCTCACGTGGATAAAAAATCTCAGGAAACCTTTGAACAACGGACTCACAAGCGTCTGTTGGACATCCTGGATCCCACTGCCAAGACCGTGGATGAGCTCAAGAAATTGAATCTCCCGGCGGGCGTCGACATTACCATCAAGATTTAAGGAACCATCATGCCACTAGGATTGATCGGATTAAAATTGGGCCACACTCGTGTTTACGACAGGAATGGCGTGGCGACACCAGTGACGGTGGTTTTGGCTGGGCCGAACCGTGTCATTCAGGTGAAAAGCCAGGACAAGGATGGCTACAGTGCGGTTCAACTGGGTTTTGGGGACCAAAAGATTGGTCGCTTGACCAAGGCGACTGTTGGACATCTCACCAAGCACGGGGTTAAGGCGGACGCTAAGGGAGAGAATGGCGAACAGTTGAAGTTGGCCTCGGTGAAGAAGATCAAGGAGTTTCGTGACTTCAGCAAAGAGGTGAAAACAGGGGACTTCTTGAACGTGGACATCTTTAGTGTGGGTGAATTTGTCGATTGCATTGGCGTGACCAAAGGTCGTGGATTCGAAGGTGTCGTCGGCCGTTGGAGTTTTCGTGGAGGCGACATGACCCATGGGGCCAAGGGATGGCATCGCCGCTCTGGCGCCATTGGGTGCCGTTTGTTCCCAGGCCATGTCAATAAGGGCATGAAGATGCCTGGCCATATGGGGCAGGTTCGTCGTACCGGCCAGAACCTTGAAATTGTCCAGGTCCGCAAAGAGGACGGCGTGATCCTTATCAAGGGGAGCTGTCCTGGCAGCGAAGGAGATTACATCATTGTTCGCGAATCGAAAAAACTCGGTGTGAGCACGAAACGATTTGCGGATTTGTTGGCTCGGCGCAAGCAAGCGGCTGAGGAAGCGGAGAGAGCTCGCAAAGAAGCCGCCGCCAAAAAGGATGAGAGAAAGACGGCAAGCGCCAAGAAAAAGTAAGGAGCTAATCCATGAAAGTTTCCGTTAAAAATATCACCGGAAAAGATGCGGGCGAACACGACGTCAAATTTGACGTGATCGAGAACGCCATCGGCACGCAGGCGGTCCACGACTATGTCGTTGCCTATCGTGCTGCTCAGCGTCTGGGAACCCATGCCACCAAAACCATGGGTGAGGTCGCCGGCTCCGGTAAGAAGCCTTGGCGCCAAAAGGGTACCGGCCGCGCTCGCGCTGGTTCATTTGCATCGCCGTTGTGGCGGGGTGGTGGTGTGACGCACGGTCCCCAACCTCGCGACTATAGCAAGAAGGTGAACACCAAGGTTCGTCAACTCGCCTTGCGTAAGGCCCTCAGCGCCCGTCTCAAAATGGGTGATGTCATGGTTCTGGAGGACATTCAACTGAAGGCTGGAAAGACCAAGGAGTTTGTTGGAATCCTTGACGTTTTGGGATTGAATGGGAACACCAATTTGGTGGTGATCGGGGGTCATGACAAATCAGTGATCCGTTCCAGCCGAAACCTCCCGCATGTGGGATTGACCACAGGCAAGGATGTGAACCCCTACGACATTTTGAAATTCGACAAGTTGGTCTTTACCAAGGCCGCTTTTGAACAGGTCGAAAAACGCCTCGCCAAGTAATAGCCATGACAACGTTCGATATCATCAAGACGGTTCGCATTACTGAAAAGTGTACGATTCTGTCCGATCGGTTTAACCAGTACACGTTGGTGGCTGATCGCCGCGCGAATGCCCTGCAAATCAAGCATGCAGTTCAGGAGTTGTTCAAGGTCAAGGTGATCAAGGTGAACACCTCCAACATGCCGGGCAAAGAACGCCGTAAGAACACCAAGGCCCGCGGTTGGACCAGCGAGTGGAAGAAGGCAATTGTGACCCTCAAGAAGGGTGACAAGATTTCGCTCACTTAGACTCCCAAAGGGTTCTTAGAGTTTCAAAAAGGGCGCACTTCCCCGAGTGCGCCCTTTTTTTTGCACCTCTGGTGAAGTCAGTGCGGCTTTAGAATTGCCCAGTCGCGGCGAGCGGGAAGACGCCATGTCATCTCCCGTTCGCCCGTTGTACCATTGGGTGACGTGTTGTTTCGCAAATCGGAGTCTCGCACGACGAGGCTATTCGCTTCGTGCCCGATAGAAACGTTTCGGTTGCGTGGCAATGCTGGGATCGGAGAATTCCACCGAACCACCCACGTTTTCCTTGGTGCCCAGCGGCTCCCAATCGGTCAGATTGGCAGACGCTTCCGCGGTCACCCGGCTTGCGGTCGGCGCCTGGACTTGAAACCGGAACTGATCTCCGCGTATCTCCGCGCGCGATAGCGCCGGGGAGACCGGAGCTTTGAGCGTGATCGTCCCGCTGTAGCGAAAGACGGTCTGGCCCTGGACAAAATCGGCGCTGCCAGTACTAGTAAATTTGCCGGTGGCGCCCTCAAACTTTCCAGTGCCACCGATAACGGCGTCGGACGGCGGGTAATAGACATGGAATAAGCCCAAGGCGGGGTCGGCGGCGGCGGGAGCGGCCAAGAATGCCATCGGCGCAAAGAGGAGGCGATCCCCGGCTTCCGTAACCCACTCATGCTGCACAAGGCCGCGCCCAGTGGTCGGGTTGAATTCCAGCAATGTCGCTGCCACCGCACCGCGGAGGTCGCCCGTGGCGGTTCCGAGCGTGTTCGTGGGATTCATGAAGTTGGTCATGAGCATACCGGAGACTTTGATCGTTTCACTGGTTGTCTTGGTCGGCGGCGGGACTATTTGAGCGTCCAAACGCATGACAGAAGTTGTCAGGAGTGCCAGGGAAGTGAGGATGGCCGCTCGCGTGCGGCAGGGGATAATGGGGTGTCTGTTCATGATCGTATGGAGTCGAAGGTTTAGGTTGTTTTTTAGTCAGAGACTTCTCGCCAAAGTCTACCGAAGAAAAAATATGTGCGCCTTGAGACTGATGATCTCGCGGCGAGCCGCCACGTTCCAAAACTTGAGAACGCCATCGACGCTGCCCGTGGCTAAAGTCCGCCCGTCCCGGGAAAAAGCCAGGCTTACCACATGTCCCACGTCACCGTTCAGTTCTTGGAAGCTGCCGGCGGCCACATTCCAGAGCCGGATTGCCCCGCTGTGTTTTTTCGTCGCTAACAGACGGCTGTCTGGAGAAAAAGTGATGGCTTGCATCTCGGGCTCATCGTCTGGGAGCAAGCGGGCTTTGGACCCGTCCTTGACGTTCCACAGCGTCACATGCCGGTTGAGAGTTGTCGTGGCAAAGTACTGTCCGTCCGGAGAGTAGGCGGGTTGCACATTGGCGTTAATCCCCAATTCGTCCGTGATATGGCGGATGATTTTCCAACGTTTGGTATCCCAGCAGGAAATGGTGTTGGTTTCCGTTTGGAGCGCCATCTTCTTGCCGTCTGGCGCGAACGCCGCTCTGGAATCGAAACTTGTTCCCGACGGCACGCTGCGTTCAAACCGAGGCTCCGCGCCGGAGATGTCCCACACGTCGAAACTCCGGTCACGCACGCACACTAAGCGAAGGCTGTCCGGCGAGAAACTTGCCCGTCCATCTCGGATAGTTTTGAAGCTCTGCCTCGATTCGGTGCCTCGGAGAACCACGCTTTTTGGGCCGTCGCGAGTGTGATTTATGAGGAGCCATCGGCCATCCGGGGAATACATGGCCTCAGAATAACCACGCTCCAGAACGATCTCGGGAGGAGGGGTTCGTGGTGGGACCGCCCAGACCTTTACTGATCCATCCCAGCTTCCGGTGACAAGGCGCTGGCCATCGGAGGTGAATTGGAGGGTGAAGACGCGGCCGGAATGCCCTCGCAAGGTTGTTAACAAGGAACGGGACTCCAAATCCCAAATTCGGGCAGTATGGTCCAGGCTGCCGGAGGCCAGCAACTTTCCATCCGGGGAGCCCCGTGCGATTTCTTCCAGCAATTCGTAATCGCCAAAATAACGCAATCGCTCGCCAGTGAATGGCTTCGCGGGAACCGAGTCGGTCAGCAAGCCGCCCGGTTTCATCGCCACGGTCACCGTCTCCCCAAGTAATTCCAGGCCCGCTGCGAGCAGGCATTTGGGGCACAACCCCTCAGGCGCGCCGCTCGAAAGCGCTGCGCGATATCGAGGACACGTTGCAGGATCCAAAGGCATGCTGTCTCGTCAGAACGGTACAGAAGAAAAATCTCCTCAAGGTTACAAAGAAAATGTCATCGATTCGAGAGGGCGGCGATGAGGTTACGGACTTCATCCTCCACCTCGCGAGGATCGCCGATGGTCTGGCTGATCTCGGATCGGAGCAATTCGCCGTAACGGCGCCGCAACCGGTGCACTGCGACTTTGACAGTGCCCTCTTTCAACCCACTGCATTCGGCGATTTCCGCGTAAGAGACACCGCTCTCCCCATCCGATAAAAATACCTTGAGGTGGTCGAAGAGCTCGGCCTTTTCTGTCGTGACAAACTCAGTCCGCAATCGCGCGAGCACTTGCTCCAGCAACGTGAGTGCCCAGCGACGCTCAAAGAGTGTTTCAGGCGTCACATGGTCCCGGGGCTCGTCTTGATATCGCCTTTCGGCGTCGTCCAAAGAGAGAACCGCCTCGCCGCCGCCGCGTTTTTGAGCGTTCGCGGCATCCCATTTGTTCGCGAGAAAGTGTTTGAGCGAGGTGAGCAAGAACGAGCGGAAACGGCCCATGTCAGGCTTCAAATCGTCCAGATAATTCTTGGCGAGAAATGTCGTGAAAAAGGACTGCGTCAAGTCCTCTGCCTCCTCCGGGCTGTGCCCCCGGCGACGGACATACGCGTAAAGTGGATACCAATACACACCGCAAAGCTCGGAAAGCGCGGCAAATGCGGTCTTGGAGTCATCCCCGCGTGCCGCTAGCACCACACTCCAACGCGTCGTGGTAAAGCAGGCCTTCCCGCCTTCTGGTCCGTGCGGAACATCATCCTTCAAGCAGGACATGGCCGAACGATACCAGCGCGATGAATCCCCGGACAAGGGGTAAACCCAACACTCGTGTCACCAGGGGTGCATCTCACGGAAAGGGCGGTTTTCTCGATTGACTAAAAGAGGATGTGGAAAATGGATAGGGACCGTGAAGGAACGGTGGTCAGCCCGAAGGTTTGGACGAGAACCCATTGAATCTTCTCGGGATTCCGAGCGCAGGAGGCGCGTTAATGATGCGGGAATCACCACGCTAAATTCATCACCCGAAACGAAATCGCAACTCCATGTGGCATACCGGGGGAGCGAAGGACTGCTGATCAGAAAGCCAATCTGAACTGGCTTTGGCGGGCTGACCTCATTGGCACCTTCAGGGTATTTCCATCAGAATACCGCATTCAGCCCGAGAAACGCTGCGAGTGACTTGATTGCCGTGCGGGCGTGGGCAGTGGAGCTGCTTTCTTGGGAAACGAGCTGAAGCAATCCTGCGGAACGATCCGCCTTCACATCGACGTGGCCAATGAAGCGGTGACCGTGCAGGAGAGGCAGCGCGTAGTAACCTCGCGCACGCTTGTGTGCCGGCATATAGACTTCCCAGCGGTAGTCGAAGTTCCACAGCCCATCCGCCAAGCGGCGATCATAGATGATCGGATCGAGCGGTGCGAGCAACAGCGGTTTGCATGTGGCCTTGGTTGCGATTGCCGCAGGCTCGAGCATCTCAACATCGCTCCTCATAACATGCAGGCGGGGTACCGAAGCGTCTTTCACAGCGATGGGGATGACTTCATCGGCGATGGCTCGGAGTTCCGCAGCTTTGAGCACGGCGAGGCGATGTTGGCGGAGCTTCAGTAGCGCCAGCCAATGGGTAGTTTCGGCTTGGGTAGGCATGGATGCGTTCAAGATCGATGCGGGCAGGACATGCTCTGGCAGATCGTAGTAGCGGCGGTTCGTCTCACGGTGGGCGATGAGCACTCGCCCGTGGAAAAAAAGTTTCTGCAGGGTGCTCTTGCCGATGGTGGTAGAATCCCACGCGTGGGTCTTTGCTTTGCGTTGACTTTGGATGTCTTGCGAACAGAGCGGACCCTCTGTTGCCATGCGGGCGAGCAGCACTGTGGCAAGTTTATTCTCGGCCGGAGTGAGCTTGCCCAGGGCAGTTTCAAGAAAAGTGGTTTGGCCGGATTGGTTGAAGGATGGACCCGCGGAAGAACAATAGGCAGGCGGGATATTGAGAACTCGGCTGATTTTTCACAATGGCCACGCTTGAAAGTAAGCGCATGGCTTCT
>SXSK01000182.1 GCA_005793375.1 Verrucomicrobiales bacterium | reverse complement strand
GTCGAATGGCGAGTTTCCGAAGTGTCGATCAATCCGGTGTACGAGTGGGTTTTTATGAGTCGTCTAAACTGAATCCTGCAAGCTATACAAGCCATACGTTCAGACTAGACCTCATTGAGGTAGTAACACCGTTCGCACAGGGCAGCTCGCACTCCACCTATCTGACCGCTATCTCAGCGGATCTGACCAACGGTGATCCGCTGCCTCCCAATCACAGCGATCCGTTCATCACCTTTTGCTTGGACGTGAACAACAATCTGGGCAGTGGGTGGTGGAAGTCCGGGGGGGTTGGCGATGTGCCATTGACCAGCCAAAGCAATCCCGCACAACGTCAAGCGGGTAGCCTCTACCGAGCCGCTAATCTTTACTCAGCTTATGCCAGCGGTGTGCTGGGCGCGTTTTCCAGCACATCCAGTGCCGCGCGGACAGCAGCTCGACTTGAAGGCGCCGCCCTTCAATTGGCCATCTGGGAAGTCCTTTACGAACCCAATGCAAATCCCAACAGCACGGCTGCCTACAACGTCCTCAACGAAGGCTTGGTCAATGGTGGTTTCCGGTCGACTGGAGTCCACAACACGGTCGCCACCCGTGCCAACCAGATGCTCGCCAATGCATCGACCGCCAACTTTAACCTCGACACCACTTTCTGGAATGCCGTCACCAGTGCGTCGGGTACCACTTCCCGGTCCAGTCAGGATTTGATCGGCCCGTTTGCCCCAGTGCCCGAGCCCAGCACCTATTTTGCCGCGGTGCTCTTGGGATTGCCCATCCTGCTCAAAGGCGCCCGACAACTCCGTCAGCGCCAGTAAGCTGGACCCAACCAACTTCTCGCTTTGTTAGTCAGTGAATAGTGTCCGTTGCGTTCAACAGTTAATCGTTCATCAAAGACCGACCTGCCACGTGTGTGGTAGGTCGGTCCCTTCGCGTTTTAGGTTCATTTCTGAGGTTGCATTTTTCGGTCCCGAAAAACGACGCCCTCCTCGCGGCCTTCCAGTTGCGCCGTGACATGTTCATGGCGCCGTACGAAGAAACGCTTAAGCTGATGGGCCAATCGCTGCGGGCTCATGTCAGCAAAACCAGAGGATTTTTCGGCGCGCCACGGATCCACAATCGATTCCTCAAACTTGGACTGACGCAAATCGGACTCGTCCACGAGTCCAGGGCGGACCACGGGCGCCAATTGATCCACCCGAGCTGCCAAGCGCTCTGGAACAAAATGCGCCCTAAATATCTCCGCGAGACACTGACGGTAAAGTTCCTTGAAGGCCGGTACAGCAAACAATCGCTCCAGCAAACGATGATCCGCTACCCAAGGATGATCGATCGAGGCTTGCTCCTTGTCTTCAAGGGTCCCCGTGAATGGAAATTCGCCCCAGGCCCGATCCAGATCCCATGGTAGAAATCCAAAGCGATCTGAACGGGGATCCAAGTACATGAAAAAATTCTGTCCGTTGTTGAGGAATCCGTCGTAACTGGAAATCAGGCTGTTCACTGCGACGAATCGAGCGACCTCATCGAAATCAAAAAACTCCGAGGCGCGCCGTGCAAAGTCCTCGTCCGTGGATTGGGTTACCAGTTTAGCCGTTTCGATCACTCGCCGTTTTTGAGCCTCCGTGAGCGGCAGCTTGGGATCATAAATCTTTTGGTAGGCTTCCCAATCCTCACCCAAGTAGTCAAACAACGCGTAAGTAACTGGCTTGAATAAGCCCATCTGGTCAGTGCCAAAGCGCTCCCGAGCAAAGCTTGCATCAATGTTCTCAACCATGACGTACAATCCAAACGGTCTGGCATCCCAAAGATCCTCCACCGTGAGCGTGACATGGCCAAAGGTGCTGCGAGACGCGAGGACTCCCGCCGCCCGAAAGAACTCGTAGGCCATGGTGTCGCTGAGGCAGGAGAAATCCCCATTCAAATTTCCGAAATTGAGCACCTGAACTCCCGCCACGGACCGTCCTTTCACATTTCGGCCAAGGTCTACCTTCAAGGGCTTCTTAACGCCGCCGAGTGCCCCAAGAAATGTGCCATTGCCTTTGAAGCGCACCGCGACGTTAGTGAAATCCACGCCTCCGAACTCCAGACGCGCAGTGGTCCAGTCCAAATCCAGCCCGATGGCTCCCAATAGGCCATTCCGGCTCGCGTTGGTATTGCTTAAACTGAATTTTCCGTCGGGCGCATCGAAGCTTGGACGTGCCCGTACAGGCGTGGGCTGCATTGCTCGCCATTCCTCGGCGCTCAAGCGAAGATGCGCCCCCCAAATGCCGATGGGTTGATAAAACTCAGCCGCCGATGGAATGGCAGCGGCATCTCGCCGCAACGAAGGACGTGGCCGTCCAACCGCATTGGTGTCCGGCCAGGGACGTTCGAGGGGATCAACTTTGCCTTGAGCATTCTTGAGTTGGAACTGCATCACCAACGGCACCAATCTGCCGGAAGACCATAACCACCACCCGGTACCAGCCAGTATCAAGATGATGAGCACCGAGCCGCCGAAAATCCAAAGCGCCCATTTCAACAGCCGCTTCCACAACGGTTTCCGGGGGATTGCCGAACCTCGGGGATCGTTAGTTTCAAACGCAGTCACAATGAGCACATTGAACTCTCACCGAAACGACGTCCATCCGTTACATAAATGAAAAAAGTCATTAAGATCTGCGCGGATCGATGAACCAGCCCTTTCATTTTCTATTGACTATGTCCCCTAGCGTTAACTTTCAGCGTTCGGTTCAACCGGATTACCGCAGCCTCTGTCGCAAACTTTCGGGTTCCTGTATTGCCAAGACCTTGCTCTGTCTTTTCTGGCTGATCCTAGTGATTCCAGCCAACTCCGGGAGCCCGGTCACGTCGCAAAAACCGCCGAATATATTGCTGATTGTTTCTGATGATCAGGCTTGGACGGACTATGGATTCATGGGACATCCCCATCTTCAAACCCCAAATCTCGATCGATTGGCACGCCGCAGTCTCCAATTTCATCGAGGCTACGTCCCCAGCAGCCTGTGCTGCCCCAGCCTCGCGTCGCTCATTACCGGTCGTTACCCGCATCAGCACGGGGTCGTCTGCAATGATCCACCTCGGCCGTCGGGCATGAACCCGAAGGACTACTACGCCAGCGAGTCCTATCGTGCTGGGCGGGAACAGCTATCCCGTTTCGTCGAACAAGTCCCCACGTTGCCCCGTTTGCTGCAATCAAAAGGTTACCTGAGTTTTCAATCAGGCAAATGGTGGCAAAATCACTTTTCACGAGGTGGATTCACACATGGCATGACGCTGGGCGACGGAACTCGCGGAGGACGCCATGGCGACGCCGGATTGGAGATCGGACGAAAGACGTTGCAACCCATTTACGATTTTATAGCTACTGCAAAACAGGCGGATCGACCCTGGATGGTGTGGTACGCCCCGATGATGCCTCACGATCCGCATACGCCGCCGGATCGACTCCTGGCCAAGTACCGAGCCCGAACGGACTCGCTGGCGGTCGCCAAGTATTGGGCCATGGTGGAATGGTTCGATGAATCCTGCGGCCAATTGATCACTCACTTGGAGCGGACCGGGATGTCCAAAGACACCGTGGTGGCCTATGTAACCGACAACGGGTGGATTACGGATCCACAGTCCGGTCGCTACGCCCCCCGTTCCAAACAATCTCCCTACGATGGCGGGCTCCGCACTCCCATTCTCTTGCACTGGCCAGGACGAATCCAACCACACAAAGACGATCATGCCGTCAGCAGTTTGGATTTGATGCCCACCCTCTTGAAGTTAACCGGTACCACCAGTCCTCCAGGCCTCGGAGGTCTCGATCTCTTGGACCGGGGGGCTATTGCCAAACGTCGAGCCGTGTTCGGCGCTTGCTTCACACACGATGCTGTCGATCTCGATCGTCCCAGCTCCGGTCTGAGATGGCGGTGGATGGTCCAAGGCAATTGGAAACTCATCGTTCCCAATCCGCCCCAGGAGCCGAATGGAGCCCTAGAACTTTACGAATTGCGCCAAGATCCAGGGGAATTTATTAATCGCGCACCATTCGAAACGGAACGTGTGGAACGTATGCGCGAGGATTTGGAACGCTGGTGGCCCGGAAATTAGACCTGGAAGTCCCGGCGAACTGCCGGACTTGCCAGATGCAAAAACGGGGCGAGTTTGACCTCTTGATGAAGTACCGACCAAGATCGTTCACCGCCACGGCAATACTGGGTTGCAGTGTGGCGTTGCAATCCATTGCCTTAAGCCAAAGCCAACCGCAGTCCGCCGGAGCGGGACAACCGATGTTATTTCAGCCGATGACCGGCGGCACAAAAGCCAATTACCAAGCGGAATTCACCCATTCGTTTCGATCGGATTTGAATCGCGGGGATCAGTCCGTGGGCGATTTCAGCGCCTCACGTTTCGGCCTGGACTACTCGCGGCTCTTTACGAGCAGTGAAACCTACACCTGGGGTATTGGCGCCGGTTGGGACTATGCCTATTTCGATCTTCCCACCGGGGTACCGGTTCCTGATTCCTTCCAATCCACGTACCTCCGACTGAGCAATCAATGGCGTTTCGCTGATCAGTGGAGCCTACGTACCGACTTGAGACCGGGCATTTACTCCGACTTTCAAGACATCAGCGGCGGCGATCTCAATGTACCCTTCACCGTGATACTGGCCTACGACTACAGCTCGTCGCTGACCTTCGTGGCGGGACTCAACTTCAACTATCAAAGTGATGTTCCCTTTATTGGTGGTCCCGGTGTCATCTGGAGATTCGCCGAGGGCTGGCAATTGAGGGCCGTGCTGCCGAAACCGCAACTGACCTATTCGCCAAACCAGGAGTGGATGTTTTTTGTGGGTGGCGAACTCCGTGGCATCACGGCGCGAGTCGCGGAGGATTTTGGAAAAGCTTACAATACCCGCGCACTCAACGACGATAACCTCAGCTACCGTGAAATCCGTGTGGGTGCGGGTGCTCGGTATCGGTTCCACCGCCTTTTTCATGTCACCGTGGAAGGGGGCTACGCCATCGATCGGCGCTTTCAATATGAGGATGCCAACCTTCTCCTGAATGGAGATGGCGCCCCTTACGTGCAGGTTTCCATCAATGGAAGCTATTGAGGATCAGCCCAATCGAAAATCAAAGGGCATCGTGCGGCAGTGCTCTTATGAACTCGAACCGCCTAAAGGCGGGACTCCGAGCGAAGAAATAGTGCGGTAGGCCTCTACCGCTATTCTTTGAGAGTGCGGTAAGCCTCTACTTTTCGGGGTGGCCACACCTCCGTCCCTTCCGTGTTCTCAGCGTCCTCCGCGGTTACACCAGTTGCAGTCAAGAATGTCGTGGAATCAAAAAGCGGCAGAGGACTGCCGCAATCCACAAAAAAGGCCGGACATTGCTGTCCGGCCTTTTGTAAGAATTGGAGACTACTGAGTCATTCGGAATTACTTCCGGACGGCGCGGTAGAACCTGGAATCAGTCGCATCAACCGTCAGCGGGCTCGCGCCAGCGACGTCAGTATAAGGGCCACCCGCCGTGGCAGACGACTGGAGTGTGCCTTCGAAGGTGAGGGTCACCTTGCCAGCAGCACCACGGGCCGCACCGAGTACGGGCGCCGTAGCGGCAGCAGCATTGAAGTCCCAGTAGGCGATCAGGCCCTTGGCCGCCGGCAAAGCCGACGGGAGCGTGCCACCCTTCAAGGCGGCAGCGTCGGCAAGAGTCAGCTCTTTGCCGAAGACCGCGTAGTCATC
>SXSK01000181.1 GCA_005793375.1 Verrucomicrobiales bacterium | reverse complement strand
GTGGTCGAATGGCGAGTTTCCGAAGTGTCGATCAATCCGGTGTACGAGTGGGTTTTTATGAGTCGTCTAAACTGAATCCTGCAAGCTATACAAGCCATACGTTCAGACTAGACCTCATTGAGGTAGTAACACCGTTCCGCCCATGGTGACCGGCCTTAGAGATAATTGCGAGGCGAACGATGATTTCATACGACCCAAAGAATTGGATTCGAGTGCTGCTGGATTTTCCGCGCAGCCCAGTTTTTAGGACACTAGCACTGGATGTATTGGGTGCGGGTGCATGGTCGGCGTTGGTGGTGTGGGTCGAAAAGGACTTAATTCGGGTCGCAGTACCCCTGGGACCCTCTTTCTTGTCGATCCTGGGTATCATCCTGGGGCTGCTATTGGTGTTCCGGACCAACACCGCATATGACCGGTGGTGGGAGGGTCGACGATTGTTGGGACAACTCATCAACATTTCGCGAGGTGTTTCTAGGCTTCTGGCCGCTCAATTGGGCGATGGGGAACAGGGGATTAGTCGGCGGCGTCGGTATGCAGCACTGTTGGTAGCCTTTCCGACACGGCTTGCGACGCACCTGAGGCGGCAGCGTGGGACACCGGGACCACATCGTCCCGGCGAACTCCTGACAGCCTTGCATGCCGAATTGGAAAACGATTTTGTCGAGGGAAGATTGGTTCGCGAATCCCGTCTGGTACTTGCTCCAATGCTCCAAGGGTTCGATGATGTGATGGGAGGCTGTGAACGAATTCGGAACACGCCCATCCCCTTCAGTTACTCCTCGTACATCAAGCAGTTCGTGGTGTTGTATGCTGTGGTGATGCCATTCGGTTTGGTGAAGGAATTTGGCTATGGAACGGTGATTGCCAGTATGTTCACCTTCTTCGCCACCATGGGCTTGGAATTGTTGGCGACGGAGATCGAGGAACCGTTTGGCACGGACATCAATGATCTGCCGATGGAAGCATTGGCTTCCACGATTTCGACTAATGTCGAAGAGGTGTTGGGTCCTGGAGATGGCAGTGTTCCACCGGATCCTAGCTAGATTGCGAGCGTCGCAAAGACAAGATCCGTAGGGTTGCGAAAAGAATTTCGATTCCGCCTGATGCTTTCTCCCCGCCGATTTCGCACCTTTGGGTGACACAGACCATTTTTCTTGCTGCCATTTGCATGCGGCAGACGTAGGGTCTCGTGAGATGCCGCGCCGAGAATTGAAGCACCCTTTCCAGGTTGAGAATTGGCTGGTTGAATTGAGCAAGCAACTCACGCAACCGGCCCGGATGATTCTGATCGGTTCGGGCGCATTGCTCTGGCATGCCTTTCAGCGTGGCATCATGGAACCGTTGCCGGAGAACAGCATGGATGTAGACCCGATTACCGATTCCGATGAACTCGCCCGCCTCTGTTACGATGCGCTGATTGGAAGTGAGTTCGAACAAAAACACGGTTGGCACGTGAACCTGATGCCGGATCTGGTCCTTCGAGAATTTTCTCATACCTGGGAGGACCGAGTGGCGAGCAAAGTTTACGGCCTCCTCACAGTCGTTGTTCCCGCCGCGGCCGATCTTTTGGTTCCAAAGCGAAAGCGAAACGAGCCGCGGGACCAAGCACATGCCACTTGGGCTGAACGCCTGGGTCTGCTCTCGTGAAATCCATGCAAACCGCGCCGACCAACGAAACAAACGTCTGGGGTGACTACCCAAACTGGGATGATGTGGCGCGTTTCGTTTACGGACGACGAATGTGGCGCTTGCAGGACATGCGCGCGCGTCTGAGCGCCCACTGGACGGATGAACGCCATCCGTATCACCACAGATTTCAGGCGAATCGTGCGTTGATCGAAGAGGTTCTTTCCTCGGAAGCGACGCCATTTGATCTCGATCAAGAACTACGAAAGAAAAACACCACGTTGCGATGCCTGGCCCGTGAAATCCCACCGGTGTTTGGCAGCTTCTTCTAGTCATCAGCGCTCGCGACAGGTAAGCTGGCCCTGTTGCTGCCAGACACCACCACGTCCGCCCTCAAGGCGCCAAAACAAAGACAGGGGTCATCGCGAATATTCGGCCAAAAGTCAAAGAGAGGCCTGCTCCCCCAAATCACCGGTTCGGTGCTGGTTCCACCATTGACTGGCCGTAGCGACTACGTCCCAATCACGACATGTTCACCACTCCCGCAGCACGCCGCGTCTCTGTCCCCTTTCTCTTCGCGTTCGGTCTCGCCTGCCTCAGTCGTCCCGGCTCCGTGCACGGCGCCGATGCGCTCTGGCGCAAGCACGTCGTCCATCAAGGCAGTCAAAGCCTCACCGCTATAGCCGGCGATTTCACCAAGGACGGCCGACCAGATATCATCGCCAACAGCGCAGAGAAGACCCGACTCTTCGTCGGGCCCAACTGGACCGAAGTCATTCTCGATGCCACGCCCGGACACGACTTCATCCACAGCGAAACCTTCGACGTGGATGGCGACGGCGACCTTGATTTTATTGGGGCGCGCTATCAACCCGGGCTGATTGTCTGGCTGGAGCAACCGGATCGGCCGCTAACCGATCCGTGGCCACTACGGGTGGCGAGCAAATCGGTGAACGGCATTCACGGACTTCTGCGCGGGGATGTGGATCGCGATGGTCGCATGGATGTGCTGGCGACCAGTGCCCAACCCGTCGACACGCCCTTCCCCGAATCCTTGGTTTGGCTGGGGGCTCCACGGCGTCCGCGCACTGGCGCTCTCTGGGACGTTCATGCGTTTGCGCTCAAGGATGCTCCAGGACTGACCCACTACCTCGGCTTCGGCGACGTGAACGGGGATGGACGTCCGGACGCCGCTACCGGTGCCAAGGGAAGTCCATCACCCTACGGCAACTACTTTGCCTGGTGGGAAGCGCCGGTGCATCCCACGCAACCGTGGAAGAAGCACCTCATCGCGGATGCACAACCCGGCGCCACCAACATTCATCCCGGCGACGTCGATCGCGACGGTCGAACCGATTTTATCGCGAGTCGCGGGCACGGGCTTGGTGTTGTCTGGTTCGAGGCGCCCTCATGGCGGGAGCACGCCATTCACGCCACCTTGAAAGAACCGCATTCGCTCATCGTTTTGGACATGGACGGCGATGGCGATCTGGACGCAGCGACATGCGCCTACGGCGCCAAGGAAGCGTGGTGGTTCGAGAACGACGGCCGGGGCCGATTCACGAACCATCTGGTCGCGCGTGATCAAGAGGCCTACGATATCCGCGGGGTGGATATCGATCAAGACGGCGACCTCGACTTGCTCATCGCCGGACGCGCAAGCAACAATGTGACTTGGTATGAAAACCCGCGGCTTGCCGTGGCAAAGTGACTTGGTCTGACGAGGGGTGGGCGGATGAGCAGTTGGCACTAGGTTCACAGACGAAATACGGCATGCCAATTTTCGATCCTAGCAGTGGAGCGATTGCTAAGGAACATACTCATAGGCACCGGCCTCAGGCGAACCCCGCCTATTACCCAAAAAATCAAAAGGCAATATTCGATGTTCGATGCGTTCATCCCCTGTGATGTCTATGGCTTTCGAATTTGGACTCAGTCTATAATCACCATAGCCCTCTCCAGAACCCTTCTGAGATCGATCATCGATATACAGTGGATCCAAATGTATGGAGCTGGACCGTTCCGCCATGGAATAAATTCCATCAAAATCTGCCGGGAACGCATTCTTAATGATAAAATTTCCTATGGAACCAACATTATAGACGACGGGCCAATTCCCAACACGGTTTCCATCGGGACCAGTAACCCCAATGAACGTATCCGTTTTCTTGCCAAGCTCCTCGTATATATTATATTTCTCACTCCAATTGACGCGATGGTAAGCCACGCTTCCAACACTGTTATAACTCAAACCTTCTCTTTGTCCGACAAACGTATTATGCCAAATCAAAATATTGGACGTATCGGCCTCAGTGTCGCTGGAAAGAAACATCATCGCGTAAGAATTTGTAGCAGTACTCTCAAACAGGTTTTGGACTATGGCCAGTCCTTCCTTGATTTCCGATGACCGAGCCCATGATAGAGTCGTTGTTAGAGTGTAGACAGAATTAAAGGCGTAGATAGCATTATCAGAGACATGGCCACGTCCTGCATTCGTTTCTGAAAAGGTTTGCCCCGTAATATTCTTGTTGCCTAACACAGCATAAAAACTACTGGTCGTTGGATCATCTGCAATATTCCCTCGCACCAAAGCATACGGAGTATTTCCAGCATAACTCGCAAATCCATTCCTAAAACTTCTGACTTGGTTGTTACTTGCGTAGGCTACCTTAAAATATCCTATCGCTGAAGAGGCGGACAGGTTGATCTCATTATCGTGAAGCCATAGAGCATCGGAAGCAGCCCTACCCGTTAGAACAGTTCCGCTGGAAACAATGGTGATTCCTTCGATCTTGAGCAAAGTACCTTTGAAAGAATGGCCACTGTTGTTGCTGATTAAGGTATTCGATTTACTTCCGTTCGAAGTTCGCCTCACTGTCAGCCACGTTTTCATTTGACCCAAATCCTTAGTAACCGCGGAAGGAAATACGTGACTACCTTCAGCGAGCAATACGACTCCACCTCCAGCATTGTCTCTGCTAAAATTAACTGCATGATAACTTTTCAGACCCTCGGCTGCTTTTTCAATCGTCCTGTAGGCGTTACCGAACGGTGTTACCACCCCAATGGGTTTCAAGGAGTCCGCATTGGGGTGTAGTAAATCTTGAACAGTTCGTGGCGACCTTCGGCTGAAGAGCGGGACAGGGATCTGCGCGCATGTTTCGGACCTGTTGGTGAGGAGCC
>SXSK01000180.1 GCA_005793375.1 Verrucomicrobiales bacterium | reverse complement strand
GTGGTCGAATGGCGAGTTTCCGAAGTGTCGATCAATCCGGTGTACGAGTGGGTTTTTATGAGTCGTCTAAACTGAATCCTGCAAGCTATACAAGCCATACGTTCAGACTAGACCTCATTGAGGTAGTAACACCGTTCCTCCCACCTTGGTCTCTTTTCCACCTTCTGTGAACGAGAGCGAAGCACCAAGTCGGTGGTTGCTGTGGCCGCGAAACGCCAAGAAGCCGCAGTTTCGTGAAGATCTTGGGAATCGAGCGCTTGATTTGCAACCGTGCGCCAATGGTAGATCCTCGAGTCTGCGACGATTCGCTTACATTCACTACCGACTTTGCGCTGCTTTCCCACTCCGCGGAGAAGTGAAGTCGGAAGTTTCGGCAGTTGAACCTAGAAACGCGAGTAGCCCACTATCGCGTCGCGTCGTCGATTCCCTGTAACCCCGCCGCACAGCCTCCTCAGGAAGCCGGTGTATGAACTTGGAACCGTCCGTCCCGAAATGTCCGCAGTGCGGTGCCGCCATCCCGGCGGACGCCCCGCAGGGGCTATGTCCGCGATGCGTGCTGCTCGGCGCCACCACCACGACCGATTCGGGTAAACCCGTCCCGCACACTGAGCCGCCAACGCCGGAAGCGTTGCGTGCGGCTTTCCCACAATTGGAGATAGTCGAACTTATCGGCCGCGGTGGCATGGGGTTCGTTTACAATGTGAAGCAGGCCAAGCTCGACCGGCTCGTCGCGCTCAAGCTGCTGCCGTTGGAATTGGGCGCTGATCCGCACTTTGCGGAACGTTTTCACCGCGAGGCCCGGGTGTTGGCCCGGTTGAACCACCCGAGCATCGTGGCTGTTTACGACTTCGGCGTGAGCGCCGGGTTCGGTTACCTGCTCATGGAGTTCGTGGACGGCGTGAACCTACGCCAGGCGATGCAGGCCGGCCGATTCACCCAGCGCGAGGCGTTGGCGCTCGTGCCGAAGATCTGCGAGGCGATCCAGTTTGCCCACGAACAGGGCGTGCTGCACCGGGACATCAAGCCCGAGAACATCCTGCTCGACACCCAGGGACGGGTGAAGATCGCCGACTTCGGCATCGCGAAGCTGGTGGGCGAAGACACGCCGGACCACAAGCTGACCCAGCAGGGCGCGCGCCTCGGCACGCCGACCTACATGGCTCCGGAGCAGATCGAGCATCCCGGCACTGTTGATCATCGAGCCGACATCTATTCGCTCGGCGTGGTTTTTTACGAACTGCTCACCGGTGAATTACCCCTGGGCCGCTTCGCCCCGCCGTCGGCCAAGGCGGACCTCGACGCCCGCGTGGACGACATTGTGATGCGCGCCCTCGCGAAGGAGCGTGAACTTCGCCAGCAGTCGGCCGGAGAGATGCGGACGGACGTGGAGACCGTCGCATCCTCGCCCCTCGGACCGGTCGCAACCTCATCACCGGTTGCCGCCACGGCGCCTCGGCCCTGGTGCATCAGGCAATGGATTGGCTCATGGCTACTGATCATCGCCGGAGTCGTTGGTGTGCTGCTCGTTTTCGTCGCGGTCCAAACCGTCAGCGCCCTCGGAATGGGCCAAACAAGTATTCAGCCCGTCGAGTTGGTGAGCTTACTCGTCATGACAGGCGCGGCCCTAGTATGCTGGCGGCTGGGGCGGAAGCTTCATGGCCAATCCGCGCCCGCCATCTCGGCAAAGAATCTGCCCAACCGACCCTTCCTCTTTGCCGACGTGGCGCCGGCTTGGAAGCCGTGGCTTCTGCTCGGGCTAGGGCTGGGAGGTTCGCTGCTTTGCGTGCAAGTCGTCTTGCTGCTCCTGCCTATGGTGGGAGCCTTGGCGGGCGTGGTGCGATCCGGTCCGTTGCCGTTCCTGCTCATGCTGCTGGCTGGCAGCGCGCTGATCGCAGGGGCCTGGCACGGAAGCCTGCGGCGACGGGAGCTGCTTCGTTCGCTCAGCCTGCACGTTCCGGAGTCGGGCTCGGCGATGGATCGTTGGTTGAGCCGGGCCGTGGTACTCCTGTTGGCGGGACTCGGCGGGGGACTGCTGATTGGCCTCGGCAGCCTCTTCATGGTCGTGACGATGCAACTGAACGGTATTTACGGCTCGAACGGGCTGCTCTTGGCGGCCGTCGTGGTCATCATTGGCTTGGCCGCCTCGTGGAACCGTCGCGGCTCGATCCCGTCGGGCCGGCCGCCAGCACCAACTCCCGCACCGGCTTGGATGCGCCGCGCCGCCTGGTGGTTTCTGGCCATCGGCACCATTGCCCTGTTGCCGACGGTGACCCAGTCGAACTCATTAGGATCCGTCTGGCACACGGCGAGCCTGCTCGTGTTCACGGGCCTGGCTTTGTTTTCCGCCAATCCCGGCCTGCGCCAGCTCGCCTTAGTCGTGAACTGGTTCGAAGTCTTCAGCGGTTTGGGTGGCTGCCTGGCGCTGTCGTGGTTCGGGCGCTACTCATTTCTGGGTGGGATCAGCGTCGACGTTCCAGGCATCACGTATCAACCCGGAATGGGGCTGCTCCTTGGCCTGCTTCAAACCGCCGGGTTCGTCGCGGGCCTGATCGCGCTCCACCGGACCGACGCCCGTGCGGCATTCGGCGTGACCCGACCTCCGGGTGGCCGACGTGATTGGGGTAACGTCACGCTCGCTGGAGTCGGCTTCGCCGTCCTGCTGCTGCACATCTATTCGGAACCCGGCTTTCGGCCACACGTCGTGGCCCCGCAGTTCGCTGGCGCCGCGGCCACGGTTAGCCAAGCGATGGTGCCGGATGGGCTGCCGACGGACTGCCTGCTGGAGCCGCGGCGCGGGGACAACGCGGTGAGCGACCTGGGCGGACATCTACTTGCCGGCAGCCGTGAACTGGCGGGACCTGGAACGTTGCGAATCGGCTTCGTCTTCCCTTCCATCGAACTCGCTAAACTCGCCATGGAGCAGGTGCAGAGGGACTGGGTCGGGCGTTCCCGGATTCTTGAACGGCCGGAAGTGATGGTGCTCTTCCAGTTGCAACGGTCGAAGCTGGTTGTTCCGGCGACGGGGAGGCTGATGGAAGAGGGGTTTCTAGGTTCTTTGGCGTTCAACAATTCCAGTTCGCCCCTCACAAATCAGATTGCCGGACTCGAACTCGCCGTGACCGTGGCGGAGGCCGATCTTAAGGGGGACGCGTTGGCTGCCGCCAAAGCTCGGCTAAGCCATGCCGAAAAGGTTCTCGAGATCACCGAAAAAATGTTGGGTGTGGGCAAGGCCACGACTGCCGAAGTCGCCGAGGCGAAGTCCGCGCTCGCCGAGGCCGAAGCGCAACGCTGGGCCTTGGAACCGACCGGCCAACGCCCCGGTCCGTCTCCGCCGCCTTCTCCATGACTCCGACGACACCACTCACCGCCTCGGCCTTCGCCCCGACCCGCTGGACGCTCGTCCTGGAGGCGCGGGGCGATTCGCCGCAGGCCCAGGCGGCACTTGGCGAGCTGTGCGAAAGCTATTACCAGCCGGTGTTCCGCTTCCTTCAGCGCGAAGGGCGCACCGAAGACTCGGCCCGCGAGCTCACACAGGAGTTCTTCGCCCGACTGCTCGCGTCACCGACAGACACCTCGCCGGGACTGGAAATCGCCGCGCCCGCCGGCGACGGTCAGGACGCTTGGTTCGACCGCCAGTGGGCGCTCGCCGTCATGGACCGATCCCTCAGAGCCTTGGCGGCCGAACACGCCGCCGCTGGCAAGGCAGAACAATTCGAGCGGCTCAAGCCCTGGCTGGTCGGCGCCGCAGCGGCCCAGGCGGATATCGCCGCGCAATTAGGCTGGAGTGAAGGCGCACTGAAAGTCGCTGTGCACCGGATGCGCAAGCGGTTCCGTGAGTTGGTCCGCCTCGAGGTCGCCCAAACGGTGCCGGCCTCCGCCGACATCGACGCCGAACTGCGTTACCTCATTGAGGTGCTGACCCATGGGGCGTGAACGCCGCATGAACACGCTGCGGAAAGTCCTTACCCGCCCCGGCCACCCTTCTCAGCCGGCGGCCGGTTCCCTGACAACCCTTCGGAACTCCTGAAACGCCTGAGGTTGCTTCGGGCTCGATTGATCTATGACCCAATGGTCCGAGACTTCTATGCGGATGATTCGCCCTGCTTGAACCAAGTCACGCGTCGCACGAATATCCGCTTGGGAGGGTGTCGGAACCCCGTCGGGATGGTTTGTGCTTCCCATCGAACCATCAAGAATCAGTCCAAAGTCTCTGTTTCAGCACTTTACGCGACGCCACCTCAGTGGCATTGGTGCTTGAATGCGAAGGAAATGCTTCTGGAATTCGACAGTCGTCCGCGCGGTCCTGTTTCTCCTGGCCTTTAGCGTCACTCGCAATCTTGCCCGCGCTGCCACGGAGAGATGCACCCACGGCGACGTCGAACTGAGCACGATCACCATCCCGGAACGTACCTCCACCCCCCACTCTATGCTAAGTACTCAGTCACGCTCTCCTGCGGCGTGGCAAAGTCAGATGGACACGAACTGTGGTCATGGGCACCAACCCGGAGACCGATGGATCCGGTTTACTTCGACCTCTCATCCGCGTCGTCTGGCCACCGGATTGATGGCATGGGGACTGATTGGCTGCATGCTGATTTCTGCAGCAGTGCCGACCATCGACCTTCAAATGTCGACGGGAGCGATTGAGCAATTGGAATCCAAAAAGGTCTCCAACGAAACCGTGGCCGCCTCGCTAACGACGGAAGGGACTACCAACATTCCTGTTAAGGTCCGAAATCGTGGTCGATGGTCTCGCTCCTGGGATAAAACTCCACTCAAGGTATTCGTCCCCACCAATGCGATACCGGGACGATCCTGCTTCAATCTCAATTCGACTTACCGCGACCCGAGTTGGATTCGGGAGCGGCTCGCATTTCACATCTATGAATTGGCTGGAGTTCCCGCCTCGCACACTCGCTTCGTCGAGGTGCGCTTCAATTCGAACATTGTCTTCTGCGATGGGCATGTGGAGGCGATGAGGACCAACCACCTGTTTGCGACCACCGATCCCGTGACGCGCCGTTGGAATCTGGACAACCAGCCGCATCCCAACTCCTGGAAATTTTGAATGTGCGGGGGTCCGCCTGAGCCACGAAGTGCCGCCAACGGACCTACTTGTGAGGCCAATTTCATGAAAAGTAGTCAGTATGTATGGTCTTGCCTAGCCGATGACCATCAACTGGACAAGCGAACAGAGGCCAATATTTTCGTCGCATTCAAAGCCTACTGCCTGCACGCCCATTGATATCGGCGACTCAAAAATGTGGCGCTGGGACTGAGTCCAAGAAGTGTGCTGGAGAAGTTGGGAACCCTCTCGATGGTCTGGCCCCAGCCGTAGGCTTCGTTGGGCGAGTTGTGCCGAACCGAATGCACCGAGCCATCGCCGAGTGAATAGGCTCGGATTTAATGGCCGTCCGTGGTCGGCGTCGCCTCCCGACTCCGGGCCACGATGGATTCCGGTGTCCGCTCGGCCTTGAGCGCCCACTTCACGTCGGGGACGAGGAGCTCGATCTGGTCTAACGAGGAGGCCAATGGGCCAAGATTTTCGAGGAATTCCTTCGGCGGTGGTGCGCCTGGAGTGAACTTGAGGGCCTGGAGTTCCGGCGTCTGTTCGGCATCCGAATTGAGGATCCTCAAGGCGATGCTAACGTTCTTCAGGAGGTCGATTCGGTATCTAAGGACTTCGGGTTCGATGGCGCTGGAGGCGGGCTTCTTCGTGTCTGCAAATGCGTGGGCGCCTTGGTCCCGAACGGGCCTGGCCCGGGCGGATTCAAGGCGGAGTCGGACCACTTCGCCGCGCAGGCGGATGAGCTCCGCTTTCTCGGCCACGGCCAGACCACCGGACTCCGACGGTCGTCCCATCGCTGTGGGTGGGTCGGCAGCCTCGAGGCTGGCGACGCGTGCCTGAAGCTCAACATTTTGGGCACGTTGGGTGGTCAGTTGCTGGTGCTGGATGATCAGTCCCGCAGTGGCCGCGAGGCCGGCGACGGCCGAGATGGCGGGTTTTACGAGGGAGGTCATGGCGGTGATGAATGAACTGGTTGCGGTTGCAGTGGTGAATGTGTTGGAAAGGGAGGTAGCGGACAGGGCGGTCGCCGAGAGAGCGGCAGCGAGGGTGCCGGGTGCTGGCAGGATCGCGCCTGCGACAATGGCCGCCGTCAGGCTGGCAGCGGCGACGGGGCGACCCTGACGAGCGAAGTAATTTCGGAGCTTTTCGATCGCGCAGCTCAGTCGCTTTTGGGCGGCATCGTCGCTGGTGCCCAGGGCGGCGCCGACCTCGCGAAGGCTCTTGTTCTGGAAATAACCTAGCACGACGGCATCGCGGTCCGTTTCATCGAGCGATTCCATCGCTGCGTCGAGTTCCGGTTCGATGTCGCCCCAGACAGATTCTGTGGAGGCCTCGTTCATGTGGGCGACGGCGGATGCTTCCCGAAGCACCCGGCGCCATTCGGTTCGCTGGGTGCGGGTGGCCAAGTGGCAGGCGGTCCGGTAGAGCCAGCCAGCCAGAATGATTTCCGGTCCCAGTTCCCGGACCTTGCGGGCAAGCAGGGTAAAACCTGCTGCGAAACGTCCTGGGCCAGAGCGGCATCGCCAAGTTTGCGGCGGGCGGCGGAGAAGACGAGTGGTAGATGACGGTCCACCAAGCGCCCGAAGGCTTTCTCATTGCCGGCGTCGGCAAACTCCCAGAGTAACTGATGGTCAGTGGGCTCGCTCATGGTCTTCTGACAGTGAATGCCCGCAGCCATCATGAATCCGACAAAATTTTGGCGGCAATCTTCGTCGGGGGGGCCATCGAGAGAGCAGCACAAAGTTGGTGATCTCCGTTTGCATGGCCAAGTTAGCGCGCCCCCTAAAAGAAGTCACACGCCACCACCTTACTCACTTGCGCAGGTGTCGCCAGATTTTCGTCCGAGGACTCGCCTCAGCGTTGCTCGTTCAACGACCAATCGTAGTCCGTGTGTTTGATGCGGAATTCTTCAGTGCCGACGGCTTTGGCATCCACGGGAGCCAGATAGGGGGTCACGAATTTCATGAGCGAGCGGTTTTTCGCGACGAAGTCGGCTTCGAACCATTTGAATATAGGAGACAGCCAGAGGATATGTGCCTCCAGATCCACGCGGTTTTTGGCGCGAGTGGTGAGGAAGATCCGGCCTTGGTCATCCAATTGTGCGCTGAGCTTGCTCGGGACGTACGGCTCGGCGCGAAGCGGCGGGCAGCTTTTGGCAGCACAGACTAGAGCGAAATGCACCCTGGGCTCTTTGAAAACCCCGCGAATCATTTCGTGTTCGACTTGGTCCAAGGTGAAGGTTTCCCCCCAGATATGAACGATTTTGAGTTTCCAGGGGCTTGAGAACAATCCTCCAATGGATCGGATGCTTTTGACGGGATAGTGATCCAGGACGAGATGAAGAGTGAAGGCGTTGTATAAGTTCAGGAGCCATGCGAGTCGTTCGGGCTCCTTCCAGGTTTCAAATTCCTCGCGACTGACACCAGCCAAGTCATCCAGGTAGGCCTCCAGGTCCGCGGACGACGCCTTCAAAGCGCTGTACGCCACCATGCCCTGTGAGTCGACGAACTTGGACAGGACTTTGGCGAACTGAGGATGATGGTGGTCAAAGGCTGCCGACAGGCTCAAATTGAGGAATTGAAACGCGACCACAAGGGGCGCCCAACGTGCCCACCAGGCGACGTCTACGGCAACGATCTGACGCTTTGAGTCGTTTAACATATCAGCTGGTTTCGATCCGAAAAGTCGTCTGGCAATGATCCGTAGAAGCCATGTTGAGCAAGCTAGCGCAGAAATAGCTTGTGGACAAAATCCCTATTTAGTGGTGAGCCATCCAAGTCAAGCGTAGCCCTTCGAGCGTCAGGGTGGGACGAACCGCGGTGATTTCTGGAATCCTCCGGGCCATGAGTCTGGCGTAACCGCCCGTGGCGATCACGGGCATGGCGTTTATATCCAGTTCCTGGTGGAGTTGCCGAATTAGCTCCCTCACCAGGCCTCGATAACCGTGGACGGCGCCTACCAACATGGCCTCCTCTGTGTTTTTGCCGATCACCCTGCGCGGTTCGCGGATGGTGATTCTGGGGAGTAAGGCGGTTTTTTCATGGAGGTAATCGGTCATGGCGGCGAGGCCGGGGGCGATAACCCCACCGACATAGTTTCCTTGGCTATTTATGACATCAAAGGTGACGGCGGTGCCGAAATCGACGACGACCGATGGGCAACCAAAGTGGTGTTTGGCGGCGGCGGCATTAGCGAGACGGTCCTGTCCGATGGTTGTCGGGTTGGGATAATCGATGCCAATGCCATGGAGGGTGTCAGGAGTGAGTTGGAGTGCCTTGAATCCGAAGAGTTCCTGGAGGGCTTGTTGAACGGCTGGGGTCGCGGAGGGGACAACACTGCAGAGGCAGGCCCCATCCGGCTTGAATGTGCGGCCTATCCAGTCACGTGTTCTGGTGATGTTACGCTCGTTGGCCCAATCCTCCGTGTGTAAGTCAGTCGTTTGGAGGATTCGGCTTTCCCTCGAGAAACCGATATGAGTGTGAGTGTTGCCGATGTCGATTAGAACGATTCCATGACCACGTGGCGGACGGGTCGGGGTTTTAGCGCGCGGACGTTTGAGCGGGCTTGGTCGATTGGGCGACTTCTGGCGATCGATATGGCGACTCACAGCGGAGCGATTTATGGACTTAACCTGCGAGTGAATCACGTCTTGAATTCGAATGAATTCCCATCGGGTCGCCGGGCAAATGCCGTCCCCAAAAAGCGGTGGAGGGCCACCGTGCTCCAAAAACTCGAGGCTCGCTTTTGGTGGGGAGCAGCGTCTGAATGCCGTTGCAGGACACAGCATGAATCGCCTGGTTGGTCTGGAAACTGAGTATGGGTGTTTGACCGATGATCCGCTTGGCGCCTCGACGGCAGTGCGCCGGGTGCGGGACTGGTTTTTTGCAGACAACGCCTTTGGAGTACTGGACCAGCATCAGCGGGACTGGGATGAACCGGCGGGAAATGGCGGGTTCCTTTTTAATGGAGGGCGAGCCTACATCGATATGGGGCACATGGAGGTTTGCACGGCGGAATGCCGATCGCTGCGCGATTTGATTGCGCGCGATCACGCCGGAGATCGACTGCTTTGCCGTGCCTTGTCGGACCTGAAGTTGACTGGTCATACGGGGTTCATCCGCAACAATGTGGATCACTATTCGGGTGCCACTTTTGGCTGCCATGAAAACTACCTTTTACGGCGTAGTGCGCCGTTGCATGAGGCCAATGTGCTTTCGCTACTGACGTTTCTGAGCCTGCGGTTGTTGTACACTGGCGCGGGGAGGTTGGGCTCGTCCAATCAAGTGGAATTGCGTGGGGGGATAGACCCTGAAGTGCCAGCGGTGTCCTTCCAGATATCGCAGCGGGCGGAGTATATTCAGAATGATCTGTTCGAGTGGGTGCAGTTCAATCGCGCAATCATCAACACTCGGGATGAACCGTTGGCTGACGCCCGGCGATTTCGGAGACTCCATTTGATTCATGGGGACACGAGTGTGCTTCCTTGGACCTTGGCGATGAAAGTGGGCACTACCGCCCTGGTGCTGGACCTCCTCGAATTGGATCGTCTCCCTCGAATGGTACTGGCGGATGCGGTGGGGTCACTTCGAACGATTTCACGTCATGCTGATGGACCTTGGACTGTGCGTCTGGCGGACGAGCGTGAAATGGATGCGGTGGAACTATTGGCAGCGTATTGCGAACTGGCGCGGAAGGAATTTGCGGGACGTGATGAGGAGACGGATTTGGTGCTGAAGGAATGGCGACTGGCTCTAGAGAGTTTGAGTGGGGACGTGGAGTCGTTGGTGGGCCGGTGCGACTGGGTGACGAAGCGTTGGTTGTTTAATCAGTTTGTCCGTGAGGAAAATTTGACTTGGGACTCGGGTTGGTTGAAGTCCCAAGACCTGGAGTTTCACCATACAAATCCAGCGCGCTCGTTAGCGCTGCCGCTGGCGTCGACCCCGGCGGGTTGGGCAATGGGCGATGAGGAAGTACTGAAAGCCTGCTTGGAAGCGCCATCAGACACGCGAGCTCATGTGCGGTCCCTTTTGCTTAGAGAATGCAGCCGGCGGCGCCGGAGATGTTTTGCTGATTGGGAGTTGGTCGATGCCGAAGGGGTGAACCCTCTGACGCTGCTGGATCCATTTGACTCGGACGAAGGGGAAGCGTGGCGGTGGTTGTCGCTACTCGACGCGTCCACTCTTCGAATCGGAAGGCGTGGGAACAGCGACATGCCGGGCTTGCCGCCGCGGTAAGCCGGTCGGGGTCTCGCTGGTGGATTTTTGGGCGCCTTGACTGGCTCGATTGCCGAGCCATGAAGGAAGATCGGTCCGTCCAGCGCGCTGGTAATCGGACTGAAGGAGTGAACGGGCGGTCTCCTTAGGAAGATGGAGGACGGTGGTAAGGTATTCAAATACCCATTCGAACTGTCGCAAGAGGGCGATGCCGGAGGTTTTGGCGCCGCGCCCATGCAGCCATTGGCAAAAATCCCAGAAGCACCAGAAGGCAGACCTTTTTGGGGACTGAATTTCTGCGGATGCGGGTGGGATAGTTCCCAAAAGCAGCCGGCTGGCCTCGACGAAATTGCCACTGTTGCCAAACAAATCCCAAAAGCGGGCGAAGCGGCGGAGGGTGGCGAGGGTGGCAAAATCGAGGAGGCGTGTTTGGAGAACTTCGTAGGGTGGATGGGGGTTGTAGACCATGGCCCATTCCTGGTCGTGGCGGCAAATGGGAGTGCCGCGGAGGCGTTTCAGGAGGCCGACCTGAATCTCCTGAGGATCCAGTGCGATCAACTGGTCAAAGCCAGCAGCAAAACTTTCAAGGCTCTCCCCGGGTAGACCGGCGATAAGATCTGCGTGGACATGAACGCCGCTGGACGATCGCAGCCACTGAAAGTTGGCTTGGAGATGAGTGTGGTTCTGGCGGCGACTGATGAGCGTTTCCACTGCGGGGTTGAAGGTCTGAATGCCCACTTCGAATTGAAGGGTCCCGGGCGGGAACTTGGCGATCCATTCGCGGAGAGCTTCCGGCAGGCGATCCGGAACCATTTCGAAGTGGATGAACAACCCGGGGCGCCAGCGATCGAGAAAGAACTTCAGGATGGCTCGGCTGGTTGGCAGATGGAGGTTAAAGGTTCGGTCGACAAACTTGAACTGCTGCACACCGCGATCCAGCAGCGACTGCATGGCGGTGAGGAATCGATCCAAGGGAAACTGACGAACCGGAATGTCGAGCGATGACAGGCAGAATTCGCAAGTGAATGGACAACCACGGGAAGCCTCGACATAAATGACCCGATGGGCGGCATCCTGGTCGCTGTAGAGTTCGTAAGGAAGTTCCACCTGCACCAGATCCGGCGGCGCCGCATGCAGGACCTTGGGCAAGGGGTTATCTGCATTCGATAAGGGGTTGAGCAGCGACCGGCAACACTCGGCAAATTTCAGGTCTGCTTCGCCGGTGATCACATGGTCAGCGAGACGCACGATCTCCTGCCCTTCGGTTTCATAACTCACTTCCGGCCCTCCGAGAATAATGATCAACTCTGGGCGGATTTTTTTAAGGACAGCCACCAGTTCCGTGGTGAGCGCGACATTCCAGATATAAACGCCCAGACCTAGGAGGCGCGGATTTCGGGCCAGGATGGCTTCGGCGATTTCGGTGGTTTTTTGGTTGATATCGAATTCGGCGATGGTGGCGCGCGGTTTCAGTTCGCCGAGATTAGCCAGTAGGTAGCGCAGACCGAAAGCGGCGTGGATGTATTTTGCATTGAGTGTGGCCAGCAGAATCTCGGTTTGAGGTGGGGACCCCAACTGGGATTGGGCGGGGATGAGAAACTCGAGCACAGGCAGGGCGCGCGAGTGTCCTTCAATGGCCGTTTCGTTTTGGCCAATACGTTGCGCGCCCATGTGGCGATAAAATGCTTCTGCGTTGGGGTCCGATTCGATCTCTAAAGTGGCCCATCCGCGATCAGCGGCGGCGCGAACGACGGTTTGAAACAGGGCCTTGCCGAGACCGCGACGATGGCACTGAGGGCGGACCCACAAATGTTCCAGGCGTGCGCGGCGTCCGAATGGCGTTAAGGAGGCGAAAGCGAGGATCGTTCCATTCTGCTCGGCGACCCAGGTGGGGTGTGACTCTAGAAACTCAGGGGTGATGGTCCATGAGGGGCGCCAATGCTCCATCCAATGCGCTGGATAACCCCAATGGGCCTTGGCTTCGAATGCAATTTGAGTCAGGACTCCTGACTCCTTCGGTTTGGCGGAACGCACGGACCACAGGGTGGGTGGCTTATTTACCGGGGGACCCACGTTTGGTCTAGTTTTGAGAATGAGACCTTGGCGGCACTTCAGTCTCGGCTTTTGATTCCATGTCGAGCAAGGCCGCTAGTTGCACCTTGGGCTTCCAGTGGTTGGGCTTAGGCATCGAACTCCACCACTTCATCCCGCCGTTAATCCAGGCAGACCGAGCGGCGGTGTACGGAATTTTTCGGTCGTCGTCGTCGACTCCGAACTGATAACCGCAACTGGGGCAGATCTCAAATGACCCGCCACCGGCGGCTGTCCGGGGCGGTTCAGTCAGGTTGGGGAATCCGCAGACCAGACAGCGATGGATGATCGACTTCAATTGAGTGTCTTGATGAAGGCATCGGCCTCGGCGATGGAGCCATTCATCTGAAGGATGAGTCGTTCGATGTCATTCTGGATATTGGTGGCTTCGCCTTTGAGCGAGCCGATGGCAGCAGCGTTGAGATTGTGTTTCAGGTAGAGGACGTGGTCCTTGAAGGATCGCAAGATCGGATCCATGGAAGCTTCGGACTGCTGTAGGGTTGCGGCGAGTTGCTGATACCGGCTCCGGGTTTCGGACAGTTTTGTCCGGCTGTTGGAGGCCATCGAGGCATTGGAGATCTGACCAATTTCCTTTTCCCACTCGGCAAACAGGTCCTTGGCAACTTCGTCCATGTCGTTGATGCGCTTCTTGACGTCTTTGGCCTGTGTTTCACAGGAATCGAAGTCTGACTTGAGCTGGTTGTATTTCTTTTCCAAGTCACCACCTTGGAATGAATAGAGCGCTTTAAGCCGGGTGAGTGCGTCTTTAAACTCCACCTGGGCTTCCTTTTGTTCCCCGCGGGCTGCCTCCACGGCGCGCTTCAGCAAATCGCGCTTTTCATAACCAAACTTTTCCATCGTGGCGTAATAGGCGGTCTGGCAACCCGCCAGGGCCATCAACAGACTGAACGCCAAAAACAAACGTCGTTTCATGCCAGGCACATGGTAAGCGTGTAAATCTTGGCGCAAAGTGTAAAAGCGATGGATGCGGTTGATGGGTTTTTCGCCGTTCCGTTAGAAGGAATTAAGGACGTCGATCAACTGACGGAAACGTCCATAGGAGCGCCGGTCGAAGCCAAATGCCAGTCTGGGGAGTTGGATGAAGTCTTCATCGGCGACCTCCTCGGGCGTGGTTTGGATGACCCGGAACTTTTCGCCGGTGATAATGTCGGCAAAGTCCTCGTTCAAGGCGTCGACAGCGGTTGGAGTGGGAGGATGCTTCAGACGGATGACCAGGAGGTCTTTAACAAAGCGAGTCGAGTGGAAGTTTCGGTAGAAGCGGGTGATGATTTTGACGGCTTGGTCGGTGCTGTTGGTGAGGTGGTAGAGCTTCAGGTCCTCCGGTGAGATTAATTGATTTCGAAGCAGATGATCCCGCACATGGGCGTCCCAGGTCTTCCAGTAGGTGCCGTCCGGCTTGTCAATCATGACCAGGGGCATGAGCCGACTCTTGCCGGTTTGCATGAGCGTCAGCGCTTCGTAGCCTTCGTCCAAGGTGCCGAAGCCGCCCGGAAACAAAACGATGGCGTCGGAATGTCGGATGAACGTGAGCTTTCGGGTGAAGAAATACCGGAACGTCACCAACTTCTTATCGCGCTCAATTATAGGGTTGGCCTGTTGTTCCCAGGGTAGCCGGATATTGGCCCCGAAGCTGTTCTCGGCACCGGCGCCTTCGTGGCCGGCGTGCATGATGCCCCCGCCGGCGCCGGTAATGACCATAAAGCCGGCTTCACTGATCTTCCGGCCAAACTCTACGGCGAGTTGATACTCCGGGGAATTAGTCCGGGTCCGGGCGGAGCCAAAGATGGAGACTTTGCGCCGGTCGGCATATGGCTCGAATAGCCTAAACGCGTACCGTAATTCACGAATAGCGGTTTGCACGATGCGGACATCGCCGCGATCCTCGACATCTCGGAGCATTTTGAGGGCGCTCTCAATGATGTCGGCGATTAAGGGTTCATTGTGTCCGCCGCCCTTTAACCGAATCAGTTCTTCGATCCGTTTGTGGATTTCGGCGTCACTCGCTTGTACCTGGGTGTCGTTCATAATCAACGACTCGCGTGACTGGGCATCTGGTGATTGCCCCACGCGAGACGGTGCGAGTGTGGCTGACCGCGCTGGCTTTTGGCAAAAATGGAGTCATTATTTCGAAGGCATCTGTCGTCAGATGCCGCACGATCTGCTCATTCATGAGACGCACAGCTTTTATCTTAGGGATCCTCTTGGCGGGGGCGGTGGCCAGCGGTTGGTTGGCGTGGCGGCGCACCCGCGGGGGTGGTTCACTTCCCTCCATCGATCCAGTTAGGGCTCAAGCCCGGCTCCACAAGGACGTGCTGCCGATGCTCAACCAGTACTGTTGGGATTGTCATGGCGATGGCGCAGACAAAGGGGGGCTCAATTTGGACCGGTTCACCAATGTGACGGCGGTTCTCTCGGAGAAAAAGACCTGGGAACGGGTTTTGGGCAATCTGCGCGATGGCAGCATGCCGCCGATGAAGAAGCCGCAACCGACTGTCGATCAGCGCGAGGTGGTTGGGCGCTGGATTGAAGACACCCTCTTTCCGGTCGATCCACGGAACCCAGACCCTGGTCGCGTGACGTTGCGCCGCCTGAATCGGGTTGAATACAACAACACGATCCGCGATTTGGTCGGTGTGGACTTTCAACCGGCGGACGATTTTCCGCAGGACGATGTGGGGTACGGTTTTGACAATATCGGGGATGTGTTGTCGTTGCCTCCGGTGTTAATGGAGAAATATGTGCGGGCGGCGAACAAGATTTTGAATGAGGCGATTGTGACGGGGCCGCCGGATTCCGAAATTCGCCGGTACACCGCGAAGGAATTGAAGGGAGACCAGGGAGGGGATGCGATTGCGACCTTATTGACCAACGGGGTGATGTGGTTGGACGTGGCATTGAAGCATGCAGGGGAGTATGTCTTCAAGATCCGCGGTTATGGGGACCAGGCGGGAGACGAGAATGTGCGGATGGCGCTTCGAGTTGGGGGGAAAGAACTGGAGCAATTTGAGGTGAAGGCCCGAAAAAGTCGATCGGAAGTCCATGAACATCGTTCGCGCTTGGAACCTGGCACCAACCGTGTCGAGATTGCTTTTCTCAATGACTTCTATCTTGAACAAACTCACGACAAAGAGGGGAAGAAGCTGAAAGAGAAGGTCCTCAAAGATCGCAATCTGCAGGTGAACCACCTCGAGGTGGATGGGCCTTATACGGAGGTTGTGCCTCCTCTGCCCTTGTCCCATCAGCGGTTATTTGCCTCTTCGGTCTCGGCGACCAACGATGCACTGCGTGCGCAAGAAATCCTCCAGCGATTTGCAAGCCGGGCGTTTCGGCGTCCGGCCACGACTGCCGAGGTGGATCGGTTGATGCGGTTTGTGGAGGAGGCGAGTCGAAATGGGGATGCGTTTGAGACGGCCATCCAGTATGCCTGCACGGCGGTACTGGTGTCGCCGCACTTTTTGTTTCGAGGCGAAATGCAGCCGGAACCGAATAATCCACGGAGAGTGCATCCCATCAATGAATTCGCGCTGGCATCGCGGCTTTCCTACTTTCTTTGGAGCACCATGCCGGACGATGAACTGACTCGATTGGCGCGGGAAGGTCGACTGCGAAAGTCTCTAGACTCTCAGGTGCGACGGATGCTGAAGGATGGGCGATCTTCGGCGTTGGTGGACAACTTTGCGGCGCAATGGCTGAACCTGCGGTTGATCGATGTGGTCTCACCGGACACAGAGAAGTATCCCAACTTCGATGAAACGTTGCGTCGTGCGATGCGCGGGGAGACGGAGCGTTTCATTGGTTATATCATCCATGAAGACCGCAGTGTTTTGGAGTTTTTGAGTGCGGATTACACGTTCGCGAATGAGTGCTTGGCGAAGCACTATGGGGTGGATGGAGTCGTTGGTGAGGCGTTCGTCAAAGTCTCGTTGAAGGGTACCCCCCGGGGTGGGTTACTCACCCAGGGCAGCATTTTGACGCTGACATCCAATCCGACGCGAACCTCTCCGGTGAAGCGCGGGAAATATGTCCTGGATAACTTGCTGGGCACACCGCCGCCACCGGCACCGCCCAATGTACCCACGCTCGAAAAGGAGGGTGCCCAATTGACGGGAACGTTACGCCAGCGGATGGAGCAGCATCGGGCCAATGCTCTTTGTTCCAGTTGCCATCTCCGAATGGATGCCATTGGATTCAGTTTCGAGAATTTTGATGGCATCGGCGGCTGGCGGGATCGCGATGGCAACGATCCGATCGATCCCTCTGGCACCTTGGTGACCGGTGAACATTTCGCCGGCCCGGCGGAACTCAAAAATCTGCTCCTGACCCAGCGGCGTCCTGAGTTCCTGAGGTGTCTGGTGGAACGGACTTTGGTGTATGCCTTGGGTCGTGGATCCGAATACTACGACAAACCGGCCATCGACGGGGTGGTGAGTCGGTTGGAGAAGCGTGGATTCAAGTTTTCGGAGATGATTCTGGGAGTGATCGAGAGCGTGCCATTCCAGAGGCGACGTGGCGAAGGGGATCCCACGCATTTGGTGGCGGTTGAGGGACATGCATTGTAGGGTAGTCAAACGTGAGGAGTTCTTGTATTCTTGTGTTTAATGAACTCCCGTTCTGGCAACACTGTAACTTTGTGGCCTGTGTCTACCGATGAGTTTCATCGGACCCGGGCGTTTACCTTGATTGAACTGCTGGTGGTGATTGCGATCATCGCGATTCTAGCGGGTATGCTCCTCCCCGCCTTGGGCAAGGCGAAACTAAAGGCCAAGGAGGCGAACTGCCTTTCGAATTTTCGCCAGTGGTCGATCGCCGCCAACCTGTATGCAACCGACGACGTGCGGGGGCGCCTGCCCATGCTAGGCGATATCGGGAATAATCCGTGGGATGTCGCGGAGGCGATGATTCCAGCAGTACAGAACTACGGACTCACCGTGCCCATGTTTTTCTGTCCGGTGCGACAGACAGAGTTTACTGAAGCCCAGGCCTGGGCCAATAAGCAACTGAAACGTTCCATTTCAAGTAACGAGGACCTCCGGGAATACTATGCGAAACGGTGGACGTTTGGATTTGCCATCATGCAACACAGTTGGTGGGTCCCGAGATCTGGTAAGCCTGGATACAAAGTGATGCCATCCACGGCGCGAGTGAATACGAATTCCATGACCGAAGGTTGGCCTACACGCCTTGAGGATCCGGGTTCAGCGACCAGTCCGATTGTGACCGACACGCTCTACAAAGATGGATTTGAGACAAACCTCTTAAAGGCGTGGGGCGGACATCCGAGCGCCAAGGCGGAGTCCGGATTCCAGATTCAAGGTGGACGTGCGGTATCCATCAGCCGTGCTTACGCGGACGGACATGCGGACTTGGCGCGCAGCAGTCGGATCGTGTGGCGCCACTACGGCAACTGGACCAGTTTCTATTGAGATCAGTCGGTTACCGAGCCTTCTGCATAGCGGTGGGTGCGGATGCGGCGGTGGCGGCATCGAGGTCGGCTTGGGCCCGGAAGTATTCGAGGCTGGCGTCGACGGCGGTGAGTTCGGCTTCGAACGCGGCTTGTTCGCGGATTTGGAGAGCGAGCAGATCGGTAGCGCCTTTAAGAAACCGTTCCGTTTCGGCGCTTTGCAATTCGCGAGCCAGCGAGACGTTGAGTGTGGCCTGTTGGGATTGGTCCAAGGCGGCGAAGATGGCTGAGCGTGCGTCCTGGATTTCGGTGCGGATGCGTTCTCGGGCAAACTGTTCCTGGTTTTGCAACTGAAGGATCTGACCTTCGAATTCGGCGATGCGTCCTTTGGCATCGCGCCGTTGCAGTGGCATCTTGAGTTCGACACCGGCCTCCAACTCGGTTTGCGCTCGGTCCTTGTAAGGTTGGTTTCCAAAATTGTCCGTGACCAGGACGCCCGCATCGAAATTGGGCAAGCGTTGGTTGCGTGCGAGTTTGAGATCCACCTGGATTTTTTCGATCGAGAGTTTGAGACGGCGAATCTCTGGGCGGCGCTGGAGTGCGAGTTCTAGTTCCAGAGGGTGAATCCCGGGTTCCAATGTCGGTTGGCTGGGAAAATTAGAAGGCAAGCGTTCGCGTGGGGCGAGTTTCGGTTCGTCCTCGGATCCGCGGTAGAAGAGAGAAAGTGCGATGGCTGAGGATTCGAATCGGCGTCTTGCCTGAACGACACCGAGGGAACGTGCGACGATGAGTCGTTCGTTGTCGGTCAGCACAATGCGGGGAATCAGTCCTGAGGCGGCTTGGTTGGTGAGAGCCTGGGTTCGTTCGCGGGCCACTCTCAGGATTTCCTCGGCGAGTTGAAGACGAATGCCGGTTCCCAGCCAGTTATAGTAGGCGACGGTGGCGGCACGGATGAAATCGAGTTGCTGGCGTTGAATGGCGGGGTTCGCGAGTTCCTGGTCCAATGTGGCTTTGTAAATGGCCGCGCGACGACGGTCGATGCTACCGTCTCGGAGCAGTGGGAGGCGGAGTCCAATTCGACCTTCACCGCCTCGTTCGGTGCGATCTTTGTCGTAGTCGGGAAGCACATCGCCACGGGTGAGTCGATAGCCGCCGAAAACGGTGCTGCCCCAGATGCCGGTGAACTGTTCAAAACCGCTGTCGAACGTGGCGGACTCGTAATAGCCGGAGGGCGTGCCGAACAGTTTGCTGAACAACTGAAAATCGAAGCCGCCCTGAGCACTGCGGAGGCGGCCTGCTGCGACGTCGCGCTCGATGAGTGCGGCGAGCATAGGCGGGTACTGGTTGGTCACCGAGTTGAGGACCTCTCCGACAGAGAGCGGGTTTGGCGTCGGATTTGGGGTGTTCGTGGCTTGAGCCGACGAGCGGTTGACGCAGGCCATAAGAGCGAGACCAAACAGCGCGATCACGCTCCACTTGGACAACGGATGACTCATCGTTTGGCGTCCCCGCTTTCGCCAGTGAGTGCTGGGGGGAATCCGTTCATTTGCCGCCACACCTCAAACCAAAGCGGCACACGTTGTAGGAGTACCCATCCATTGGCGCGAACGCCTTGACGCAGCCAGCGCGGACCAGGCCATTCGAGCACGCGGGGTTGGCCATTGGGACGCTCCAGGACATCCGGTTTGGCGCTCACCAGGACGCGGAACTTGCCTTTGCCGTTGTCGGTGGGATCGATAAGTACCACTTCGCCGCCAAACGTTCCGATCGCGGCACTGGGCCAGCCCACAAACTGAATCGCCGGCCAGCCTTCGAATTGCAGGCGAACGGGGCTGCCAGATTTGACCATGCCGACAGCATTGGTTTCTCGAGACTGCACCAGGGGCATATCGTTGCCGTTGAGCCAGAGTTCGACCAGACGATGCTCGGTGTTTGGTATCACGGTACAGAGTGCCGACCCGGCCCGGAGAAAGGTTCCCTCGGTTGCCTGGACTCGAAAGATAATGCCATCGCGCGGGGCAATGACTTTCTGCATCTGAGTCTGGCTGATCTGAATATCCATCGAGACCAGAGATTGTTCCGCCGAGGCGAGATCAGCTTTGGCGGAATCGCGAAGTGCGGTGGCGCTATTAATTGAAGCCTTAATGTCGACCTCGGCGCGCTTGAGTTCTGCCTCGGCGCGAACGAGTTCCGCGACGGTGCGGTCTCGTTCGAGTTGAGCGAGTTCGAAATCGCGTTGGGAGGCGAGGCCCCGTTTGTCTTCGAAGAGCGACTTGATGCGAGCAAACTGCTGGCTGGCCGTGGTCGCTGAGAAGCGCGCTGCGTCCAAGCGAGTCTGGGCGGCTTCGATTCCCAAGGGCAATGCGCGACCCAGCTCCTCCAATTGAGACGTCAGGGAAGCGACTCGTTGAACGGCTGCCTGGCGACGTGAATCCGCCGCATTGCGTTGCGATTGCAAGTTGGCCAAAAGGTTGGGGTCGTTGTCGATAAGTTCGAAAAGGACCTCGCCTTGTTTGACCGCTTTGCCTTCAAACACATGGGCTCGTTGGACGCGCCCGGACAACGGGGCCTCGACAGTAACGCTACGTTCCAGCGGGTCATAGGCGATGACGCGCCCATTGCCGGAGACGAACTGCTGCCAAGGTAGAAAAACCAGACCGATCACCATGAGGCCAAACAAGGCGGCCAGGGACCGCGTAAAGTTGAGGATGCGCCGGGACGATCGCGTGAGTTCGAAGCTGGTGAACTTCGCGCGATGTCCCAACATCGGCATCGAATCCAACGGGCCTGGAGTTTCCGTATCTTCGTGCTCGGTCGAATGAGGGGCTTCCATCTTCATGAGGCGGATTCAGAAGTGGTGTTGCGCAGCTGCGTGAAGTGGCATTCGCCGATTCGCAGGATCGTATCGCATCGCTGCACTAATTCGGGATCGCGAGTGACCACAACCCGCGTCCAGGGGTGTGTTCGAGAAAAGAGATACTTTTCCAGATCCTCTACCGATCGGACTTCGAGTCCTTCGAGACTTTCGTCGATCAGAAGCAGCCTGGGTTTGCCAGCGATGGCGCGCGCGAGGACCAGTCGGGTACGTTGGGAGCTGGAGAGTGGGCGGCCGCCGGGTTTCAGGCGAGTGTCGAGTCCATCTGGCAACTGAAGGATCGACTCCAATAATCCGACAGATTCGAGGGCGGCGCGTACGGCATCCATGCCGATATTTGGGCGGCCGATACGGACATTGTCGGCGATGGTGCCCTCGACGATTTCCTGGCCGCGCACGAGGGCGACTTGTTCTCGCAACTTGCCCAATTGCCAGTGACGCACATCCATCCCATCAATGGACAACATGCCTTCACTGGTTTGACGAAGGCCAAAGAGGAGATCTAGCAACGTGCTGGCACCGAACCCGGCAGCGCTGACGATCGCAGCGCGAGAGCCCGGCGCGAACTCGAAAGAAATATTGTGCAAGACGGGTCGGCTGGAATCGTAGCTGAACGATATTTTTTCGGCGCGCACTTGGGCGGGACGTTCCGTTGGGTTGGGACATTCACCGTGCTCATTTTCGATGGGTATATCGACGAGATATCCTAGTTTGTCGACGGCGGCGAGAGCGTCATAGAACGATTCGAGGTGTTTGCCGAACTTGGCTACAGAGGCGACAATGGCGCCGACAATGAGTTCGCTGGCGACCAATTGGCCCAACGTGAGTTCACCGCGCAGCACGAGTGTGCCACCAATAATGAGCAAGGCCGCGCTGGCGACCGCCTGGAGTCCTAGCAATCCCCAGATCTGTCGAAGCAATACTCGGAAATGCGCGCGGCGTGCTTTGATGTAATCGCGAGCGAGAGTGTCAGCGCGTTGGCAGGCGAGATCTGAGGCGCCATGGCTTTTGAACAATATGGGAAAGAGGGCTACCTGTTCCAACCAACCGGCGACCGCATGTTTGGCGTAAGATTCGCTGATGCTGGTTCGGACAGAATTGCGACCGAGAACAAACAGGACAAAGGCCAGCGAAAACATCAATGTCAGGGCAAAGGCGAGCAAGAAGGGATGGTAAAATCCCAGGACCACGAGCCCGATGACGGTTGCCAGCACGAGGTTGACCCCTTCGAGCAAGAGCATGGAACTGCTCTTCTGAACGGTGACGACCTCAAAGAATCGGTTGACCAACTCGGGGCCCATGTTGGGCTCGAGTGCGGACATCCGAGAGTGAGGTAGACGAAACGCGAGATCGGCCGTTACCCGCAGGAACAGGCGTTCCTGGATAAGTTCCATGACGTAATGCTGGGCGGCACGCATCATGGCCAGGAGTAACAGAAAGGCTAGGAGCGCGAAGGCAAGGATGCCCAATGCCTGAACATAAACCTGTTCCTGGCCACCGAAGGCGATGTTGTTTACGACGGCATCGACGGCGAGCGGCGTGGCTAGCAACAGGATCCCATTGAGAACCGAAAGGATGAAAATGACGCCGATATCGGACCGCTCCGGCCAAAGGAGGCCAAACAGGCGACGAGCGGGCGACATCGTCCCGTGGCCATGCTCAGACGCGTGAGTATTCGCCATGGTGATACCAAAGCGTGGATCGACATGGAAATCGGATGGGCCGCTTCAGGATTCGAAGCGCTGTCCGCCCCACGAGCTCTGGCGCTGCGAGGATACCAATTATCCGGCCCCGTGCAAATTTTGGTTGAGATAGAAATTGGCCGGCTTCCGGGAGTTCCGAGCGCTCCGAGGTTCCGAGGACCATAGGACGGTTGGAAAATCGAAACTGCTGGGAGCGCGGGAAAAACGCGCAGGGGTACCATGAAGGGGTGACGATGGTTTTGAAAACCTCTTGCGACCAAATCTAAAACTGTGGCGATTAAGCCCCTTCGCTTTCTGGTCTGAACACTTCGTTTGAAGTGGTGGAGCCGACAGGGATCGAACCTGCGACCCCCACAATGCCATTGTGGTGCTCTACCAACTGAGCTACGACCCCACAGACCGTGAAAGCGGTGCCACTTTAGAAAGGAGGAGGCGTGTGTCAAAGGGATTTCCGCCGTGACTTTTTTGGGGATCGGCTGTAAGTGTAACATCATGGCTACAATAGGAGGTTGTCGCAGTTGGGCGGAAGTTTTCACAAGTGGCTGCATAATCCCGAAGCGGAATAGATCGGGCGAGGACGGATTTTGAGAATGGGGAGGGGTGTGAACGCCCGATTTATTCCGTGATTGGACGGAGCCGCGGTGAGGTCCGAGGAGTTATAGGT
>SXSK01000179.1 GCA_005793375.1 Verrucomicrobiales bacterium | reverse complement strand
ACAAGATACCGGAGACCCCTGAACTCACGCACCGCCAAGCACGACATTCCCAAGCAAAATGGTGAGAATGTCTAGAGAGCCATTTTAGAGACAAAGATGAGAGAGGGCTGCCGCACTCCAAAATCCAGAGGGTCGTGCGACTCAAATGGCGGTGTTTTTGGAGAGCAGTGGCCCTCCACCGCTTTTGGGGAATTGCGGGGACAACCGATCACCAACTGTCCGACAACTCGGAGAGGCCCCTCTTAGGATTAGGAGTAGACGGGACGGAACGGAACAGGAGAACGCGAGTGCAAATGAACTTTATTGAAACAAACCGGCAGCCCGCCGGGTGTTGTTACTAACCTGCGCTGGGTACGGTTCCATGCAGGACCATGACGGACACCACACAGTTCGAAGAATTCCTGCGAGCGTATCAAGATATGGTTTGGAACACGGCGTATCGGTTGCTCGGCAACGATTCCGATACAGAAGACGTTTCCCAACAGGTCTTTTTGCGCGCCTGGGAGCATTTCGAGTCGCTCAAAGGCAGCCCCACCGCCGGTGGTTGGCTGAAGACCGTCGCCCGCAACCTTTGCCTCAATCACCTCCAGCGGTATCGCGCCCGATGGCGCTTTTTTTCCGAATTCACCGCGGACGACGATTCCGGCACCGAGGAACGGGAATTGCCGTTCGCCGCGACCGAGACCTTGCAATCCGAACTCCTCTCCTCCGATCAACGCGAGGTCATCGAATCGGCGTTAGCCAAACTGCCAACCGATCAGCGCACCGCTTTGGTGCTCTACCACTTTGAGGATATGGATTACGTCGAAATTGCCCAGCAGTTGGGCGTTACTTTGGGCAAAGTGAAGACCGATATTCATCGTGCCAGGTCCACTCTGAAGAAAAAGCTGCAACTTCAGGCCGAGGAACTGGGTGTTTAAGGAGGACGCATGCATCGAGAACCAAAAGATCCATTGACTCAGTGGACCGATCGGACGCTGAAACAACTGCCGGCGCGCCGAGCGCCATCCGGGTTCGCGCCCCGCGTTCTGACCGCGATCCAACAGAGGGCTGCATTGCCATGGTATCAGCGCCCTTGGCTTCGTTGGCCGCGATCACTCCAGGCCCTCTCGGCTTTGGGCGCTGCCGGATTGTTTGCAGCAGTCATCTGGGGTGTCACTCTGGCTCAAGCTGCCGCCAATCCCCTTGTCACCGAAGTCAAACAAGAGGCGTTCAACGTCTTGAACATATTCAGCGCGGTGCTTCAGGCTCTCAGCCTCGGTGCCGCTCGAATCCCAATGCCCGTATGGGGTGCGGCCCTTGGAATGGTGGCAATGGCCTGGGTCAGTTGTCTGGCACTCGGTACCGCCTGCTGGCGCCTGACCGGCGGGCGCCGTTGAAAAGGATCCAATGAACCTACCAATTCCAATCTTCCTGAGACTCTGGATCGCACTCGCGCTCCTGGTTAGCGACCCTTTGCTGCGCGCCGCCGACGTCGCCCCCAAACCCCCAAAGGCGCCCTCCTCGCCTGCCCCGCCATCACCTCCAGAGCCACCGGCTCCCCCCAAAGACGATCCCGTTCCCCCCGACGCCGATGAACCGCCTCCAGTCCCCATCGACGGCGAAGTCGAAGAGGATGCCGATTGGGAGGTGGGCGTTGAACGAAAAGGCGAGCGCATGCAGGAAATCGTCGAATTCGGCAAGCGAGTGCACCTCGGTACCAATGAAACGGCTCCCGTGGTGGTGGTTTTCTTTGAAAACGCTGAGATCCATGGTCAAGCCGGTGAGGTGGTCGTCATCGGAGGCACCGCAGAAATCTATGGCCGTGTTCGGCATCAGGTCGTGGCGGTTTTAGGTAAGGTCAAACTAGGACCTTCGGCATCGGTCGGGGATCAAGTCGTGGGGATAGGCGGTGGTGTGGAGCGCGCCAAGGGCTCCAAAGTCCGAGGCCAGGTCGTCAGTATTCCCCTGCCCGGTATTGGCGGAGTCTTGGAAATACCTGAATTTCTGAAACGCGCTTTCTACCAACTGGTGCTCAAGTTGCGCCCGCTCTCGTTCGATGTCGCGTGGGCCTGGGCGCTTTTCGGAACCTTGGTTCTCGTGAGCATTTTGCTCACTGCGCTGTTTCCCGGAGGTATGGCACGCACGGTCCAAACGTTAGACTCCCGCCCGGTCGGCTCTTTCTTCATGGGCTTGGCATCGTTTCCACTTGGCATGATTCTCGCCCTGCTTCTCGCGGCCACCGGCATCGGCCTGCTCGGCTGGCCCATCCTCTTTGCCACAGCGGTCATGGCAACCATCTTTGGCAAAGCCGCCCTGGTCGGCCATTTCGGTGCCGCGATCAGCAAACAGTTCGGCCTTCCACGCATTCCCCCCGCAATCGCCGTCCTCATCGGGAGCACGCTGCTCGCGTCACTCTACTTGATCCCGTTCCTGGGCTTTATCACGTGGATGATTGTCACCGCCTGGGGCATGGGTGCCGCCTTGCTGGCCCTCTTCGCCGGATTGCGCGATGAGTATCCCGCGGTACCACCCCTAGCCGCTGCGACCACCGCCACCACTTCAAGCCCCACGCCTACCAGCGCATTCACACACGCCACCCCGTTTTACAATGCCGAAGCACCGGGGACTGCAGACACAGTCGCAACCGAGAGCTCACGCCCTGATATACTTCCCCCCAGCGCTCCAGAAGCCTTGACGCAATTGCGAGCGGGATTCTGGCGCAAAGCCGGCGCTGCCGCCATTGACGTCGCCGTATTGCTGTTTGTCACCGGTGTGATTCTGCCTCAGGGATTCTTGCTGTGGATCGCCTATTTCGCGTCCATGTGGACCTGGAAAAGCACGACCATCGGCGGCCTCGTGTTCGGTCTGCGCGTCGTCCGACTCGACGGCCGACCGATGGATGTCGCCACCGCAATCGTCCGCGCTCTCGGCGGCGCCTTAGGCTCCGTGATGTGTTTCCTCGGTCTCCTGTGGTGCGCGTGGGATCCTGAAAAACAAGGATGGCACGATCGCATGGCCGGCACCGTCGTCGTTCGCACCGATGCCGCCCAACCCTTGGTTTAACCTGGAAATAGGACAACTCCTCCAATTCCCTTCCCGTCTTCGTGCCCTCGTGCCTTCGTGCCCTCGTGCCTCCGTGTGAGTTCACATGTAGCGGGTCTCATCTCACACCAAGGCACAAAGACACGAAGGAATTTCGATCACAACGTTCGTGCTGTACCGCATCGCCCAACGCTCTGCCGCTAATCTTTTGGAGTGTCGTCCTCTGCCGCTTCTTCTCACCGCGCATCAGCGGTACCTACCGCTTCGCCCGTTCAAACAGCTGCGTTTCCTCGGGCAGATGGGGCACTTTGGCTGCGATATCGAGGTACTTCACGGCCTCCGGCTTGTCTCCAAGCGCCGCCAAGACAATCCCGTAGTATCCCGCGATATTGGGTTGCGCCAAATCCTCTGGCTTCAACTTCACAAGGACCTCCTTGGCTTCTTTATACTTCTTCTGTTGATACAGGGCGAACGCATACGTGGAAGCGAAATTGGGATTCTCGGGTTTGGTGTTGAAGACCTCCAGCGCCAAGGCCTGCGGCTTGTGCTCCTCCGCATTCAACAACAACGCGGATGCTACCAGGTTGTTTTTCACCTCCAGGTTCGTCGGATCGGCTTTGGACTGACTCGCCATCAGCGTCATGAACGCGCGTGTCTTTCCCCCTCCCGCTAAGATGTTTGCCAATAAATCGACCGCCTCGCGCTGTTCGGGAAACCGATTGGCGATCATTTGCAGGATCTCTTCCCGTTCCAACGACCACCTCCAAACGGCGGTGAGGCGTTGAAGCGCGAGCAACCGGTCCAAGCGACTCTCGGTGGCTTTCACGGTTTTGGACCACTCCGACTTGGACGCAGTCTGCAAATCCTGTTCCTTCAAAGCACGGGCAATGAACGCCGATCGCAGGTATTCCAACTCCCCCCATTGCTGTTTGGAAGCGAACTGTTCCAAGGTCTTCCACTGGTTATTCGATAAAAACGCGTCTGCCACCACCATGCTCGCGGGCAGGTTGGTTTTCAGATTGGGCTGGATCCCTTCAGCCCAGGCCAGCATCTCCGGAGGCGGCACCGCGGCCAACATCCAACGCCCCAAGGCGAAGGTTGCCGAGGCGTTGGTCACCACCTCGGATTGCAAGATTGCCAGGGTGGTTCGGAAGTCGGGACTTTTCGCCGCCCTCAGCACGTCCAACTCAAACAATCGATCGGTAAACGGTATATTCGGTTCTTTCGCCAACTCTTTGGCGAGGGGAACGGCCCGCGCCAAGTTGGTCCGTCGCATGGCATCCAAGGCTAAATTGCGGAGTGCATCCGGACGGACAGCGGGATTGGTCCGAAGACTCTCCAGTACCGCTCGAGCCTGACCCGAAAGCACCGGATCAATCCGTTGCACTTGAATAATCGCCAGGTTGAGGAGAGGCACGGCATTGGTAGGTTCCAGCTTGGAGGCGGCTTCAAAGTGCTTTTCGGCCTCCTGAAACTGACCGCTCGAGGTCGCGAAAGCACCCATAACCTTGTGGAACTCCGGTGAGTTGCGATCCGCCTCGCGAACTCCATCCAGCGATTTTTTCGCTGCGGCGGGTTGACTCGACAGGATCGCCAAGCGAGCGAGTATGAGCCGGTTGGTGAGACTGTCCGGCTGGATTTCCACCAGGCGTTCGCGCCAGTACAAGGCGCTGGGGGAGCGAACCAACTCCGCAAAATCGCCCATGAGCCGAACACCTTCCAAGTGCTTAGGATTCCGCGACAACGCCTTGCGAAGCCACAGGCTGCCATTCTTGAAATCCGCTTCGGTGAAGGCCTTTTTGGCCAGGGCAAATTCCCGCTCCGTTTTCCAGACCCGGTAGAATTTGCGCCCCCCGAAAGCGCCCCCAGCCAAAACTGCTAAAACCACGAAAAGAAGAATCACCTTGCGCATGAGTCCTACGCGTATGGCGGTTTCTGGTGCAGGAACAACCAAGAAAGACGAGTGAACCGTTGAACTTTGCGCGTGTCTTCGAGTTGTCGGAGATGCGGAGATGCGGAGATCGGTCGTCCCGGGAATTCCCCGAAAGCGGTGGAGGGCTACCGCGCTCCAAAGGCGCCTGTAACTCGGAGAGGCGCCCCGTTGAACTTTGCGCGCAGGAGTCGCCGCATGTTGCCTCAACATCCCGGTCCATGGACCAGGTCCGGTCTCAGTCGAGCCAGGGATCGATCATGGGCACGACTCAGCATGACCAGCGCCGTCATGGCACCGACGAGACACAAAAACATATCCCATTGAGTATCCCACAAGTCGCCTTGTGTCCCCAAAAACTCCACCGCTCCCGCCTCCGCAATCAATGCCGTCCACCACTCAATAAACTCGTAAACTGCACTAAACGCCAGACACACACAAACCACCAGAAAGGGTAGCCACTTCGTCGCGCGCCCCAAACTGCTGGTACGGAGCAACAGTTCACGCACGAAGATTGCGGGGATGAATCCCTGCGCCAGATGCCCCAACCGATCGTAGTGATTTCGACTCAGACCAAACCGCTCTTTCACCCAGTCCCCCATCGGCACGTTCGCGTAAGTCCAATGACCTCCAATCGCGAGAATGATCGAGTGAACCACAAAAAGGCCGAGACAAAGGCGAGAAAGCGGAAAGCGCCGCCAGGTAAACCCCAGCAGGATCAGCCCAATCCATACCGGGGCATTTTCCAAAGCCCAGGTCAACCGATCTGCCTTGGGCGAAATCCCCAGGACAACCTGTGACACCAAAACCACACCAAGGCTAACGCGAAGAAACATGGAAGAATTCCATGGGCCATGCCCTGAGTCACTGTTCGGGGAAGATCACCCGACACTCGGAGCCAGATCAGCATCACCCATTGGCGAAGCCTACCATGATGGATCACTCCGTCGCAAACCCCGCCTTCAACCAAAACAGATTTCGTCCTTCCTCCAATTCCCGCCAACTCTCAGGATTGGGCATCACTCATCGCCTCATGTTCATTCCACGCCATTTGTTCGCTGGGACTCACTGCTTGGTTTCCTTCTGCCTGCTGAGTTTCCTCACGTCCGCCAAGCTCTCCGCTGCGGAAGATCCACAAAACCCAAAGAACCCTGGCGACGCTTATGTCACCGTTGGCCCCGAGTATCGCATCGATCACGACCTCACCGACCGTGGCAACCCCAAAGGGAAGTCCTTTGAATTCTCGATGCCGCTGGCCGACAGTAAGATTTTTCGTGGCGACGATTCCACCTTGGAACCTCTGAAGAAGGAGGTCCGGAAGGCCCGAAAGATCTTCGTGTACATCCCAGCGACCTACGTCGATGGAACCAGAGCCCCCATTTTGGTCATTCACGATGGCCCCGGGCCGTTGAACTTGGTTCGCCACGCACTGGACAACCTCACCGTATCGAAGGATCCAGCCCGCAAGCTGCCGGCATTTATTGCCATCGGGGTTGAAAATGGGGGAAACGATGGCAAAAACAGCCAACGCGGCTTGGAATATGACACCCTTTCGGACCGTCTCGCGCGGTTCATCTACCTGGAGGTATTGCCAGCGGTGCTTAGACAACCCGAGATTCACGCCGCTTACCCGAAGCTCACCCTCACGGAGAATCCCTGGAACCGGGCGGTGATGGGTTGCAGTTCTGGGGGCGCCGCCGCCATGTCCATGGGATGGTTTCGCCCCGACTGGTTCCGACGTATTATCGCTTACTCCGGCACCTTCGTGGACCAGCAAGACGATGATGCGCCCGAGGAGTCCAAGTATCCACTTGGCGCCTGGGAATACCATTCAAGCATGAAGCTGATCGAAACCAGTGAGCGGAAGCCCTTGCGGATTTTCACTCACGTCTCGGACAAAGATCTGCGGCCCAATGACGCCGAGGAAACCTATCACAATTGGGTCATGGCCGGTCACCGTACCGCGGCGGCGCTCAAAGCCAAAGGCTACAATCACCGTTACGTCTTCAGCCTGAGTTCCGGACACTGCGATAAACGCGTCTTCGAACACACCCTCGCCGACACGCTCGTCTGGCTCTGGCAAGGTTATCGGAGAGAGTGAGAAAGATGGGTGGGGTTTGCTGCTCCTCCGCGCCTCCGCGTCTCCGCGTGCGGCTTCCGGATCCCCCAGACCTTCTTTTCATGAAGAATCTCCTGGTGAGAACGTTGGGTCTCGCGGAGACGCGGAGGCGCGGAGAAAGACGAGATTCGAGCTGGGCTGACCGCGATGGTATCCGCGAACTCTGTGCCCTCCGTGGTTATTCCGGTTTTTGCGCGTCCGACCTGAGGAACCACAGACCACTCGGAAGACGCGAAGAGGGACGTCAGCACCTCATGATCCGTCGAATAACTCTTCGCGACCAGTTTTTAGCGAGCCGGGATCATACGTCCAATCCCCAATCATCAAGGAGATTCTAGTGCATTTGACTGGGTGAAGTAGTGCCGGTTAATTCAAAATCCCGACTCCAATCTTGATGCCAGATCGATCTAACTGCGGGGGTAACAAGTATCAGGGATGTGACGTATTAAGACATCTCGCTAACTTGATAAAGTCCGACTCAGAAGATTTCAATTGTCAAGTATTGAATGAACCTCTTAGGGTCCAGTCAGGGCAGTTTCAAGAAAAGTGGTTTGGCCGGATTGGTTGAAGGATGGACCCGCGGAAGAACAATAGGCAGGCGGGATATTGAGAACTCGGCTGATTTTTCACAATGGCCACGCTTGAAAGTAAGCGCATGGCTTCTT
>SXSK01000021.1 GCA_005793375.1 Verrucomicrobiales bacterium | reverse complement strand
GTCCGAAACATGCGCGCAGATCCCTGTCCCGCTCTTCAGCCGAAGGTCGCCACGAACTGTTCAAGATTTACTACACCCCAATGCGGACTCCTTGAAACCCATTGGGGTGGTAACACCGTTCCTGGCACCCCAATATGGCGATGGGGCAGGGGAGGGCACCGCTAACCGGCCGCAGCCTCGACCCCACCCACATTACCAAAGGCGATCCTGGAGCGTTTCACAAGCTCGGAGTCGAGAGGTTGGAACTACAAATGCCACTTTTGTTGGCTTTTCGATAGAAACACGGACCTTCCCGGAACAGCCGCTACACCCCCGCTTGAGGGCTTAGCGTACAATTTTGAACCATTAGAGATGTACCCCCTTTGGTGGCCAAAAGAGCGCGCGAGTTGGTTACAAGAGTCGATCCAAGCTATGGCCCTGAAGGAATTCGCCGGCTGTCTGTCGACGCCCCCCTTCCAGCTGAATCTCGGTAAGGAGCAGGGCATGTTCACCGCAGGCCACGCAAATACCGGTTTTATCTGCCGCGACTATGGCGCCGGGTGAGGCTGGCCTGGAGTTTGTGACCACGTTCGCGTGATGAATCTTGAGGAGTTTTGGGTGGGGTTCGGCAGGGACTTGGCAATAAGCGCCCGGCCATGGCGTAAATGCCCTGATGCGATTCCGCAAGACGACGGCCGGTTGACCCCAATCCATGCGGCCATCCTCTTTTTTGATTCGTCGAGCGTAGGTTGCGCCTTCGATGGGCTGGGCAATGGGCACAATCGAGCCGTCGACAAAGCCCGGAATGGTTTGAATCAGCAATTCGGCTCCCAACACAGCCAGACGATCATGCAAGGTCTGGCCGTTGTCATCAGGACGGATAGGAGTGGACTCCATTCGGACGATGGGTCCGGTGTCCAACCCGGCATCCATCCTCATGATGGTAACCCCGGTTTCAAGATCGCCATGAGCGATGGACCATTGAATCGGTGCAGCACCCCGATACCTGGGAAGCAGGGAGGTGTGGACATTGAGGCAACCAAACCGTGGAATATTTAGCAACGCTTGTGGCAACAGCTGGCCATAGGCAGCGACCACGATGAGGTCGGGAGCCAATTTTCCAAGTGCCTCCAAGAATTCTGGCGAACGGGCTTTTTCGGGTTGCAGGACAGTCAACCCCAAGCGTTGGGCTTCGACCTTCACCGGGGTCGGAAGCAACTGGAGTGCGCGTCCTTTGGGGCGGTCCGGCTGACTGACCACCGTTAGGATCTTCCAGGAAGGCTCCGCTGCCAGCCGGGAGAGCACGGTGGCAGCGAGATCTGCGGTGCCCATGAAAACGATGGAAAGAGGAGGGGATGACGGCATGGTCTTTGGGACGGCTCCAAGCTGGCGATTGAGCTAGGTCGGGGCGAACTCAGCGATCCGAGTCGTTTTTGTCCGCCCCTGGCGCTCGTTTGGGAATTCGAGTCAACACCTTGATGATATCGAGCAGCACGAGCAAGGGTTCCTGGGTGGAATCGATCTGATGTGTCAGTTGTTCGGGGTAACAATCCAACACCGCCCGTGTATCGCGCCGGTAAGTTTCTAATCGCTCCCGAATGACATCCACATTGGCGTCGTCGAGGCGATTTTCTTTGAAGGCGCGGCGTTGGAGGCGCGACACCAGTTTATCCATGACCGGACAAAAGAGATTGAACACCGCTTTGACCTCAATGAGGCCTTCCATGATGTGGGCTTGGTTGGGATTGCGCGGAATACCGTCCAGGATCAGGATGTCGGATTCCGGATTAAATCGATTGCCCCCGATCAGTCCACTGATGGAGGTCGACCACATCTCAATGGTGGGCTCATCGGGGACGAGTTGGCCTTTGGAAGCGTATTCGACGAAGACGCGACCTAGAGGAGAATCTACACGCAGGTTTCGAAACGCATCCCCGCAAGAGAAATGAACGAAATGAGGAATTTGGCCGAGGATTTTCCCTTGAGTGCCTTTACCGGCTCCCGGGGCACCGAAGAGGAGAATCGCTTGAAACTTCATGGTCGCCGCTGGCGATACTGGAAAAGGACGTGAGGGAAAGACGCTCGCGACGATCCGTGGGAGTGTCGCGACCGGGGGTTAGCGCTGATCCTTGTGGCGCAGGGTGACCTCACTGATTTGGCTAAAATCGACACTGGCTTCGGTGCCACCGGTCGTCTTGAAATGAACCTCGTTAGAGGAAATGCGGCTGATTCGGACGGCGGTACAACTGCTCTTGCCGGCCGAGATGTCAATCACCAGGTCTTTTTCGGCTTCACTGGTGACGGCGCGGAAGAAGTTGGGGAACTGGGTTTCGAAGAAGCGTCGGTTGAAGGTGGATTCACCGCGTTTAAAGACCCGAGGCAAGTTTTCGGCGCCACCTTTGGCGTCTCCTTTGGTGACGCCTAGAGCACCGACGCGACTGCCCTCGCCGCTGCTGGGTGCCATAGCCACGGCAACCGCGTCTCCTGAAGCCGCGGTGGGTATCGAATGAATCTCGCTGGCGGCGGATTTGTGAAGCGCCAGGAAGATAATAGGACCCAGCACGGGCAGAATGGCAGCGACACCGCAAACCAAAGCGACAGGACGCCAACGGAAGCGGGCAATGTGATAGGCGGCGTAAAGGTTTACCGCATAGAGCAACCCTAAGAGTATCAACCCATTGGGTGTTGAAAAGGCAGTGATCATCCCGGGTTTCGCTTGCGGCCTTTCAAGACGCGTGGGCTGTTTTACCGGGATCTGCTTTGCCTCTTCGAGTGCCTTTTCTTCGGCGGGTGGTGCGATGAAGGGTTCGACGAACTTTTTGGCTCGGGCGTCGTCCAGCAGTTCTTTCAGGGTGTCATCGGTGAGCCGAGCATAGTCAATTCGGTCGCTCAGGCCGCCAATCGCCAAGCGGACGATAATGCCATTGGTATTGGCCGAAGCCAATTCGCCGCGGACAACATCGCCCGTCACCAGCTTGTATTCAGCGGCACAAAGTCTTGTGACGAACCAGCTGGACAGAAACAAAAGCGCCCCGAGGGTGCGAAGCAAACGCATGATGGGTGCACGCATAGCAAAGGTGCTCGGTGGTGGGGAAGAAGGAAAAGTGCCGGAACCATTTTCCTTTCCGGACTCAAATGTCGACAGAGGCATGCCCTTGGGTATACAGCAAGAGCTGAGCCGACCATGAATTCTCCTTCTGAACAGTGGACAAAATTGGAGCAGGAAGCTCGAGATCGTACCCTGGCGGAATGGCGGCGTCTGGATACAGCGGAAGTCGATGGCGCGTGGAAAGACGCCGCCAAGACCCTCAGCGACCTGGTTCCGAAGGTGCTTTCGGCCATGCGGGTCGAACAACGGGTTGCAGAAAGCCAGATCATACAGGTTTGGAATCAAGTCATGGATCCGACTCTCGCTGCCCACGCCCAACCGGTCGGGTTGGTCAAAGGGACTTTGTTCGTGAACGTGGATAGTAATGTCTGGCTGAGTGAGATCGTCCGGTATCGGCGCCTTGAAATCCTCGAACGGATCCGACACGTCGTCGGACGAACCATGGTCCAGAAGATTTCGTTCCGGGTCGGAGGGTAGATGTCCCTGGCTCAATGATGGCGGCGCCTTTGGAGATGGTGAGGGCCCTCCACCGCTTTCATGGAATTCCTGGGACGACCGATCTCCAAATGTCGGCAACTCGGAGATGCGCCCCGAGGAGGCGGATCATATAATCTCTTGATGAAACACGTCTAACTTACTAACAAAGTTGCCTCGCCGTGGATTTCTTCCCTAGGTTTCGACCGTGAATTTCTTCGTGACTGGCGGTGCGGGCTTCATCGGATCCCACGTCTGCGAACGGCTCCTGAGGCAGGATCATCGGGTCGTCGCGTTCGATGATCTGAATGATTTCTATCCACTGAAGCTCAAGCTGAAAAACTTGAAGTCGGTGACCGCGATCGGTGGCGATCGATTCCGATTCGTCGAGGGCGACATCATGGATCGCGCATCGGTGGATACAGCCTTTCGCAGCACTTCCTTCGACCAAGTCATCCACCTTGCCGCCCGAGCCGGTGTGCGTCCCAGCCTGTTGGAGCCCGCGCTGTATCAGCGCGTCAATGTTGAGGGAACTGTCAACATCATCGAAGCAGCCCGAGCCACCGGTGTCACCAAACTCACCATCGCATCGTCGTCATCGGTTTATGGAGTGAATGCCAAAGTCCCGTTCAGTGAAAGCGACCCAATCTTCCAGGCCATTTCGCCGTATGCCGCCAGCAAATTGGCCTGCGAAGCCTTGGGTCACGTGTATCACCATCTGTATGGGTTGGATATCACGATGCTCCGATTCTTCACGGTATATGGTCCGCGCCAACGACCCGATCTCGCCATCACGAAGTTTGCCTCGCTGATTTCCTCTGGAAAACCCATTCCGGTATTTGGGGACGGATCCACCGAACGCGATTACACGTATATCGAGGATATTGTGGATGGTATTGTGGCGGTGACCGACCGGCGATTGGGTTACGAGGTGTTCAATTTGGGAGAATCAGACACGGTTCGGTTGGATCGGCTGATTGAGTTATTGGAGCTGAGTCTGGGGAAAAAGGCGGAGATTCAGCGGATGCCAGCCCAACCTGGAGATGTTCCGCGGACCTTTGCGGACATCTCGAAGGCCCAGCGACTGCTTGGGTACAAGCCGCACACCAAGATCCAGCAGGGGATACCGAAGTTCATTGAATGGTTTCGACAGAATTTGGAAATTTGAACATTTCCGCGCTAGTTTGTTCGAAACGATGGTTGTGAAACCACGCAGTGAGCCTCGATTGACCGACATGAACTACTACAGCAGGATTAGGCGATCATTGTGCCGTCTGGCACTGGCCGCCGTCGTTATCGTTCCAACCTCTGGCGCGCTTGCCAAAGATTCCAGCGCGTTGGATATGGCTCGCCAACTCAACCGGGCCTTCATCGAATTAGCGGATGCTGTTTCGCCGTCCGTCGTCGTCGTTAGTGTCGTCCAAAAACCGCCCTCGCGGTTGTGGCGGATGGGTGAGGAGGGCGATGGGCGGGATGGCACCGAAGGTCTGCCCGACGAACTGCGCAAACAGTTCGAGCGCTGGTTTGAAGGTCGGCGGCCCCGCGCTCAAGAACGAGCCGAAGAGGATGATGAACCGAATTGGAATGGCCAAGGTTCTGGCGTCCTGGTGCGGGAGGATGGCTATGTTGTGACCAATTATCACGTGGTCGAAGGTGCCGAAAAAGTCCGGGTCCGGCTCAAGGACGGCCGTGAATTTGACGCAGAAGTCAAAGGGAAGGATCACAAATCAGATCTGGCGGTTTTGCAATTAAAGGGGGAACTCACGGGATTAAAAGCCGCCAAGTTTGCCGACTCGGAGAAAGTGCGTGTGGGTGAGTTTGCCATCGCCATCGGAGCACCTTTTGAGCTGGATTACAGTGTCACTTTTGGCCACGTCAGTGCCAAGGGTCGGAGCCGAATCATTCGAAGTCCAATCGCCGACCAGGACTTCATTCAGACCGACGCGAACATCAATCCTGGCAACAGCGGGGGGCCGTTGGTCAATATTGACGGCGAGGTCATCGGCATCAATGCCATGATTCGTGGTATGAGCACAGGCATTGGCTTTGCGATTCCCGCCAACTTGGTGCGGCAAGTTAGCGATGGAATCATTGAGAATGGGCGATTTGCTCGGCCCTGGCTCGGCATCGAAATGAGCGGCATCTCGGAAAATCCGGACTATCGCGCCATGGCCAAACGGGGGGTGAAAGGGGTCGTCGTAGCCAGCATTGTTCCCGAAGGTCCCGCCAGCAAGTCCGACCTGAAGATTGGGGACATCATTACGTCGATTGATGGAAAGGCGATTCAGACATCTCAGGAGCTAAAGAACGAAATCCGAAGCAAACGCGTGGGAACTCCCATCAACCTGGATGTCATCCGCCAGAAGAAGACCCTCGTGGTGAAGGTCAAAACGGAGGAATGGCCTGAAGAAAGCATGCCGGTGTCTAATCGCAAGCCAACGCCTGTTGACGCCTCCGAATCGGAATTGGGGATTACGGTCAAGAGTTTGACCAAGGAACTCGCCGCTGAATTTGAGGTGGAAGAGCGGGACGGCGTGATTGTGACGTCCGTGGATCCTGGCAGCATTGCGGCTCGTCGTAATTTGCTCAGCAAGGGTGACGTGATCACCGAAGTGAATCAGGAAAAGGTGACCTCACCCAAAGAGTTCAAAGAGGCGATGAAGAATGTCTCGCTCAAGGAGGGGGTCATGCTGACCGTGGTGAGCAAGGATCAAGTGGCTCGGTTGCGCGTGTTAAAGGATCGCTCGGAGTAACCTTCTTCGATAATCTGCTTCGAGTCACCGATTCTGAAGCGGAATGGGAGCGCGGATTCGCGGTTCGGTCTCTGCTGTCGCCTTTTGACAGCAGATTCTCGTTCACCTGGACCCGTTCGGAGCTTTGCCCTCACGAGTATTGTGCCGTAGGCTATCCGGAAGCGAATGAATGTTTTTGTCACTGGCGGAGCCGGTTATATCGGGTCGGTGTGCGTTGAAGAATTACTCAATGCCGGGCATCGAGTCACGGTGTTCGATAGTCTGGTGGAGGGGCACCGTTCCGCGGTGGATTCTCGCGCTCAATTTGTTCGAGGCGACTTGCTGAACCGACAGCAAACTCTGGAGGCTCTTCATAAGTCAGAAGCTCAGGAAATCATCCATTTCGCTGCGTTTGCGTTAGTTGGTGAATCCATGCAGAACCCGGCCAAGTATTTTTCCAATAATGTGGTGGGCGGCTTGAATTTGCTGGATGCGGCTGTCGCCACGGGTATTCGGAAAATTGTCTTCAGTTCTACCTGCGCGACGTACGGTCCTCCGGAGGTGGTTCCCATGGTCGAAACCATTCCTCAGCGTCCCATCAATCCCTACGGCGAATCTAAATTAATGATGGAACAGATGCTGCGATGGTACCGAGAGATTCATGGACTGGAATTTGTGGGATTTCGCTACTTTAACGCTTCAGGGGCCAGCCAGCATTTTGGGGAACATCACCGAGTCGAGACTCATTTGATTCCCAATATTCTAAAGGTCGCTCTAGGACAGAAGTCGAACGTCGAAATCTATGGTACGGACTACCCTACACCGGATGGCACCTGTATCCGAGATTATGTCCATGTGCAGGATCTTGCGTCAGCCCATATTCGCGCTCTCGCGCCGGGCATCCAAGGATTCTTCAATCTCGGCACTGGACGGGGCGCTTCGGTTCGGGAAGTCATCCAAGCTTGCGAACAGGTCACTGGAAAACGGATTGCCGTGGTGGAGAAACCGCGACGTCCAGGCGATCCGCCGGAATTGGTCGCAAGTCCAGAAAAGGTCAAGAACCTGCTCCAGTGGACTCCGAAGTTCCCAACGCTATTGCCCACGGTGGCCAGTGCTTGGGAGTGGCATCGAGGTCATCCAGAGGGGTATCCCGACTGATCATTCGGGGTGGCTGTCGTCTGGGGTTGCCCAGGAGGGATCGTCTCCGGTGCGGAATTGCCAGTCGCCAGCAAACGCCATGGCTTGATCGCCACAAATGAGGGCTGGGGCGCGTCCTTTGAAGCCGCCACGGCCATCGTGATCATACACACGGATAGCAATCAGGTTCCAAGCACCAGGGAGCAACGCGCTCTTGCCTAAGTCGTATTGGCCGGTTCGATCAAGACCGCTGGAGTAGGCGGGAGGAAAGGATCCGTTGCTGCCGACTTTGCGGCCATTCACGTAAGCTTCATGGGCATTATCCACGGCTTCCACCTGTAACAACGCGGTGCGATTGACCCAGTCAGTTGGCACTTTGGCCCAACAACGGTACCACGCGACTCCGTCATAACGAGCGAGCTGTCCTTGGGAAGTTTCTTCCCAAGTGCCAGGAACTTTGAGCGTCTGCCAGCGGCCGCCATAATCCAACTGCTTGAGCTCAGATGGCGCGATGAATTCGTCCAGACACCAGAGCATTCCATTGAGCAGGAGTCGTCGAAAATTGGGGTTGGCGAAGTCGTCAGGATTTCCCAGCGACGTATAGAAGGCGCGTCGATTGTCCCGGGAATTGATCCAGGCCACCGGTTCGGTTTCGCCCCGGCCATCCGCAATCCGGCCATTTAGGAGAGGTGTGACTGTGCGAAAGAGTTTTCGGTTCTTGTAGAGGTGAGAGGTGCTCTGGAATTCATTGTCGACCCCGTTGAGCACGGGGCTACCGGCAGTTTCCGGAATCATGGTCACCCGAGTTGGAGGGTCCTTTGGTGGCTTGTTTCCATAATGCCCCTGGTAATCGCCACCAAAAACCTCGTCGTCAAACCCTGCCCACGCCTCGAAGCCATCGTCTGCGGGTTTGGCGTCGAAGGCGTGGCTGGCGGTGCGAATGCCTGCCACGGGTTTGCCGGCTTCGATGTGAGCCCGGATCGCTTGCATCATGGCGGATGGGGGAGTCCGTCGCCGCACGCTCACGACGAGTAGATCCGCTTTGGAAATGGCTTCCCAATTTTTGAACTGTGGGTCGCCGTCTTTGGGCGAGGCGACCACCCAACTGCTCCGAAATCCGCGCCAATCCAGCTCCTTGCGTGCGAATTGGGGCAACGTTTCCCAGGTTTGGTACTCGTTTTCACCGACGATGAAGCACACGTCTTTGCGGCGATCCTCCTTGAAACGAAACGCCGGCCCTCCAACGAAATCGCTGCTGGTGATGCTCGCGCACCAGTACTTCTCGATGTGTTCGCAAACCAAGTCGGTCCCAACAAAGTGCGAGACATAAGGACGTTTGCGATGGTTGTACATCGTATCCGTCATATCGCGCATCAGCAGCACATTTTGGCCTTGGGCCACCATCTGCCGGATCGCGAACGGGCGTCCCAAGACACACATATTTTCATGGACGCCCATAACGATCACATTGGTCAAGCCGCGTTGACGCATGAGATAGAACGCTTCGGCGGAGTCAGTGATGGCGTCGCCTTCCACTATATCCAGACCCGGGTGTTGGCGCGACCACGCTCGAAAGTTCGGGCAGTCAGGGCAGCCATCGCAGCCTCCGTCCGAATCATCGATGGGAAGTGCTGGTTCCTTGGCACCCTGGAGGGAGCACCAACCTTGCAAGGGCACCTTGGTATCCACTTTTGGGGCGGATTGCGCGAGTTGACGCCCAGGGTGATCCTTGTAGAAGCCCATGGTATCACTGGGGCAATGAATGATGAGCGCTCCTTGGCGTCTCGCATTCTTGATCACATCATTCATGCGCGGCACCAGTTCGCCCACCCGTTCCGTGGCATCTGGGCAGTGGTGTTTATCCCACATATCGCACACCACGACCGCTGTTTTGGTCAGGTCCCACCGGACGGTGCGCTCCACCACATCAAATTGATTCGTATCGGAAACAGACGGACGGCGGGCGCGTGTGTGGAGGTCGATACTGGCCCCAAGGATGCCGAAGCATCCAAAGGCGATCCAAGCCACGGCGGCTCTAAACGCTGAGATCATGACGAGACTCTAGCCCCGGGTTGGCCTTTGCGGGAAGCTTGGAGCGCGGGAAAATGTCCTGCGATAGCCCAGGTTAAGGTTGAGCGGATTCAGTTCGAGCTGAATCCGCTCCGCGGATCGATTGGGGAAGGTCGACCTCTAGCCTAGAAGCGCGAGCGCGGCTTCCGCCATTTTAGGGCCAGTGAGTCCGTGCTTCACGTAGAGCTCCTCGGCAAGATACGCGCTTTGGCCGAACTCGCCGTCAATCGCCAGACTCTTCATGCGATGGGCAATGCCGGAAGTGCTCAACGCGTGGGAAACCTGAGCGCCCATGCCGCAAATTCGTTGATGATCTTCGATGGTCACCACGCGCCCCCCGCAGCGGCGAACCGCCGCTCCGATCGTTTCCACATCGACGCGGTTAATAAAGGGATTGTTGATGACTGTGGCGGATTTGCCTTGAGAGGCCAGGATTTTGGCGGCCTCCAGGGCTTTATTGAAGAGCACGCCGCAACCGATCAGCACGACATCAGATCCATCCTGTATGACCTGGGCCTTACCCCAGGTGTACTTGGGGTTCTCGACCCAGCGAACTGGATAGTTCTCGCGTCCAACAAAGAATAAGACCGATTCGCCGTCTCGACCTTCCTTGCGTTCATCGGCGATATGTTGGATGGCCTGAAACATGAAGGCATCGGCTTCTTCGGCGCAGCTCGGGGCAATGACAACCGTGTGGGGCAGGGCGCTGGTGGCCGCGAAGTAGGTGGTGGCCTGATGGCTGGCGCCGTCCGCGGCGTCTTGGAATCCGATGTGCGAGAACATTGCGATGACTGGAGCTTGAGAAAGGGCTGCCATGGTCAGCGGCAGATTGCCCTTGGTGACGCCGAATTGACCGAACGTGTCGACGATCGGGATATACCCGGATTTGCTCAGGCCGGCGCCAACACTGATCATGTTGGCTTCGGCGATGCCCACTTCCACGAACCGGTCTGTGGCCTTCTGAAACGCGCTGATGCCGGTCGAACCCTGGACGTCTGACGAAACCGAATAAACCGGATATCCGGCCTGTGCTGCGCGCAAAGCGCCGGCGGCGAGCCCCGCCTGCACCTTATCCTTCTTGATGGCGGTTGCGGCTGGGGCGGGATTGGTGGCTGAAGCGGCGGCTTTGGCCTTCTTAGATTCCTCCTTCTGCTCCCAGTCCTTGCGCAGGGCCTGGGCCCATTGCTTGAACTCGTCGGGGGTTTGGCCCCCGAAGATTTCATCGACGAACTCGACGATTTTTTCCCCATTAGCCAGGGGGAATCCGTGGCCGCCGGCACTGTTCTCCATGGTGCTCTTGACGCCAAAGCCTTTGATGGTCTTCAGCCAAAGACATACCGGTCGGTGGGGATCGATGCGCGCGAGGGCGATGGCTTTTTCCGCGGCCAGATAGACCGCTTGTAGATCGTGCCCGTTGGTTACTTTGATCACATTCCAGCCGAGGGTCCCGAGGGATTCGAAGCTGGGTTGCATGGAGAAGGAATCCTTGGTGATGCGGCCGGACAATTTGGTGTCATTGTCGGAGAGCACCATGACGAAGGGATTGAGACGACCTTTGACGGCGAGGCCTGGGATGGCGGCGAACGCCTCTTTAGCTTCACCTTCCATGGACGCGCCATCGCTGACGACGCAGATCGTGACCCGATCGCGTCCAGCGAGTCGATCGCCCATGGCCAAACCTTGGGCTTGGGGGAGTGCGGAGCTGAGCGGCCCATTGGAGAGGAGAACACCTTCAGGGTTGATGTGGGACTCGCCGTGGCCGGTCAGCTTGGACTGAATACTGCGAAAGCCCTTGAGACTTTCGAAGGTTTGGCCATCGAACCCATAATTGGCGCGGAGCGCGTAAATGCCATTTTCGGCGTGGCCAGCGTCATTCACAAAGTGGAAGGCCTCATGCCAGGGACGGTTAGAAACGCTGAACATCAGGCTGTGGACAGCGGCGAGCACCTCGGCGAATGCCGCGGGACCACCCCAGTGACAGGCAGCACCCCCATTGACGGCGTGGACGTCCATTAGAGCGACCAAGGCCCGTGTCGCCCGAGGATCCCCCACCACCACCTCCTGTCCGGCGGTGTTCTTGAGTTTGACTGAATATTTTGGTGGCTGCGTCGGAGTGCCGGCGAGGCGGGAGGTCAGCCGAAGTGGGGACAGGGGCGGGAGTTCAACTTTAGCGACGACGGAATTATCAGCAGCCATGGTAACGAATTTTACAGGTTTCAGTTTCTGGATTCGGTGCGAATCAACACAAAAGGCGGCGGCAACCTATCTGCCGAGGCTTAAATGGAAAGCGGCTTTTTCGAACAGACCGAGACTGTGAAGAACAATCCGCCCGGGGGATCACACCGAAAATCAGGTAGGGTACCTTTTGACGATGCCGGATTCGTAACCTGTTGGAAATACGCGGCACTATTCCATGAACCACGGTTTGCTTTCTCCGAAGAGTCGTCCCACCTTCTGGGACGATGTCTGACGGTTGGATTCAGTTTTTGCAGCGATGGGTTGTGGTGACCCTGGGAGTGCTGGTTGCTGCCCACGTCGTGCCCGGCATTTCCTATGACACGCCGGGGGCGGTGGTGATCGCTTCACTGATTCTTGGGCTATTGAATGCCCTGCGTCCCTTCCTGGCCCTTCTTTCCCTCCCAATCATGTTCCTGACCTTGGGCATGTTTTGGTTTGTCATCAATGCGCTGCTATTGTGGTTGGTCGGCTACGTGGTGAAAGGATTTCACGTCGCCGGTTTCTGGCCGGCTTTTTTCGGAGGCTTGGTGATTTCTTTTGTGTCTCTATTGATCAACTTGGTATCGGGCCGCGGGGCACGAATTCAGGTACAGACTGGGCGTCGTCCCTCCCGAAAGACGCAGCATCCTGAAGGACGCAGCGGCGGTGGCAAGACGCTCAAAGGCGGCAAGGGTCCAGTCATCGACGTCTAACTCCCGTTCTGCAACACTGATTCCACCGCGATGGCTTCACGCCGCCGTCCCAGCACTCGATCGAATCGAGATCGCAAAACCCGCCGAAAGGGGGGTGGCTTTAGGTTCATCTTATGGACGCTGCTTCTGGGTGGCATGGGAATGGCAGTATGGCATTGGCGGCCCTCCGGGCCTGCGTGGCAGCCCTCCGCTCGAGGGTTGCGCCCTCAGCCTCGGCAATCGAGCTCTCAAGGCGATACCCCCCCAGTCCGTCCTTCCACCGAATCCGAAACGCCTGCGCCGAAGAATCTGCCGGAGCCAGAACCACCCCGGGTTCGTGTCGCCACTAACATGGTGCGTCCACCACAGCCGGGATCGCGTAGGACGGCCACAGAAACCAATCATTTGGTGTCACCAGGAGGGGGCATGAAAACTGACGCGACGAATCACGTCGTGCCAACTCCCGACCGTCGGCCAGCACTCGAAGGGCGTCCCGTGCGAGACCCTTTCGAAGCACAACTGGCGTTGGCGCGTCGCGGGATTGCTTGCGGTCCGTTGGATGGGTCGATGGGGATGCAAACCCGTGCAGCGATTCAAATATTTCAGCAGTATGAGGGTTTACCGGTGACAGGCGCCTTGGATCTGGCGACGCGGGAAACACTTCGCCTGCATGGGGAGACCTACGGTTGGTTTACCGTGACGCAAGCCGATGTCCAGGGTCTGGCTTCGATGCCTTCCTCTTGGCTTGGAAAGTCTCAAATGGATCGATTAGGGTACGAGACGATCTTGGAACAAGTGGCTGAATACAGCCATGCGCACCCGGCCCTTATCCGAAAACTGAACCCATCGATCGAATGGAGTCGGGTGGGAGCCGGTGCCTCCATCCGCATTCCCAAGGCGGAGTATCTCCCGGTTCGTTCCAGAGCGTCGCTCGTGCGCATTAGTCTGTCGCAGCGCCATCTTCGAGCGTTTGATGACGACGGTGTGCTCCTTTGCTTTTTTCCGTGCAGTATCGCGCATCGAGTGGACAAACGGCCCATTGGAGATCTCAAGGTAGAGGTCGTGATCAAGGATCCAGATTACACCTTTAATCCGGAAGTTTTTCCCGAGTCGTCGGAAGCGAGGGAGCTCAAGCGCAAGCTGGTCCTCAAGCCCGGCCCCAATAATCCGGTCGGCGTGGCTTGGATTGGATTGAGCCGGTCGGGTTATGGGATTCATGGAACCCCGAGCCCGGAAGCCGTGGGTCGGACGGAGAGTCACGGGTGTTTTCGACTGGCCAACTGGAATGCCGATTACTTGCGTCAGTTGGTCTCCGTAGGAACGCCGGTGACGGTGGAGCCCTAATTTTCCTGTTCGGCTGGCAAAGCCGGTTGTCCCATTCAATCGTGATTCAACGCCTTGCCTCCATTGGGCACCCCGTGCAAGTGTCCCCCGCACAATGAAGAAGGCCAGTAACTTGTTGATCACACTTTGCGCGTTGTTGGCGGGATGCTCGACGACGCGGTTGACGAACCTCACACCGGGGAAGGTGCCTCGCAACCCCTCGGGTATCTACCCCTTTGAGGCTACTTGGAAGTCCAAACGGCTAGGGTCTGACCGGAAGGTGGAGGCGTTTGTTTTGGTGGATGGCAATGCCTACGCCATGAAACCGGTCCCCGGCACCAAGGAACGTTGGGAGGCCCAAGTGCCAATCGCGGCGGATAAGACGGCGGTTCCCTATCACTACAAGTTTAACTTCACTTACCCAGGAGCCATCACCACCCATGGCAACAGCGATTTGTCGCCGTCTTACCGACTCCACTTTAAATGACCGACCGTGTGGCGGCGCCCTCTGGAGCAGGTGTCAACTTGGCAAATAAGAAATGCGCCGGAACCATGGTCCAGGCGTGAACTCTGTGACACCTACTTCGGTCATCATTTTTAATCCGACCGCACGTGGGGACAAAGCAAGGCAGCTGATTCCGCTGTTGGAGGAGTTTTCTCGGGAAGCGGGTTTGTATCCAACGCATGGGCCTGGCGATGCTCGCCGGTTGGCGAGAGAGGCAGTCCTGAAGGGCGCTAAAACCATTGTCGCAGCCGGCGGCGATGGAACGGTGAATGAAGTGATTAATGGGTTGGCCGAGGCGGAATGCGGATTAGAGCGGGCCCGGTTGGGCGTGTTGCCCCTAGGGACCGTCAATGTTTTCGCAAAGGAAGTCGGTATCCCCGATGACCTCCGAGCAGCATGGGAAGTGATCCGACAGGGTTCTGAGTGGCGGATTGATCTTCCCCAGGCCAGCTTCGTTCACCATGGCCAGCCGGTCTTACGATCCTTTGTCCAGTTAGCAGGCGCCGGTCTGGATTCACGGGCTATTGCCAATGTTCGGTGGACCGAAAAAAAGCGGCTGGGACAATTGGCTTACGCATTGGCTGGAATCAGGGCGCTCTGCGAACATCTGCCACGATTGCGAGTGACACTGCCCGATGGCGGGGAAGATTCCGGAGAATTGATACTGATTGGCAATGGACGGTTCTATGGGGGCCACTTCCCAGTTTTCCAAAAAGCCGATATGGCGGATGGACTTTTGGATCTCGTGGTGGTTCCCAAGGTGAATCTGTTTCGTGTCATGAGGTTGGCCCTGGCCTCCAAGTGGGACTTCTTCGCGAACCCTGGCAAAGTCCGGCATTATCAGGTGCCACAGTGTCAGATTTGCTCCGACCGCCCGTGCGAATTTCAATTGGAAGGCGATAACATCGGTGTGACTCCTCTGAGCCTCACCATTCAACATCGCGCCCTGCGCATCGTGGTGGCCTCGTCTCAGACACGGTAATTTTCGGGCCACCAAGCCTCATCAGTTGTCACCAAACTGTCACTGGATTGGAATTTGTAGTTGATGCGTCTGAATTGTTCTAGTGGGCTGTATGCAACATAGCACTTCCACTCATCGATGGTTTGGGTTTGCCACTCTGATCGTATCGCCTTCTTTGGCAACTGCTCAATTCAGTATCGTTCAACTGGATAGTTACAAGGGCCCGGATCCCAGTTCGGAGATCGTGGCCCACGATCGTTTCAACTCCCTTCTATACAACACCTACGGAAGTGGCGTGGAATTGATTCAGTTCTCGGATCCTGGGCAACTGAGCAATGCCGGAAGCATCAATCTGAGCAACGTTGCCGGACTGGAGCTCCGCTCTGTGAGCAGCGTCGCCGCGGATCCTCTCGGACGCGGATTCGGCGTCGCAACGTTCATCCCGAAGAATGCAGGCTCGGATCCGGGTCGGGCCGTTTTCTTTGATCCAGTGGCAAAGACGGTCCTTCATTCCGTCGCGGTGGGGTACCATCCCGACGCCGTCCAATTCTCGCCCGATGGATCCAAGATCTTCGTCGCCAACGAAGGCGAACCGATCAGTGAGGGGGCAACTCATTTTGATCGGCCGGGTTCCATTTCAGTGATCGACCTCAGCGGGGTATCATCCAAGTCAGATATTGGTAGTCTCGGATCTGGATTCGTTGGAACTTATGATTTTTCGAGCCCGAACTTGGCCGCTGGTGTGAATCTGGGGGGCCTCCGTATTCATCCTTCGAACCGAGCCGGCGGTACGTTTCTCAACGACATCGAGCCTGAATACATGGCCTATTCGAACGACAAACTGTTCGTCACGCTTCAGGAAAATTGGGGAGCGGTCATCCCAACGGCGCGACGGATGAGGCCCGCTTCCAACAACTCGGCACGGGTAGTCGTCCGGCGCTGGATGCCGGGGTGGACGCGGTGTTGGATGCCGCATACGGCGGAAATGCCCAGGCGGATTCTGCCCTGGGACGCTTGCGCATTTCACTGATCGATGGAGATTTGGATGGGGACAAGGACATTGATCGCCCGACAATGTTTGGAACACGTAGCTTCACCATTTGGGATGGAGTGACGGGGAAGCTGGTCTTTGATTCTGGTTCCGACTTTGAAACGATTACCAAGGATCGTGTGCCGAGCGTCTACAACTCCAATGGTGCGGGACCGGCGGATACCCGTTCACAAAACAAGGGACCCGAGCCGGAGAGTGTCGTGCTCGGTGACGCTTTCGGACGGACCTTCGCGTTCATCGGTCTTGAACGGACCGGTGGGGTGATGGTTTATGACGTGACCAGTCCCAGGCACAGTCAATTCGTGGATTACATCAACACCGGCGAATTGGCCCCTGAGGGTTTGGACTTCATTCCAGCATCGGAATCTCCAACAGGACAGCCCCTTTTGGTCGCTGGGTTTGAGGTCAGCAACCAAGTGGGTGTTTATCAGTTAGTTCGCACAGCAGTGCCGGAATTTGGCTGCCTGAGCTGGATGGCGGCGGGCTCAATTTTTGGTTTGGGAATCGTTCGCCTTCGCGGCCGCCGGGCCTAGTGGACTTGCCACAGCGCTTTGATGGGCGCTGGGATCCCGATACAAAGCCGGCCTGGAAGAATGACACGTTCTTTCGGGCCGGTTTGTCATTGAGGGGTCTTCGTGCGGCTTCCTACTGCCTGAATCGCCAGGTGACAACTGGATGATTGCGGTTCACAATTGCCTACTTCAGAAATAGACCCCCGCATTAATGCACAAGAAACGCATCGCCATTTGGTCCTGGGCCTTCATCGATTGGGCCAATTCGGCGTTTGCGGTCATTGTGATGACTGCTTTTTTCCCAATCTACTTTAAAAAATTTTGGTGCGACGTTTCGGGAATGACGGCCGAAAGGAGTACCGCCTATCTGGGCTTTGCCAATAGTGCCGCCAGCATGGTGATCGCGTTGCTAGCACCATTGCTTGGGTCCGTCGCTGATCAGAGTAATGGAAAGAAGAAGTTTCTAATAGGTTTTACCCTGTTGGGCTGCGCAGCCACTGCGGCTCTGCCGCTGGCCGCTCAAGGTCAGTACATCCTTGCCGGTGTCATGTACGCCGTTGCGGCGATCGGATTCGCAGGAAACAACATGTTTTCTGATGCACTGATCACAGAAGTGGCGGAGCCGTCCAACTACGATCGGGTGTCTGCGCTAGGTTATGGCTTAGGTTACGTCGGCAGCGGGATGTTGTTCCTTTTCTGTTCGCTCGCGGTCAAGTCGCCTGACCGGTTTGGCCTCGGTAGCACCGCTGCTGCGATGAATCTTTCGTTTTGGCTTACGGCCGGATGGTGGCTACTATTTACTCTTCCATGCCTCCTTTGGGTCCACGAGACGCCCGAAACACCGACGGCAGGCCAGGGCACGATACTCACCAGGGGCTTTCATCAATTGGTCGAAACCTTCAAGCAGGTCCGCCTGAATCGGCGACTGCTCTATTTTCTGGGCGGCTACATCCTCTACATCGACGGGGTCAACACCGTGATCAAAATGGCCACGGACTTCGGGCTGTCTATTGGGTTAAAGGAAGGAGACCTGCTGGTTGCACTGATTGTGACCCAGTTTGTTGGATTTCCAGCCGCCATTGCCTTTGGCAGGATTGGTGAGAGAATTGGCGCGAAACGCGGGATTCTGATCGCGGTGGCCGTTTACACAGCGATCTGCTTTTATGCGACGCGCATGGATTCAGCTCCCGAGTTCTTCATCATGGCGGTGGTCATTGGACTGGTACAGGGTGGGGTTCAGTCGCTCAGTCGCTCCTATTTTGCCTCGTTGATTCCAGCGGAAAAAGGCGGGGAATACTTCGGATTTTATAACATGGTTGGAAAATTTTCCGCCATCATCGGGCCCACACTGATGGGTTGTGCGGCGTTGGTCACGGACTCGCGTAAGTCGATCCTTGCGCTGATTCCCATGTTTCTCATTGGCGGATGGCTCTTGAGCCGAGTCAAAGATGCCGTTCCCCTCGGTGCTCATTGTGGAACTCGGTGAGCCACTGTTCCTCTTTCGACTGTTCGCCCCTGGCCTTCGCCAACCGCAGTTTCTATTTGCGCAACGATTGGGAGATCTCATCATGCTAACGCGTGGCAACGACCCAGTGAAACGTTCAATGCCGTCGAGTTACCCGGATTCCGGCCATTCGTTCACAGGCTTTTGCCAACAGATCATGAACCGCAGTAGCATCCTCGTCATCCGTGGGGACAGGCAGTCCAGCCGTGTGCCAGCGGGACCTGCCTGGATTGCTCTGGGTATTCTGATCCTTTCAGTTCGAACAGCGCTGTCGGCGTCCACGCCGCAGTTGGACTTTTTCGAACAACGCATCCGGCCGACCCTGGTCAACGAATGCTACGAGTGTCACGGGGCGAAGAAGCAAAAGGGCGGACTGCGCGTGGATTTTCGTGACGGACTTCTCAAGGGCGGAGACTCCGGCCCGGCGTTCGTCTCGGGCGACGCGAAGAATAGCCTGCTGATCCAGAGCATCCGACACCAAGCGCCGGATTCCAGAATGCCGAAGGATCGGCCCCAGCTCCCGGATGCCGTCATCGCGGATTTCGTGACGTGGGTGAATCAAGGCGCCGTGGATCCGCGCGACCAGCCGCCGACAGTTGCTGCGGGCGAGACTTCGGACAATGTGGGTTGGGCCGAAACGCTGAAGGCACGCAAGGATTGGTGGAGCTTTCAGCCGGTGTTGAAGCCAACTGTGCCCAATGTAAAGGACGCCGCGTGGTCGGAGCATCCGGTCGATCGCTTTCTCCTGGCGACGATGGAAGAACGCGGATTGGGGCCTTCCTCCGAAGCCAGCCGCGAGTCGTTGCTGCGACGCGTGACGTTCGCCCTCACTGGACTGCCGCCCACGGCGGAGGAGATCGATGACTTCCGCCGCGACGCTTCTTCGGATGCCTACGAGCAGCGAGTGGAGCGACTGCTTGCCTCGCCGCGGTTCGGTGAGCGTTGGGCACGGCACTGGATGGACCTCGTTCGCTACTGCGAATCGCATGGGAGCCAGGGTGACCCGGAACTGCCGATGGCCTGGCGCTACCGGGATTACCTGATCCGCGCCTTCAACGGCGACGTGCCTTATGACCAGTTCGTCCGTGAGCACATCGCCGGCGATCTCCTGTCCAACCCGCGTCTCAACCGCCCTGAGGGCTTGAATGAATCGATCCTGGGCCTGGCGCATTGGCGCATGGTCGAGTTTGGCTACGTTCCGGTGGACGCGCTGGATGATCAGGTGAAAGTCGTCGACAATCAGATCGATGTCTTCTCGAAGGCCTTTCTTGGGCTCACCGTTTCCTGCGCGCGTTGTCACGATCACAAGTTTGATCCGATCAGCCAAAAAGATTTTTACGCGCTCTACGGCGTCTTCGCCAGCAGCCGCCCGGGTCAGGTGGTGGTGGACGATCCGGCCTTGCGTCGAACGAACCGGGTCGAACTCGCGAAGTTGAAAAAGGAGATCCGCGCCGGTTTGGGCGAGGCCTGGGCCACTGCGGCGAAGAGGCTGGGCACGGAGTTGATCGAATTGGCCGAGCGCAACGCGGATAAGGAACGGGTGGCGGCAGGGATCCACCGGCTATCCCGGGAAATCGCGGAGGTTGAATTCCGGGCGCGCGCGGAGTTGGCCCGACAGCGCGGAGCGGTGTTTGCAAATCATCTACCCGCACCGCTGTCCCGCTGGAGTTTCGAAGAGGATATGCGCGATGCCATCGGCAGCATGCACGGGCGGGCTGAAGGCGGCGCCTTCGTACGCAGCGGCCGCCTCATCCTAAACGGCACGAATGCGTGGGTCGTCACCGAGCCGCTCACGATCAATCTTCGAGAGAAAACGCTGGAGGTCTGGGTGGCGCTTGACGGACTGGATCAAAAGGGCGGGGGAGCATTGACGGTGCAGACACCGGACAGCGAGAACTTCGACTCCATCGTCTTTGGCGAAAGGGAAACGGTCCGTTGGATCGCCGGCAGCGATTACTTCCGCCGCACCCAAGACGTCGGCGGTCCGGCCGAGACCGCCAAGCCCGGTGAACTGATCCATCTCGCGGTGGTTTATGGAACGGACAATTCCATCACGCTTTATCGCAACGGAACCCGCTACGGTAAAAGCTACCAGCAGGGCACGCTACAACCGTTCGCCGCGGGCAGTGCCCGGGTCGTGCTGGGCAAACGCCACCTGGCTCCAGGCGTCACTGCTCTGGCCGGTGAGATCGAAGAAGCCCGGCTTTATTCCCGTGCCCTAACTGCGGATGAGGTTGCGGCTTCGTTCCATGCCGGTGCGATCAGTGTGGATGTAGAAACGCTAACCAAATCCCTGACGCCGGCCGAACTTGCGAAACGTTCGACCCTCAATCAGGAGTTGGAGCAGCTTCGGGCAGACCAGGCAAGGCGTGTGGATTCGACGAACACGATGGAGGGGTGGAACGTCGCGCTGGCGGAAGCGGCGAAGAACGACGCCAGCCCGCTGCATCCGTGGGTGAAATTGTCCAGCCTGACCGGCAACGCGTTGCGAGAGGGCTGGGGTGAGCTCGCGACGTTTTGGAAGAACGAGCTGGCTGGCCGACGCGAGTTCAACCGGACCAACGCCACGCCTGGCTGGGAACTGCGGGGCGAGGAGGCGCGCCGATGGTTTATGGCCGGGACTGGCCCTGGCCAGAGCTCAGGCGATGCCGTGGGCGCCCCGGCTTCGGCAGGCGAGTTTTGCGTTGAGATTAAAGGCGACCGTGTGTTGCGTGGCCTCTATCCGGCAGGCGTGTTCAGTCACATGCTGACCCGGAAACAGAGCGGCGTGTTCACCTCGCCCCGGTTCAAAGTGGAAAGCGACAGCATCAGCGTACGCGCGCTTGGCGAGCGCAGCAGGGCACGGCTCGTCGTCGAAAATTACGCCATCGGTGGTGGTGGCCTCTATCCGGCGGTGACTTTGAATGGCGATGAGATGAAGTGGCTCCGTCTCGACACCGCCTACCGCAAGGGCGCCCACGCTTATTTTGAGTTCGTCACCGCCGATGATTCCCCCAACTCAGGTTCCGCCGAAGAAGGTCGCGCTCACTTTGGGGCCGCCGAGGTAGTATTTCACCAGGGTTCCCAGTCGCCGAAGGAGCTCCTTGTGCCGGCCGCCATTCTGCTGTCGGGCGACGCGCCCGATTCAGTGGCCGAATTGGCCGAATTCTACAGCCGCAAGATGATGGCGGCCGTCCGGCATTGGCGCGAGGGGAAACTGAGCGACGAGGAACTGGCGTTCCTCGATTATTTCGTCCGTCGGGACCTGCTGCCCGCCTCGTTGCCTCGCCTGCCCCAACTCAACGAGGCGCTAGCCAAATATCGCCGGTTCGAAGCGGAAATTCCTGTCCCACGCCGCGCGCCGGGCGTGCACGAAGCTGCGGCGTTCAACCAGCCGTTATTCGTGCGCGGCCAGATCACCCAACCGGGTGAAGCGGTCCCGCGCCGTTATTTGGGGATGTTTGATGATCGCCCCTTTCAAACCTCGTTGAGCGGCCGACTGGAACTGGCAGACCAAGTCGCTAGCCTCAAAAATCCACTGACGGCGCGGGTCATGGTCAATCGCCTTTGGCACCATCTTTTCGGACGCGGCTTGGTCGGCACGGTGGACAACTTCGGCAGGCTCGGCGAAAAGCCAACTCACCCGGAACTGCTCGACTATCTCGCGACGTATTTCGTCGAGCGTCGGTGGTCGATCAAGGAAGCGATCCGCTTTCTCGCGACCTCGCGAGCCTTTCAGCAGAGTGCAGTGGCTTCTCCCGACGCGCAACGGATCGATCCTGGCAACGAACTGCTTTCCCACGCTCGAGTTCGCCGCCTGGAAGCCGAAGCCATTCGCGATGCCGTGCTTGCCGTGTCCGGTCAATTGGATCCGAAGATGTATGGGCCTGGGGTGAATGTGTATTACGTGGCCAAGACGGAAGGCGGCGGGGCCAAGGGACCACTCGACGGTGATCGACGACGCAGTGTTTACCAACGCATTCGGCGCAACGCCTCCAACCCGTTTCTGGAGGCTTTCGACGCGCCCAAGCCCATGAGCACTCGCGGCAAACGCGACGCCACCAACGTGCCAGCGCAGTCTCTCACCCTGCTCAATGATCCGTTCGTCATCGACCAATCCGCCAAGTGGGCGAAGGTGCTGGTCATTGACGGCCGTAGCCTCGAAGAGAGGGTGCGCGCCATGTTCGTCAAGGCCCTGGGCCGCGCGGCCAATGCGGAGGAATTGGCTGGAAGCCGGGAATTTCTCGACGAACTGTCAGTTGAATATTCCATCCCGCCGGGCGAGCTCGTGCGCAGCGAACGCGTGTGGCAGGTTTTCGCCCAATCACTTTTTTGCCTGAAAGAATTCATCTATGTCAATTGATCCATCCCGACTCGCCAGGCACCGCGCGGAGTTGCTCTCCCGGCGCGACATGCTCGCGAAGTGCTCGACCGGCTTCGGCATGGTGGCGTTGTCCGGCCTGATAGGAGGCGGCAAAGTCCTCGCGTCCGCCGCGGCGGCAACGCCACCCAATCCCTTTGCACCCCGTCCGACGCATTTCGCGCCGAAGGTGAAAAGCGTCATCTTCTGTTTCATGTCCGGCGGCGTATCGCACGTGGATACCTTCGATCCGAAGCCCCGCCTAAAGCGGGACCACGGCAAACCGATGCCGGTGCCGGTGCGGCCCACCATGTTCAATGAGAACGGCAACATCATGGCCAGTCCGTGGGAGTTTCGGAACCGCGGTCAGTCCGGACTCCCGGTCAGCGATTTGTTCCCGCAGATCGGCGCATGTGCCGATGACCTCGCTGTCATCCGCTCGATGACCAGCGTCGCGAACGAGCATGCCCAGGGGAATTACTTCCTACATACCGGCTTCTCGTTGGCCGGATTTCCGAGTGCGGGCGCGTGGACGAGCTATGGCCTGGGCAGCGAGAATCAAAACCTGCCGGGCTTCGTGGTGCTGTCTAGCGGAGGCGCTCCGTTGGGTGGCGTGAACAATTTTGGCAACGGCTTTCTCCCGGGCGTTCATCAAGCGTCATTCATCGACCCGACCCAGCAAGAGCCGCTCGCCAACATCACGCCGCGTGAGGCTGACAGACTGCAACGCAAACGTCTTCGCTTTGTAGAACGCCTCGACCGTGGCCACCTCGAACGACTGCAGGGCGACCAGCAGGTGGAATCTGCAATTCAGAATTATGAAATCGCCTATCGAATGCAGTCCGCCGTGCCGGAGCTCGTGGATCTGCGAGACGAGAGCGAGGCGACGAAGCAGCTCTACGGCCTGGACTCACAGGTGAAGGAGAAGGCGGAATACGCGCGGCAATGCCTGCTCGCCCGTCGGCTCGTCGAGCGAGGCGTGCGCTTTATCGAGCTCACCTGCCTGCCGCGCCCCTCGGATCTCGGCCAGATCGGCAACCCGTGGGATCAGCACGGCGTGCTGAAGGCCGGCCATTCCGAAATGGCGTTCCAGGTGGACCAGCCAATCGCCGGCCTGATTCACGATCTGAAGTCTCGCGGCCTCTTTGAGGAGACGCTCATTGTTTGGGCCGGGGAATTCGGCCGGACGCCGTTTGCGCAATCGACCGACGGACGCGATCACAACCCCTTTGGATTCAGCGTCTGGCTGGCTGGCGGCGGCATCAAGGGTGGCACGGCTCACGGTGCGACAGACGAACTTGGTTACCACGCGGTGGAAGATATGTGCACGGTCTATGATTTGTGGGCGACCGTCCTTCACCTGCTGGGCATGGATCACGAGAAACTCACCTACCGTTTCGGCGGCCGCGATTATCGGCTGACCGATGTCCATGGGCAAGTGGTGAGGGCGGTGCTGGCCTGATGAAATGAACGGTTCTCGGCGACGATGATGAGCAGGTCCATCCTGGTGCGGTAGACGGCTAGGCTCGGATCAAAGGCGACCATGGCTTCGTTTTCCTCTTCAATGCATCCGCTCAACCGCACCCTTGGCACGGTTACAGTGGCAGCCGACTGACCTAACCGGGCGTGCAGAGGAGAACGGAGTCTTCAAACTCAACGTCTCCTCACTGGAACGAATCCGGTTCTTTTGGCTCGCCGTCCATGATGGAATCAGGAGGCTTGTCCAATATCCGCTACTCCCGGTAAATTATGTCTCGCAAGGAATCATGGCATGAACATTTGCAATCCGACCAAACTGGCATGGCTCCTCCTCCTTGTGCTCTGGACCTTCGATGACTTGAAGGCGTCCGGCCCCCCGCCCCCTGACCCGTGGGCGGTCGAGGACGCGCAAGCCCGTGCCGCGCTGCCGGAGTTCAAGGAGATCCCCGCCGCCAATCCCGGGGAACTCACCAAAGCCGCGAACTGGCCGCGCGCCGAGTCTATGACCAACTGGCATCGCTCGCTCGGGGATGCGACTTCGAGCCGCTTCTCGGCCCTCACGCAAATCAATCGCGGAAACGTGAAGCGCCTCGAGGTCGCTTGGACCTATCGTTCGAAGGACGGTGTCGGCAACCTTCAGTGCAATCCCATCATCGTGGAGGGCGTGATGTTCGCGCCGACGGTGGGGCATCATATCGTGGCGCTCAACGCCGCAACTGGCGCGGAATTGTGGCGGTTCAAGCCGGAAATTCGGCTGGGCGGAATGCGTCTTGAAGACTACCCGGCCCGCCGTGGGCTGGTCTTTTGGCCGGGTGATGTCCAGTCGTCAGCGCGCATTCTCTTCACTTGCGGGAATTGGATTTACGCGCTTGATCCGAGGACCGGACGGCCGACCGACGGCTTCGGCGAGCACGGCCGCACTGTTCTGCCGACGGGCGGCACGGTGGCGGGCGCGATTTTCAAGAACGTGCTCGTTGTGCCCGGCTTCAACCGCGACGTGTTCGGCTACGACATTCGGAATGGCAAACTGTTGTGGACCTTTCACACCCTGCCGCAACCCGGAGAGTTCGGGTACGAAACCTGGCACCGCGTCTCGGACGGCGCGAACTGCTGGGGCGGCATGGCGCTCGACGAGGCGCGCGGGATCGCCTACGTCGCGACCGGTTCACCGAAGCCGAACTTCGTGGGCACGGGTCATCACGGCGACAATCTTTTCTCGAACTGCATCCTGGCGCTCGACGTGTTGACTGGCAAACGCCTCTGGCACTTTCAGGAAATCCGCCACGACATCTGGGACCTGGACATTCCAGCGCCGCCAAATCTCGTGACTGTCAGGCGCGATGGTCGTCGAGTGGATGCTGTGGCTCAGGTGACGAAGCTTGGCAATACGCTCCTGCTCGACCGAGTGACCGGCGAGTCGCTCTTTCCGGTGCGTCTGCGCCGCGCGCCTGCCTCGAAGTTGCCGGGGGAATGGACCGCGTCGTATCAGCCGGACATCCAGACCCCCGAGCCATTTGCGCGCCAACAGTTCAGTCCTGCCGATGTCACGACACGCAGCGAAGAGGCGCGTGAATACATCAAGAAGCGTGTGGCGACTGTGAACACCGGTTGGTTTGAGCCGTTTGAGGAAGGTAAGCCGACGGTGCTTTATAACATTCACGGCGGAGCGGAATGGACGGGTGCAGCGTTCGATCCCATCAGCGGCTGCCTTTACGTCAGCGCCAACGAAATCCCGTGGATCGTGACCGTCTTTCGGGATGACAACGAGCCGCCGCGCGATTCCAAAAACCCGACCTTGGGTGAGACGCTGTATCAACAAAGTTGCGCTTCCTGCCACGGGCCCGATCGGATTGGTGTCGGCACCGCACCGCCCTTGCGCGGCCTGCGCCATCGCGCGAACGATGCCGAGGTGCTGGCCTTGCTGAAGACCGGCCGCAACCTCATGCCAGCGGCGCCACCCATGACGGACATGGAGCAGAAGGCATTGCTTGATTTCATTTTCCTGCGTGACCGTAACGCCTTGGCCAGCGATTCGAAACCGGTGCGCCCTGCCTACACGCACAACGGTTATCCGAAGCTGCTGGACCACGAAAATTACCCGGGGAACAAACCGCCATGGGGTACGCTCAACTGCATTGACCTCAACACCGGCCGGCTCCGCTGGAAGGTTCCCCTTGGCGAATATTCTGAACTCACCGCACAGGGCATTCCCAAAACCGGCACCGAGAACTTCGGCGGCGCGATGGTGACGGCGGGTGGATTGGTTTTCTGTTCCGGGACGCGCGATAACTTGATTCGCGCCTTCGATGCCGCTACGGGCGAGGAGTTGTGGTCGCGCAAACTGCCTCTCCACGGCACCGCTCCGCCTGCCACCTACGCGGTGGACGGACGACAGTATGTGGTCATTGCCGCTACGGGCGGTGGCAAACTCGGCGGCCCGTCGGGCGACAGTTGGGTGGCATTTGCCCTCCCCAAATCCGTGACCCACGAATAGTGCCTTGTGCGCGAACTCCGGAATTGCCCAGCCAGTAGGGCGGCTCTTAGGGTCTGACCATGTCCACTCCTCAACGCATGGGCGCGGGTCTTTTGGGTCTTGTTGTTGTGGTAAGTGCCTTCGCTGCATCGGCCGCGGGCACCCTTGCATCCGGCCCCGTCTTGCTCGATGACCGCTTCGATCTGCCGCCGGGCTTCCATGTCTATCGCGCAGCCGAACCGGAACTCACAGGCGGCAGCTACGATCTTGCCTTCGACGGCCAGGGCCGCCTGCTGGTCGGCGACGGCAATGCCGTCCGCCGTCTGATCGATGACAACAGCGACGGCGTGTACGATCGCTTTGAGATTCTCGCGACCGGTCTGGGTGGGCGCGGCCCCCAAGGCTTGCTGGTTTGGGGCGACCGCCTCTATGCCGTAGGCGGCGACGGGCTGCAATGGTACGAAGGCTATCAATCCGGAAAGTTAGTGCATCGAGGGCGTCTGGGGCAGAATTTTTCCACCGGCGGTGATCACGATTTGCACACGATACTGCGTGGCTATGATGGACACTTGTATCTCATGGCCGGGAACGGGGCGGGCATCGACGGACGAAAACACATCACGGAAATGACATCGCCCATCCGCACTGAGCGCCAAGCCTCCGTATTCCGATTGGACCCGGATGGTCGCCGCTGGGAATGCGTGGCTGCCGGCGGGCGCAACCCGCCGGGGCTCGGCTTGAATCATCTGGGCGAACTGTTCAGTTTCGACAGTGACATGGAATGGCACGTGGGGCTTCCTATCTACCGACCCATCCAACTCAACCACTGGGCAGCGGGCACGGACCAAGGCTGGCATGACGTTGGTGCTCACCGCAGTTACTTCATTGATTCCGTCGCACCCGTCATGACCGCGGGGCGGGGATCGCCCAACTGGGGGATCTTCTACGAACACGACCAACTGCCCGCACGGTATCGGCATGCCTTTCTCAACTGCGATTATCGGTGGAAGAGGGAATCGGATAATGAATACGCGAGCTCGGGCCGGCTGGTGGCATTCTTTTTGCAACGCGACGGCGCCGGTTGGAAAGCCCAAATGGAAACCATGGCGAAACCAAAGACCGGGGCGAGGGATGCCGGAGAGCGCCCGATCGATTTCGCTCTGGTGGATGTTGACGTGGCCCCGGACGGCAGCCTGCTGCTGTCAGATCACAACCAGGGTCTGTGGCGGATCTATCACGATGGGCGTACAGGGCCAGCGGCCGTGCCGACGCTGGTGCCAGTGCGCGGTGCGGTACCGGAGACTACGGCCAGTCAATTAAAGGAGCTGCTGCACTTGCCGCAGCCGTTGTCCGAATGGAGTCGGCTGCGAGAAGAGGCGTTGCTCGCCGCAGGTGGAACCGGCCTGCGCAATGCGCTGCGGGCCGTAGCGCTGGACGGCGCAAGTCCCCTGCCGGCGCGGCTGCGCAGTGTGCAGCTCATGGCTCCTGGTTTCGCTGATCTCGAGGAGTCATGGCTCCTGGATCTGGCGAAAGATGCCCATCCGGAAATCCGCGCCCAGGCTGCTTGGCTGCTTGGCTTGCGCGGGGACGACTTCGCCTGGACAACGTTGTTGAAGCTGACCGAGGATTCTGCGGATATCGTCCGCAGGCGCGCCGTGGAAGGTTTGGGGCGCGCGCGCACGCCTCGGGTCATCGCTGCAATCATTGCACGCCTGAACGATTCCAGTCGGCTGACGCGATTCATTGCCATGAACGCGTTGACGCATCATCCCGTGGAACGTTGGCTGGACCTAGCGCTGGCGCAGGAGGCCCTACAGCCTCGCCTGCGTGCTCTGGTGGCGTTTCAGATGCGCGGTGAATCCGTCGCATCACCCCAGATCGCAAACTCGCTCCGCTCGATGCTCGATCCGGGCACTCATTCGCTGGAGGATCAACTCGATCTCCTGCGAGTTCTCACCTTGTATGAGAAGACCGTGAGCGCAGACCCGGAGCTTCGGAACGCGGTCGAACGTCATCTGCTAGCAGGTTTTCCTGCACCGGATCCGGGTGCCCTCTGGGAGCAGACGAGGTTGCTCGGGACGTTTCGGGTTGCACCGGCATTCGGTCCGATCTGGCGCGAGCTGTCCCGGCAAACAGACGGGCGATCGCAATTTCATCTCGCCCAAGCCCTGGCGCGCTTGCCTGCCTGCTGGACCCAAGACGAGGAATCGGCGGCGACCGATTGGTTTGTTGCGACGCAGCGCGGGTGGTTCGCCGAGTTCGGCACCAAAGGCGTGGAGTTTCCACAACATTGGGCCACGACCCTGCTCGCGTTTGCCACGCATCATCCCGATGCCTGGACGCAGCGCCGGGCCGTCATCGATGTTTCCAGCCTGCCGGGCGGAGCGTTGATCAGTCTGCTGATCCAACGAGAGCCGGCTAGGGGCGAGCTGTTGGCGCTTTATGGACTGCAAACGAGGGAGCAGGGAAAGGTGCGAGTGGCCGCCGCGTTCGGCCGGGTGACCGGGCCGGGGTCGGGACAACAGTTGCGCAACCTGCTGAACTCCGAGACCAACGCGACGGTCCGGCGTGCCCTGGCACGCAGCCTCGCGGCGCAGCCCGCCGATCCCGACAATGTGCCGCACCTGACTGCCGGCCTGCGTGACGCGGAACGGGACGCTGTGCTCCCGCTAGCTGCGGCTCTGGGTCGTCATCGACCAGCGCCGACGCGGGAGTTGGTGCGAAGTTGCCTCAATCACATGGCTGCCAGCGCAAGTTTAGTGACCGGGCTTGAACGAATGTTGGTGATTGTTTCCGGACGAGAACGGCCCGGGTATCAGACGGACCGCGATCCAAACGCGCGGGTCGAGGAGTCTGTTCGCCAAGCCGCGTTGCAGCATTGGACGCACTGGTACCAGGCTCAGTTTGGTGAGGCCCATCCATTGGCCGGTGCCGCGACGACGAAGGAACGTACCGACGAGGAACTGCGGGGGTGGATGCTGAGTGAGGCTACCCGGGGCGGATCAGCCCGGCGCGGTGCTGCGGTTTACGAACGACTGCAATGCCATACGTGTCACGGCGGCGGCGCCCCCGGACAGGAGGAACGAATCTTCGGGCCCGATCTTGCGGGCGTCACGCGAAGGCTGTCACGGACTGAACTGGCCGACGCACTGGCATATCCTTCGCGCCAAGTAGCCGACCGCTTCAAGGCTTTCGAATTGGAAAAGAGTGATGGAACGATTCTGTCTGGATTCATCACCGAGCAGAGCGACGAGGTGGTGACTTTGGCGACGCAGCAGTCTGTCGAGCGAGTCTTGCGCAGTGAAGTCAAGCGGCTCGCCCCGCAGACCGTTTCATTGATGCCAGCGCAATTGTTGAACCGACTGTCCGACAAAGAACTGCGCGATCTGGTGGCCTACCTTGATCAGCTCGGTCAACCCCCTGTCGAAAAGTGATCGCCATAACTGCACCGACACTAGGGGTCTAGCCGTTTCCAAAAGGATCCAGTCCTTGCAGTTCAGGGGAAGTCTGAACGCGGCGACCTAGTCGGGGCTTGCCGCGATTCGCCCACATGTCACCAACCGAATCGAGATTGTCAAAATCAACGGGGTGTTATCGTCGCGAAAGTAGTCATTGATCTGGCCCCAGCGTCGTAAACGTTCCCAGTTCATAGAGCGAAAACTGGTGCAAGAGAAGGGGGGCGACGCAATCCTAGCCAGGGGATAACGAATTGGGGTTCAGCGAACGGTGTTACCACCCCAATGGGTTTCAAGGAGTCCGCATTGGGGTGTAGTAAATCTTGAACAGTTCGTGGCGACCTTCGGCTGAAGAGCGGGACAGGGATCTGCGCGCATGTTTCGGACCTGTTGGTGAGGAGCCT
>SXSK01000178.1 GCA_005793375.1 Verrucomicrobiales bacterium | reverse complement strand
GAGCGGCGCACCGACAGACGGAATTTCCTAGAGAAACTCGAGGCTGTCTTAGGTTGACGCGTATGCGCAGTTGCGGGACCGGTTGACGGACGCCACGATTCACACGCAGTTGCACCAGTTCATCGGCACGCCGGCCTACATGAGCCCGGAGCAGGCGGCGATGGGTCCCGGGCCCGCGGGAGACATTGATACGCGCAGCGACATCTACAGCCTGGGCGTGTTGCTCTACGAACTGCTGGCTGGCATCACGCCGTTCGATGCGAAAGAACTGATGTCGCAAGACATCGACTCGATGCGGAAAACGATCCGGGAGAAGGAACCGCAACGCCCGAGCACGCGCTTGGCGACGCTCGGAGCCGATCAACTCACGACCACGGCTGAGCGCCGTTCTGCCGACACCTCGAAACTGCTGCACCAGCTCCAGGGCGATCTGGACTGGATCGTGATGAAGTGCCTGGAGAAGGACCGCCAGCGTCGCTACGACACGGCCAACGGTCTCGCCGCCGACTTGAAGCGCCATCTCGACAACGAACCGGTGCTCGCTCGGCCACCGAGCGCGGCGTACAAGTTCCAGAAGGCATTTCGCCGGAACAAGCTGGTGTTCAGTGCCGCGGCGGCGGTGGCCGTGGCGCTCATCCTCGGGGTAATCGTCAGCGCCTGGCAGGTGGTGCGGGCAAAGCGAGCGGAAGCCGACGCCAAAGCCGCGCTCCACTTCATCCATGACGACGTGTTGAGCCAGGCCAGTCCCGGTTATCAGGCGAATCGCGACCTCACCGTCCGAGCCTTGCTCGAGAGTATCGCTGGTCGGCTTGATCAAGCCACTGGACGTCCGCCCCTCGTCGAGGCTTCCATCCGGCAGACTCTCGGCTCGGTCTATACGGAACTCAGCGACTACCCCGGAGCCGCCCGACAATATGAGGGCGCGCTCCGGCTTCAGCGCACACATCTCGGCAAAAGCCACCCCGATACTCTGCGCTCGCTCTACGGTCTGGTCATGGCCCGCTGGTGGAATGGCGACCTTGCCCAAGCCGAGCCGCTCACCCGCGAGGGACTCGAAATCAGCACCCGAGCCTTGGGCGAAAGGGACCCGCTCACGCTCCAGTTCATGCAAGCGCGCGCCTTCGTTATGATGACACTGGGGGAAATGCCTTGGACGGAACTCGAACCGTTCTATCTCAAAGCCTTGAAGTTGCACCAGGAAGTCCTGGGCACGAATGACTTGGGGACGTTGAAACTGATTCAGGGACTCAGCCACGGCTACGTTATCAATTGGCAGGAGGCGAAGGCGGAGTCGTTGACCGTAGAGGCACTCGCTCGATCGCAACTGGCGACGAACCATCCACAGACGAGCATGCTGACGATAGCCCTCGGTTGGACCTACGCGCAATTGAACCAGTTGGAAAAGGCCGAAGACCTTGCCCGCCGCAGCTGGGTCCTGCGGAGGAGCATCCTCGGTAAGACAAATTCCCGCACTCTCTCCAGCGCTCTCATCCTGGCGACGGTCTACGTCCATCAACAACAGTTTGACCAAGCCGAGCCACTCACCGCTGAGGCACTTGGGCAAAGACGAAGCTTGGCTGGTATTAACGATTTGTATCTGCCTCACCAACTAAGCGAATTGGGGTGGGCTTACCTCGAACAAGGCCAAGTCGCCAAAGCCGCCGAACTGTGCGACTGGGGGTTGCAGGCCATGCCGCGCAAGCCGGACGTCAGCCATGTGATGCTCCCTCGTATCATCACTCAACTCGGCGCGGTCCGTCTCGCCCAGGAGAAATACTCCGAGGCCGAAGCGCTTCTGCGAGAGAGTTCGCGTCTGGCGGAAAAGCGCTGGCCTGATGTCGCCTACCGTTACTACGTGATGAGCCTCCTCGTCGCGAGTCTGGCGGGCCAAAAGAACTACACCGACGCCGAGCCGCTCCTGCTTCAGAGCTGCCAGGGACTCCAACAGCGCCAGGCCAGCCTGCCCCCGATTCTCAACGCCCCGCGCCGGATCACGGAAGCCCACGAACGGTTGGTGCAACTCTACGACGCCTGGGGCAAACCCGCCCAGGCCGCCGCGTGGAAACAGAAACTGGCCGCGTTCCAGCAGACCAACCAATCGGTGGAGAAGAAGCCGGGGCAGCCATGAACTCATCAGCCGAAGAAGCCAAACCTGCGAGCGCAATCGTCCCAGGAGCGCCGGCATACCTGCCGGCGAGTTCTATGACTTCGAACGCATCCGCCGCGAACTCGAGGCGCTCGGCCACCGTTTCCGGACACATTCCGACAGCGAGATCGCGCTCCACATTTACGAGGATGTCGGTGTCCATTGCCTGCCGCAACTGCGCGGCGAGTTCGCCTTCGCGCTGTGGGATCGAAACAACCAGACCCTGTTCGCCGCGCGCGACCGTTTTGGTACCAAGCCGCTCTTCTACGCCTGGCACAACGACACGCTGTATCTCTGGACCAAGAGCATGCTGCCCAATTACGTTCTCACCATGCTCGGAGACCGCATGGAGATGGCGCATTCGATCGAGGGTCGAGTGCCGTTCCTGGACCACCACGTCATCGAGTGCCTGGGCCAGGTGCCGGTCTCGCTGAAGATTCGTGGCACGACCGAGAAACACATTCTGCGCGAGGCGACGCGGTCTGTGATCACGGACACCGTTTATCGCCGGCAAAAACATCCGTTCCTCTCGCCGCCGGTGACGACGCTGCCTGGGGAGCGGTTTCACGAAATGATGCAGGACACCTTGCGCGGCCCGGTGCTCGCTTCGCTGCCATTCTACGATAAAAAGCGTGTTGTCGCGCTGCTGGAAGCGCTGCCCGCGATGTCGGACGGCGACCGGGTGGTGTGGGACCAGGTGTTGATGACGGTGTTGAGCGCCTGCGTCCTGCAAGAGTGCTTCAACTTGTGAGGCACATCCAAACCCGACATTGAACGGACCGAATCCAGAGAAAGCTGAGGTAGTCCTCTACCGCTATTTCCCACGGACGCGCTGCAAGGTCTTTGCCCGCGCTGTGTCATCGTGGCCGTTGGCGGCGCCACGGAACCTGGTCTTCCGGGGACTCAGCGAGCTTCGGCGCCGCCGGCGTTGGACGCGGTCCGAAGCGCGTTTCCGCAGTTGGAGGTCATTGAACTCATTGGCGTTGGCGGCATGGGACTGCTGCCGTCGAGGAGGAGCTCCGGTATTTTGTCGATATTCTGGTCCACAACGGGTGACCTGGGTCACGAAGCTTATGAACTATGTGACACACACCTACCAACGGGTTTCCAGTTAGCCTCGATAATGTCTTTTGAGACCACCACTCCACTGATCGATCAGTTCGGTGGTCCTGCAAGTGGATTCCTGACTCGATGATCGGGATAATGATCCTGCCGCGCTTGCCGCCATCTTAGCCGTTCGACATGCCCGTCGGTAAAAACATAATTGCTGGCTTTTTGATGACGATTGTACCGAATCCAGCCTTGGTCACCGTACTTACCAGAACCCCACTGCACGAGGGCAGATTCCCCAACCCAGGCATCGTAATCGTCCTGCCCGACATTGCCATAGTCTGGGTTGTCAGGCGCATCCATGCCTTCCGAGTTTCGCTCGCTGAAGAGGATAACATTCGGGTTGGGCAACGCGCTGATCGCACGGTCTGTAGCAAAGCCCGATAGCACTCCCTCAACCGCGTAACGTGCGCTTTTGTGGGTGAAAATTGAGTTTAGCAAATAACTCTGGATTGTGAGGTGTTCAGAACGCGCGATGGACAATTCACTGTCAGCAGGTGGTTCCTGAGTCGTTTCGACAATTCCACCGTTATATCCCCCCAGCTCCGTCGCCAGTTTTCGGGAACGGGGCGATCGATCCGATGGGCAGAAGGCCACCGGGCGACTCTTCAAGTAGGGTTGGAGTAGAATCACCCATGGCTTTTCTGCGTGGCTATTTCCAGAACCTCCTCCAGCCACACCGCCCATGGTGGTCGGGATTTCGTCAACCTGAGTGCCATCGTCCAGAACCCATCCTTCGTGGTGACGAAATAACTCACCCTCGTTTTCGTCCATGTACAGCCGGGCGGCCAGGGATAACTGCCGCATGTTGCTCCAACACGCAGTTTGACGCCCCTTCTCTTTGGTAGCCGCCAACGCAGGTAAAAGAAGTGCGGCAAGAATGGCGAGAATGGCGATAACGACGAGCAGTTCGATGAGGGTGAATCCCTTCCGATTCCGTGATCCTGATTCCTTCATACTTTGTAGCATAAACGAGCCAGCGGACCAATCGGATGCATTGAAACTGAGAAGCCCAGGCTTATGAGGTAGCCTCTGACGGGGCTGATTGCCTCAGCGGATTGTGGCATTGATGGGACAAGACAAATGTCCGAGTCAGCTGCCAACGCCCCAACGAGGTAAACTCGGTGGCCAATCGTCGGATTGCCGAGAATTTCTGACCGATTCGGTTGGCGCGGGGAATCGCGCTGCCGCTGCTCTCAGCGAATAAACAGGACGACGATCAACTGAGCGACCAGGATACGCAGGAGCATGGTGAACGGGTAAACGGTGGCGTAGGCGACCGAAGGGGCATCGGACTTGTTAACGGCGTTGGCGAAGGCCAAGGCTGGCGGATCGGTCATGCTTCCAGCCAGCAATCCGCAGAGCGGGACGAAATTCATTTTCATGACGTAGCGCGCCAGGACGGAAACCACCAGGAGTGGGATCAGTGTGATGCAGGCGCCTGTCGCTAGCCAAGTCAGGCCTTGTCCGCTCCACAGCACCTGGAAAAAGTGTTCCCCGGCTTTCAATCCGGCGCAGGCCAGGAACAGAGCGATGCCTGCAAGTCTGGCGCTAATCGGCGTGCAAGTGCACCTTCGATCATCGCACGTTCGATCATGTCGGAACTTCGAGTCCCTCGGTCAGCGCGAGTTTTTTCTGATTGGCATCAAAGGTCAGGAACCGTTTGGCTTCAATAATGACATCGGCCAGATTGCAGACATGGACCTTCAGCCGGCCACTGACCCGATCGCTTTCGAATTGAGCCCAAAACAAGGCCGCTTCACCGAGAGAAAGAACCTTTCGAGTACTCCGCAAAGCACAGTGCATTGCCCAGTTCACTGACCTAGTGGTAGCGGAGTGACTTAGCAATCAGCACTTATCATCTACGTTCGCGTATGGTCAAAAACTCCTGCGGCCTCTCGATACCCTGTGTGATCAGATAAATTCTCACCAAGGAGTCTTCCGCTCCCGATGCGGAGTCGGAAGAAGGCCGTGACGTTCCAGAATACTGGCCGTTACAATCTGTTTGCCGATCTTGGCCAATGCAATCCGGTCGGAGTCGTTGAGCTGCAAATGACCTGGGATCTGCGGGCGGACGTCCGGGCCTGGTTGCGGGAAGACCATATCGAACTGCTCCTGCCGGACGACCATCGCATGATGTAACGGACATCAAGGTCAGCATACTAGGGTTTGTGGAGGCGGAAGTACTTCGCGTTCCCGGTTCGGGGGAGGCTCAGGGCTCGCTGCTGGCCGGGGATTTCGGAGGGCGAGGCGTTTATCGTGGTCCAGGCTCCGGGGAGGACGTCCGTTGATTCGACGACGTAACCATCGGCTGGGAGAGACCATCGAAGCTCGATTGCCGGAGTGGCAACTGCGGGTTTGCCACGGTTGAACAGCACTTCAAGACGATCCCCGAACTGACAAACCACCGCCAAGTCTGGCCGCGAATCGTGGTTGAAGTCAGCGACGGTTGCATCGGAGCAGTTGTCTCCAAGATCGAGGAGTAAGGTGGCGCCACCGAAGCTTCCATCGCCGTTGCCGATCAGGAGCGCGACACTGCCTGCGGCAGAGGTTGTGACCACAAGGTCTGCGATACCGTCCCCGTCCATGTCGGCCACCGCGAGGTCCAAAGGGGACAGCACAAAGCTCGTGGACAGTGCGGGCCCCAGGGTGCCTCCCGCCAGGCCGGGCAGAACCGTCACCGAATTTACCGAACGGCTGACGACCACCACGTCCGGGCGGGCGTCGCCGTTGAAATCCCCGATCGCGATGCTGCTCGGGCCTCTGCCGACGGCGTAAAACACCTTGTCTTGAAACGTCCCGTCGCCCCGGCCAAGCAGGATGCTGACCGTGTCGTCGCCGGAGTTCGCCGTCACCAAATCCAGCATACCATCGCCGTTGAAATCGACGGTTCGAACCACCAAGGGCGCCCTTCCAACATTGAGGTCCAACTTGTCCTTGAAGGTGCCGTCCCCGTTGCCGAGTAAGAGGCTGACGTTAGTACTTCCGCTGTTGGCGGTCACGAGATCCAGAACCCCATCCTTATTGAAATCGCCGGTGCCGATCGACGCGGGCCTGCTGCCGACGGTGAAATTGACCTTGTCGCTCAGAGTGCCGTCGGATTGGCCCAGCAATACACTCACATTGGTGCTGCTTCCATTGGCGACCACGAGGTCGGGAAAGTCATCACCGTTCAGGCGCGCGATGGTTGGGGAGAGCGGTCCGGAGCCGACGGAGTAATCCTGATGTTTGGTGAACGTGCCATTGGTTTCGCCGAGGAACACCGTCACATTGCCCCCGCGGCTGTTGGAGATCACCAGGTCCAGCACCCCATCCCGGTTGAGATCGCCTTTGTCGATGCCGTGAGGGAACAGTCCCGTGGTGTAGCGGGCGGGTTTCTCGAAACCCACCCCAGGGGCCGAAGTGAGGCTCAATGAGGGCGGGGTGGGTGTAGGGGTGCGCGCAACGATGTTATCGAAGGTCACATCGGCTCCACCCAGCCCGCCGCAGAACACCCCGCAATAGCCGCTGGGAAAGAGGCCGCTCAAACCCATCATCGCGGCCACAACGACGTCCGGCGCAGCCAGGTCCACGACGGTTCCGGTGAGGCGTTCGCCGACGGCCGTCAGGGTGAAGCGGTAGGAATGTGTCGGGTCGAGCGTCAAGGCTTGGTTGAGAGCGATGGAGAGGCCGGACTCACCGCGGAACACGTTCAAAAACAGGGCCTTGGCATCACTCCGATACCAGAACAAGTAGCCGGAAGTTTTATTGAGTCCGATTTGGTTCATCCGGCCCACGACGCCGAACCAACTGCCACCCGCGTTGTCCCAGGCGGCGATGTCGGCGGAGACCTCAAAGTCCGTATAAATCTGATCGGCTCGATAAGGCAGTGCCCGCACAAATCCGTAAGGGTTCGGGCTCGGCTTCGGGATCGAAATCCGATATTGTTCGTTGGCGACGACGAAATTGGCGGGGACATAGTTGGCGAAGGCGCCCGCCAGCGCATCGTAGCGCGTCCAGCCGTCGTCGTTACCATTGCTGAAATCATCGGCGATATCCACAGGCGGATGGGGCAGGGACAAGACGGCCAGGCTGCTGGTGACGCTGCCAAACGGGCTGGTGACGACCACATCGTAGTTTCCCACACCCTTTGCGGTGGTGCTTTTGACTTCAAGTGTCGGTCCCGAGGGGCTGATTTTGAAGATGCGGCTGGATGCATCGACCTCGAACAGATTGCCCACGGCATCGGCGCAGATGGCTATAGGCGCGAGGTCCACGCTGGTGGCGACGGTGGAGCGGATGCCCTTGGCATCCACTTTGCGAATGCGCCACCCTTCAGCCTCCGTAATGATGACATTGCCAAAAGCATCCACCGTCAAACCCCATGGCCCGCCGAGTTCGGCGTCTGTGGCGGCGAGACCATCGCCGGCATAAGCTCTCACGCCGTTACCGGCTACCGTGGAGATAATGCCGTCCGTTGCCACTTTTCGGACCCGGTTGCCGTCGGCAAAGAATAAATTGCCCGCTCGATCCAGGGCGATGGCGCCCGCGGTGATGGCGGCGTTGGTGGCCTTGCCGCCGTCGCCGGAGTAACCTGCCGTTCCATTGCCCGCCACGGTGCTGATGATGCGGTTGCTGTCCACTTTACGGATGCGGTTGTTGTCCCAGTCGGCGATGAACAAATTGCCAGAGGCGTCCACGGCCAGACTGTTGATCCCAGTCAGATAAGCGCTGGTGGCGAGGACTCCATCGGTGAAAGCACCAATCCCTGTTCTGCCCGCCACGGTGGTGATGATGCCGTTGGTGTCCACTTTACGGATGCGGCCGTTTACCGAGTCGGCGATGAACAGATTGCCCACTCCATCCAGGGCCAAGTTGGACGGCCAGTTGAGCCGGGCGCTGGTGGCTGGGCCGTTATCACCCGAGTAGCCGCCGTTTCCTGTCGCCGGATTTACGTAACCGGTGCCCGCCACGGTGGTGATGATGCCGTTGCTGTCCACTTTGCGGATGCGATTGTTGCGTTGATCGGCGATGAACACGTTGCCGGAGCCATCCACCACGACGCTCGAAGGCATGTTCAGCCTGGCACGGGTAGCGGCGTTACCATCACCGGAGTAACCGCCTGGACCTTCATCGGTGCCCGCGACCAGGAAAGTGTTGGGAATTTGTGTTCCATTGAACCGCCACCGGTAGGTGAAGGGTCCAGTGCCCGAAACCGCCGTGGTCAATGTTGCGTTGGCGCCGGGTTGGACTGTTTGGCTGGCAGGCTGCGTCGTGATGGTGGGTGGGGTCCCGACCGTTAGGAAGGTCACCCGGCTGGTAACCGTGCCATACAGGCTGGTAACCACCGCCGTGTATTTGCCGGCCTTGCTGAAATCCACGTTTGCCAAACTCAGGGTCGGATTGGTCTGGTCCACCAGCGCCTTGTCCTCGAAGAACCACTGATAGTTCAGGGGTGGAGTGCCTGTGGCGGATACTCTGAACGTCGCGCTACGTCCGACTGCGACGCTCTGATTTGCCGGTTGGTCTTTGATTTCTGGAGGCAGCAGCACGGTCAGCACGGCCACACTGCTGGTGACGCTGCCAGAAGAACTAGTGACCACCACGTCGTAACTGCCGGCACTGTTGGCGTCCACAGCACTCAGCACGCGGGTTGGTCCGCCGGAGAACGTGAGTTTGCGGATGCGGTTGTTGTTGAGGTCCCCAAGCAGGAGATCGCCCGCACGATCCAGTGCCAGGAAACCGGGAAAGCTCAACATTGCATTGGTCGCTGCGCCGCCGTCGCCGGAGTAACCGCCCGCGAACATCCCCGCCACGGTGCTGATGACGCCGTTGGTGTCCACCTTTCGAACCCGATTGCCATCGCAAAGAAACACGTTCCCCGAACCATCCACGGCCACGCCCTTATCGGTTTGCACCGGGGTGTTGGTGGCCAGGACGCTCGGGATCAGTGGGCCGCCAGAGAAGCCGCGTCCCGCCACCGTGGTGATGATGCCATTGGTGCCCACTTTGCGGATGCCACCACTGCCCGCCAGGAACACATTGCCAAACCGATCCAATGCGATGCCGTTTGGCGCGCTTAATGCCGCGTTGGTGGCCGCTCCGCCATCGCCGGAATAGCCAGACGTGCTTTTGCCTGCGATGGTGGTGATGATGCCGTTCGTGTCCACCTTGCGGATGCGATTGTTCATTCCGTCCGAGAGGAACAGGTTGCCCGCGTCATCCAACACTACCCCCTGAGCCCAACTGATCCTGGCCTTGGTGGCAGCGCCGCCATCACCGCCGAAAGCTCCCGTGCCGGTGCCGACGACAGTGGTAATGATGCCGTTGGTGTCCACTTTGCGAATGCGATAGTTACCAAGATCTCCGAAAAACAAATTTCCCGAAGCATCAAATGCCACGCCGTGGGGGTAGGTCAGCTTGGCGCTGATCGCCGCACCACCGTCCCCAGAGAACCCTTGGACGCCAGTGCCCACCACGGTGGTGATGATGCCGTTGGTGTCCACTTTGCGGATACGATTGTTTTGGAAGTCGCCAATGTATAGGTTGCCCAAGACGTCCAGCGCCACGCCTTGAGGGGAGTTCAACTTGGCGTTGATCGCCGGGCCGCCATCCCCCGAGTAACCGGCGGTGCCGTTGCCCGCGACGGTGGTGATGATGCCCGGAAGATTGGTGCCGTTAAACCGCCAGTGGTAGGTGAACGGCCCGGGGCCGGACACTGCTACGGTCAAGGTCGCGCTACTGTCGGCGGCCACCGCTTGGCTGGAGGGCTGCGTGGTGATGATCGGCTGAGCGTGGACCGGCGAAGCGCTTGTCCAACCAAGACAAAGCCCGAAGGCCACAATTCTTAGGTGTTGATTTCTCATGATTCGTTCCATTGGTTACGTTTGGTTGAGTTAGGGCACAGGGCCATCAGAGGGATCCTTAAGCGCGAGGAGGACGAGGTTACAAAGCACGACAACGATGGTTCTTTGATGGCTTGCCTCCTTGGACCGTAGTCATGATTCCTGGGCCGCGCTTCAGACGGTGTTAGGAATTGCGGATTGTGGGTAAGACGCTTAACATTTTGGAGTAATCCCTTGATGCCCTGACGGCGATCGAAGTTTGCTGAGGACCGCTTATGCACGATGACCAGCCGGAGCCGACTCCAAGTCCGCGTGACAGCGCCTGGTTTGAGACCACGCACTGGAGCGTAGTCACCTCCGCCTGCAATCTAGACGATCCGCTTGCCCGGGAGGCCTTGGAGCGCCTGTGCCAGACCTACTGGCAACCCCTTTACGTCTTCGTACGCAGGCAGGGGCGTAGCGCCGCGGACGCCGAGGACCTGGTGCAGGGTTTCTTCGCCAAGTTCATCGAGAAGAATTATGTGGCGGGAATTGACGCTGAGAAGGGCCGTTTCCGGTCATTCCTGCTGCTGATGTTCAAACGGTATGCCGCCAACGAGTGGGACCACGGACAACGGGAGCGGCGGGGTGGAGGGCGATCCATCATTTCCTGGGATCAACAAGACACCGAGCAGCGTTACCTGCTCGAACCGGTCGACCACCTGTCGCCCGAAAGGGCCTATGACCATCAATGGGCGTTGACGGTGCTCGACCAGGTCTTAAAGCAGCTTGGAGCCGAATTCCGGAGTTCAGGAAAGCAGGGTATTTTCAAGGAATTCAAGGTGTTCCTCAGCGGGGAGAAGGGTTCGACTTATGCGGAGGTCGGGGCCCGGCTGGGTCTGAGTGAAGGGGCGGTTAAGGTCGGGGTTCATCGTTTTCGGCAACGTTACCGTGAGTTGCTCAGGGAGGAGATTGCGAACACGGTGAAAGCCCCGGGGACTGTCGACGACGAACTCCGGGATCTGCTGGCAGCATTGGGATGAACGACGGTTGGTAACCTTCATGTAAGTTTGCTTAAAGTAATCCAGACAGGCCTGACTTGATGACTCTCCAAGGAACATGCCCTGATTGCGGAAGCGCGTTGCCAGCCGGGGCTCCGGAGCAACTCTGCCCGAAGTGCCTGCTTCGGAGCGGGCTGACCGAACCGGAGCCGCCCTCCGATGCCTCAATCGTTGTCGCCGAGCGCCCGGCTGAAGAGATTCGGAAGCGCTCTGCCGGGCGCGGGGAGGATGCTCTGCGAGGCAGGGGCCGTTTCAAGCTGTTGGAGAAGATCGGCGAGGGCGGCTGCGGGGTGGTTTACGTCGCCGAGCAGACGGAACCCGTGCGCCGACGGGTGGCGTTGAAGGTGATCAAGCTGGGTATGGACACCCGGCAAGTGGTTGCCCGGTTCGAGGCGGAACGGCAGGCCCTGGCGATGATGGATCATCCGAATATTGCCAAGGTTCTCGATGCGGGTACCACGGGTCCAACTGTGGTCGACGGGTCATCGGATCTAAGCCTGAAGTTGCAGATCGCCGAGGGACGGCCTTTTTTCGTGATGGAACTGGTTCGCGGCATTCGCATCACCGATTACTGCGACCAAGCCAGTCTCAGCACGGAATCCCGGGTCGAACTGTTCATCAAAGTTTGCCAGGCCATCCAACACGCGCATCAGAAGGGCATCATCCACCGCGACATAAAGCCTTCGAATATCCTGGTGACATTGCATGACGGTGTTCCGGTTCCCAAAGTCATCGATTTCGGCATTGCGAAAGCAACCGAAGGACGCCTGACGGATTCGACACTTTATACCCAATTGCACCAGTTCATGGGCACACCGGCCTACATGAGTCCGGAGCAGGCCGAGATGAGCGGGCTCGACATCGACACACGCAGCGATATTTACAGCCTGGGTGTCTTGCTCTACGAACTTCTGGCGGGGATCACGCCGTTTGATCCCAAAGAACTCCTTTCCCAAGGCATCGACTCGATGCGCAGGACGATCCGCGAAAAGGAACCCGTCCGGCCCAGCACCCGACTCGCAACGCTGAATGGCGATACCTTGACCACCACCGCCAAGCGCCGGTCCGTCCACACGTCGGTGCTGTTGCACCAGCTCAAGGGCGACCTGGACTGGATCGTGATGAGGTGCCTCGAGAAGGATCGGACGCGCCGATATGAGACAGCGAACGGTTTGGCTGCCGATCTGCGGCGGCATTTGAGCGATGAACCCGTGAGTGCCGGTCCGCCTTCCGCGCGCTATCAATTGGAGAAATTCGTGCGGCGCAACCGGGGCCCGGTCGTTGCCGGGACGCTCCTGGGGGTGGTGCTCATCTTGGGGATGGCTGGAACGATCTGGGGCCTGATGAAAGCCAGACGACAGGAACAGGAAGTTCGCAAACGCCTGGATCAAATCGAGAAGGCCAACGACATTCTGGGGTCGATCTTCGAGCAACTGGATCCCAAGGAAATTGCCCGATCCGAGCGGCCGCTGCAGGCTATCCTGGTCGAGAAGCTGGATCGTGCCGTTGAGCAACTCCAAGGTGAGTCCGTTGGCGACCCGTTGGTCGTTGCGGCGACGCAGTTCCAGCTTGGGAAATCTCTCATCGGCCTGGGCGAACCCGGCAAAGCCATCGGGTTGTTTGAGAAATCCAGCGCCACTCGCGAGGCCAGGCTGGGTGCGGATCACCCCCACACATTGGCCAGTATGCATGGCCTGGCCGGAGCTTACCTGGATGCGGGAAAGCGGGACCTGGCGACTTCCCTGTTCGAGAAGACGCTGGAAATGGCGAGCCAAAGGCTCGGACCCAACCACCCGGACACACTTGGCACCCTTCACTCGTTGGGCGTCGCTTACTGGCAGGCGAAGCGACTCGATAAGTCCATCCCCCTGTTCGAGGAACAGCTCAGACGGGAGGAAGCGGCATTCGGGCGAAACCACCTTGATTATGCGGTGACCCAGGCGGATCTCGCCCAGAACTACCTCGATGCCGGCCGAACAGCCGAGGCGTTTTCGTTGTTCGAGGAGTCCATCAAGCTCCTTCGCATCAAAGCAGGCCCCACCCATCCCCAAACCCTCGAGGCGACAGCCAACCTCGCCGCAGCTTATCTGGACGTCGGGAAAGCTGATGTGGCCGTGCCTCTGCTCGAAGCTGTGGTTAAGCTAAAAAAGGAGAAGCTGGGTCCCAGCCACCCGTCCACCCTGCTGGCCATGGGGAATCTTGCCAGCGCCTATCAGGGGGCTGGCAAGCTCGACCTGGCAGCGTCGTTGTCCGAGGAGACCCTGAAACTTCGCAGCCAAAAACTTGGGACCGATCACCCCCAGACGATCACCGCCATGAACAATTTGGCGACGAGTTACTGGTACTTGAAGGATTTCAACAAAGCTGTCGCGCTCTACGAGGAAACGGTCAAACACCAAGAGGCCAAGCTGGGGCCGGATTTTCCCGATACCCTGCTGAGCATGCATAGTCTCGCGAGGAGTTACGAGTCTGCCGGAAAGTTGGACCTGGCGGAGCCCCTGTTGCAAGAAACGCTCCGGCGCATGAGAAACAAACTCGGTCCCGATGATCCCCGGACCCTGATGGCCTTGGGCACCCTTGCCGGATTTTACGAGAATGCCGGAAACCATGAGAAGAGCGTGAATGTTTTGCAGGAATTGCTGCGACTCACCGAGGCGAGATTTGGCAAGGAAGATACCAACACTCTCCGAGCCCTTGACGGTCTCGCCCACGCTTATGGAACCGCGGGGAAGCAGGAACTCGCGGTGCCAGTCATGGAGGAGGCGCTGCGGCTGAAGCGAATCAAACTGGGGCCCGACCACCCGGAGACCTTGCTGCTGATGAGCAAGCTGGGTCCGGCTTACTGGCGGTTGAAACAACTCAACAAGTCCATTCCTCTGCTCGAAGAACTGTTGATGCATACGGAGGCAACCCGAGGGCGGAGCAACTTTGACACGCTGGTGACGGTGGCGAATCTTGGGGTGAATTATCGGGATGCGGGGCGGCTCAAGGAAGCCCTGCCATTATTGGAGGAGGCCTTTCGAGCCCGCCGCACGTTCCCCAAGCTTCGCTGGGTCGCGCCCGAATTGGTCGACGCCTGCACCCGGGCCGGGGAGGAGGATCGATCAGTGTTCTTTCTCAAGGAGATGATTGAGGAGGTTCGAGGCGTGCTGCCTGCAGACAGCCTGGAACTAGCGGGGCTGCTCTCTCAAACGGGCCAGATCCTGTTCGGGCAAAAGAAATACGCCGAAGCAGAACCGATGATCCGGGAGTGCCTCGCCATCCGCGCCAAGGTTGAACCGGAGGGGTGGGGCACTTCCAGTACCAGATCCTTGCTGGGCGGCGTGCTTCTCGCGCAGAAAAAGTATGCAGAAGCCGAACCTCTTCTCCTGGAAGGTTACCGGGGATTGAGCCTGCAGGAAGCGAATGTTCCGCCACAATTTCGACCTCGCATCCTCGATTCCCTGGAACGTTTGGCCCAGCTCTATCGAGAAACCGGAAACAGGGCTTTGATGGAATCGTATCGGTCCAAGCTCGAACGTTCCGGCGCGGGCAAGCAGACCGTTCCGACTGGCGAATCCAAGTGATCGGATAAGTTCTCCCCAAGAAGTCTTCCGTT
>SXSK01000177.1 GCA_005793375.1 Verrucomicrobiales bacterium | reverse complement strand
CTCGCGATCCTGGCAGTTGCTGCATTCGAAAGGTTGGACCAACTCTCCTGGGAAAGGCAGGCCGCAGCGTTCACAATAGGGCTTGGCAATTGAGGCCACGCCCTTTCGACAGGAGTGGCAAATAAAACCACTTTCGGGCCTCGCCGATTCGGCCTGACAAATCTGGCACCAGTGAGGATAAACAAAGGCCAGACAGCCTTCGACCCAGGGCGCGATCCGTCTCCAAAAATGCTGGAGTTGGGTCTGGGGTAAGTGAGTGACGGCGTGGGCCTGGGTCATTTCCACTGAATGACACCACGTGGTGGTGGGAATCTCCAGCGCAGAAGCAACGCTGTGAGGCCAATCGAACCAAAGGCAATCCACCCATCGTACAGCTTATTGGTGCCCCATAGAGACTCGTGGTACCCCGGAGCTTCCTGGGTAAGCTTTGCATAAGATTTTAGCCAAAACACCCAACCTGCATGTAACCCGACCGAAAACCAAAGCGTGCCCGTGGAATGATAGCTCCAGCACAAAATGCCTCCCGCAATTAACAAAGAAAAGAATCCGGGAATCAGCGTTTGTGTCTTGGTGATGCCGTGAAACATTAGTCCGAAAGTCTCGAATCCACTTGCCCAGGTAATGTGCTCTGGGGTCGGGGGCCGTTCGTAGAAGTGAACGGCGGAATATAACGCACTGCTGAGTATCAAGGCGATGGCGGGGACCACGGATTTGCGGAGTCCACCGAAGACGACACCCCGGAACAAGAATTCTTCCAGCACGGCCACTGCCAGGCACGAAGTGGTGGCATTGATAAGATGCGAGGCGAGCTCTTGCAGGTTGAGTTGGGCGTTGGGTTGGCGGGCACCGGAAAGCAGGGCCAAGGTGGCGACGGAAGCGAGCGTTGCAAAGCCGATGCCAAACCCGGCGAATGCCCGGCGCCAATTCTGTATTGGGTTCGCAAAACCAATCTCCCGGATGGAGCGCAATCCTAGGCGACGCAGCAATGGCCATAATCCGGCGAGGGCCGCCGCGTAGAGACAGCGATTGACGTATCGATGGAACGGTTGGCCGGCGAGAACATCAAACACGCTGAATTGTACCGCGAGCTTCTGCGCCACCAAGTACACCCATGGGGCCAGTGCGGCGGCTCCCAGACACACGACCGCCAAATAGACGGCCAACGCTTGGAACGACTTCACCAAGCCACATTAGGGGACGTTTTCGAATCAGAGCAATGCGCGTCTGATGGAACTTTTGTGCCGAAAACCCCATCGGGCGAGCCCTACTCGAGCTCCATCAATCGCGCCGCCTCGGATTCCCACTCGGCAGTTCGCGTTGTCATTTCTTCCACGGCAGCCTTGAGTTGTTGGTTAATCTCCATCGCGCGTCCCGGCTTGGTGTAAGTCTCTGACTTTTCCAGTTCGGTTGTCAGTTGAGATTGGAGGGTTTCGAGTTCGGCGATGCGCTTTTCCAGTTCATCCACTCGTTTTTTCAAGGCTGTCCGGTTTTGTCGCGCCTCGGCCGCAAGCCGTTTTCGTTCGCGCTGAAGCTGTCCCCAAGATTCGCCATCGGGCTGTGCGGTGGTGGCGTGCACCGACTCCTCGGGTCGGGCATTTACCAGACCGGTGGCGACGAGTCCGGCCCTGGCGGAGTCCGCCCGGGACTTTTCCAGATAATAGTCATAATCACCGGCATATTGTGTCAATCGCCCGGCGTTGACGTGGACCACTCGAGACGCGAGGGAACGGATGAAGTGAACATCATGGCTGATGAACACCAGCGTCCCGGTGTATTCACTCAATGCGGCCAACAGCGCGTCGATGCTGGACATGTCCAAATGAGTGGTCGGCTCGTCCATGAGGAGCAGGTTGGGTGGCTCGAGGAGGATTTTGACGAGAGCAAGACGGCTTTTCTCGCCACCGCTCAGCACGCTGACCCGCTTAAAAACATCGTCATCGCGGAACAAAAAGCATCCCAACAACGTGCGGACAAATTGTTCGGTGACCCTCGCGGATGTGCTCAACGCTTCTTCCAGCACGGTGTGCTGCGGTTGAAGCATCTCGGTGCGGTACTGTGCGAAATACCCGGAAGTGACATTGTGCCCCAGGCTGCGTTCGCCTTGTTGGACTTCCAGAATCCCTGCCAGCAGCTTCAGCAGCGTGGATTTACCGGCGCCATTGGGGCCTACCAACACAATTCGTTCTCCACGTTCCACCTCTAAATCGATTCCCTGGTAGACCACATGGTTGCCATAGGCGTGGTGGACATCGCTGAGTTGGATCACTCGTAGTCCGCTTCGAATTGGTTGGGGGAATGCAAAATCCACCGTGGCCGCGGCCGCGTCGGGCGCTTCGAGACGTTCCATTCGTTCGATCTGCTTCAATTTGGCCTGGGCCTGACTCGCCTTGGTATTCTTGGCGCGGAACCGATCGACAAAATCCATCAGACGTTCGATTTCGCGCTGCTGATTCTTGTAAGCCGACAGCAGGTTCGCTTCGTTGGCCTCACGCTGAACCAGAAACGAGTCGTAATTGCCCGTGTAACGAAACAAACGGTTCGCCCGTATTTCCACGGTAGAATTAATCAGCTGATTGAGGAATTCTCGGTCATGTGAAATCAGGAAAATGGCGCCGGGATAGTTTCGGAGGTATTCCTGAAACCAAAGCAACGTCTCAAGATCCAGATGGTTGGT
>SXSK01000176.1 GCA_005793375.1 Verrucomicrobiales bacterium | reverse complement strand
GTGGTAACACCGTTCGTTCTGTGTGGTTCACCCCACGCTTGCTCGCCTCAGCTGGGTCATTGTAGAGATCCAACCGACGACCCAAGACTTCAATTTCTTGCCGGGCCAGCGGATCCAGTCGATATTCTTCCGATTTCCGTTTCCGATCGAATTCAATGCGTTTTTCCACCGCTCGGACGCTTTCAAAATATTCGCTCAACTTGTGTTGATCCGATTTTCCAAGGCGCTTCTGCAGTCGCTTCGTATCATCCGCCACGAAATCCAAAACACTGGTGTCATCGCCCCGTCCCGCCGCCACATTGGGATCCAGACGAAACAATCGGTCAAAGGCATGACGTGGATTGATCTCTTTTGAGAGCGGCGTGGTCGGTGTGCTCCAAGCAATATGAGGGCCGTCCAATCGCGTGAAGCCCACATTGGTATCCACTCCTGTCGTCACCGGTTCAATGCCCAACTCCAATGACGGCAACGGTGTCAGGTGCCCAATCCGCTGCGCAATTCGTTGGTCCATGGATACATTGCCAGCGCAAAGATTTGCCCCAGTGGTTCGAGTAATGGTCGTGCTGGTTAGAAATCCGCCGGTTTTGACGTAGTGTCCGTCTCCGGTGTTGGTCGCTGCATTCCAAAGATTGGTTAAAACCAGCAATTCCTCACGGAGGTCAGCCAATGGCGTCAGAATTTCGGAAGGCTGAAAATTCCGCCCCACACCCTTCGGGGTCCAGTGATTGGGATTCACCCCGTTCGCCATATACAACACCGCCAAGCGATTGGGCGTCCCAGCCGAATCACCGAGCCCGACACCAACCTCTAAGGCTGAGAGTGGCAACGGCATCATCGCGTCCAGCAGGGGCAAACCCATGGTCACCCCCAATCCCCTCAACAAGGTACGACGTGAAATTGGCGCAGTCACCATAGCGCATACCCTAGTCCCAAATCACCCCAGCGCGCAATGCCCAACCGAACGGCCCGGAATGACCGGTGTTGAAGATTCCATGTTAAGAAACGGTACAAAGAGCGTGTCGACGTGGGGTGGCGACACTCCAGGGAAGGCGATCGCAGAGGCTGGACCGGAACCACCTGAGACATTTCACAGAGCCGATTTGTTTCTAAAGGGACTGTCCTTTTATAAACCTTCCTAAAGTGTAAGAATTGCGACAAGACCTTTCATCGACCTTAATTAATTAATAAAGAACATCTTATAAAATAGAATACCGCAAAACTCAAATTGCCAGCGCCGGAATTGTTTACACTTTTGAACGACTCATTCCAATTTATTCCGCATCAGTGAGTCGCAGAATCAAATCTGGGTTGAAATCACTTCGACTCGGTGGACCTCATTCCGCGGTTTCCATTCAACCAATCACATATCAAATCAATGAAAACTCCTAAACCATCCTCCACAATAGTTGCTGCTGCATTAGGCGTCGCAGTGTCTGGAGCGGCCGCTGACATCAAATTGGTACCGATTTCAACTCCTTTTCCCACTCCAATCGGCATCGATTATCACCAACCGACCGACTCCGTGCTTCTGTCGGTGCACTACCCTTCGGGTAGTCCGAACAACTTCGTCCGCGTCAAGGCGGATGGAACTCAAGTCGCGTTTTCTTCCATTTCCGGTCTGACTGATGAGGTCAAGATTGCCACGGCCCGGTCTGGCAGCGTGTTCGCCTCGGGAACGTTGTTTACGGGCAACGGGGTCGACGGACAGATCACCAAGATCAGCCCGGATGGCAGCACGATCTTGAATCCCTGGGTCGATCTTCCCGGGGGCGGCAATGGCCTGATGCGCGGATCGCTGTATGTCGACCGCACCGGCGTCTGGGGCGGGGACTTGCTGGCTGTAACCACCGGCGGCGAAGCGTGGCGTGTAAACAGTGCGGGCGTTCCGACACTTGTCGCAGCTGTCCACGACCATTTGGAAGGATTGATTTCGGTTCCGGCAGATGCCGTAAAATACGGACCGCTTGCCGGAAAAATGATCGCTGGAGCAGAGAACTCGGGGCTGCTGTATGCGTTCGATACGAGTGGAGCCGTCACAACCTACACTATTGGCGTCCACATTGAAGACATCGATCTGATCAACGCGAACGAGAATTTCTATGGGGTTAATTATGGCACCGGTCGCCTTCTCGGAGCCGCTGCATCAGAATTTAAGTCTATGGTTGGCGACATCCTGTTGACCCAGGAATTTAGCAGTGGTTCCGGACTCTTCGACCTCCGCTGGGACGGAAGCTCATTGGTAGCTGATCCGATAGGCCTGAAATTTGATTCCGCCATACCAGGACAGTGGGAACACGTGACGTTCGCCCCAGCGGGTATTGTGGAGATCCCCCCAACCTCCGTGCCGGATTCTGGCAGCACGTTCGTGTTGTTGATGGCCGGAGTGGCTGGCATCGCGAGCGCTCGCCGCATCTACCGCCGTTGAGGGTTGCAAAAACGAGATGAGACACTTGGCGGCCAATCGGGGGGCCCGCCAAGTGTTGCTTGGTTGAATTGACGGGTCCTACAGCATAAAGGGACAGTCCTTTTAGAGTAATGCGAACTGTGTTGAACATTCGGATGGAATACATGCATTAGGGCGCGGTTTCACGGCACCGTATGGCGGTGTGGTAAAGTCGATTTTCCGTCCCTGGCAGACTTGGTCCTGAGCGTTCTCCGTCCAACAGACGCTCGCCAAACAACTGTACGGAGCGATCCCGTTGGCAGTCTGGTTGCGAGCGACTTTCCGCATTGCCCCGGGACGATTCAGCTGCCTCTCGAAATAGGTTTCACCCAACAAACCCCACCTATAGGTACAAGGGGACAGTCCTTTTATAAACACCATCGGCGGATTGCTCAAGCGCGCGGTGCGCTGGACCAGGAACTGACTCAATTGTTGGGAATCTCCGCGATGGAATTCCGCCGAGCCTATCGCACTTGGGGTAGCGAGGAAGAAACCCTGATACCGGAAGCTCAACAAGTCGCTTTCGCCGAACTGTCGGCGCGGCATGAATCCGAACGTAGCGCCCACAAGGCGACAGCGATCCGGGGTGCCTACGGACAGTTGTTAGATCCCGAGGCCCGCGTTCCATGGCGGGATTTGCGCGACCAACAGCGCATCGAACTGGTGCAATTGTTGGGACCCGCCCTCGCGGAACAGCACGAACTGCGTTCCTCACCCGAGGCCCACTACGTCCGCAGTTCCATGCCGGAAGCCAAGAATGAGGAACAAAAGCATGCCCAACGCGAAGCCGGAGCTCTGAACGATCTCGCAACCTTGGCGCAAGCGGGTGGTGTAGAACTTACCAACACCGAAGTCCGCGACCTCGCCGCTGCCATCCGTCGACGAGGGGACCAACTCTCTAAGGAATGGGGTGAGCCACCAGCAAATCCCACGCCATCGGAACGAGCCGACCTGGAGGAAAAACTGAAAGTCGAATTAGCACTACAGCGACAGTTCACTTAAAGTTTGGAAGATGAAGGGGAAAAGCGCCGTTCTTGGCGCGACGGTTGGAAAGCTGTCGATCGCACCCGACGACATTTTTAGCTTGCGCGGAACTGGCCCGCCCGTTAATCT
>SXSK01000175.1 GCA_005793375.1 Verrucomicrobiales bacterium | reverse complement strand
GCCGTTTGTTGCTCGTGCTCGGGTAGCGTAATAGGCTCGGACATGCCGGCAGTTAAATAAAGTCAGCGCCTTTTGTCCAGTTTTATACCGCCTTTTGTTTCACCTGCCTCCTTAAAGTCGAAATCTTGAAACTGCCCTGGCTGCCAGCCCCCGCGACCTCGGCGCCACCCTGAATCACGCCCTCGCCCTCCTCCAAAACGACCGGCTGAACGAGGTCGAAGCCATCCTCGTTCGCATCGACCCCAATCAACTCGATGGAATCCATTTCTCCGTCTACCAAATGGCTCAGTTCGAATTGAACCTCCGCCGAGGAGAACTTCTTCGAGCCAGAGCCGCCGCACGCCAAGTTGACCGCCGTTTCCTCAAAGCCCCTCAAATCCGGTGGTTCGATGAAGCACTCCGGAAATTGCCGCCCCAAGATTAGCCAACTTGACGCAGCTCAGCTCAACACCGTCCGAATGACTTCACCATGCACGTCCGTCAGACGCCGATTCGCCCCGTTGTGTCGGAACGTGATCTTTTCATGATCCATTCCAAGTAGGTGCAGCACCGTGGCGTGGAAATCATAGGTCGTCGTGATATCACGCGCGGCTTTCCACGCCCAGGGATCACTTTCGCCATAGGCAACGCCACCGCGCACCCCAGCACCAGCCATCCACCCGACAAAGGTGCCCCCATTGTGATCGCGACCCTCGCTACTCTGCGAAAATGGCATTCGACCGAACTCGGTGTTCCACAGGACCAGCGTGTCCTCGAGCAATCCCAGGGCCTTCAGATCCTTGAGGAGCGCCGCGATCGGTTGATCCGTGGACGCACACATCGGCGGCAACTCTTTCCGAATATTGGTGTGGTTATCCCAATTATTGGTCGGGCCTCCGGCGCCACTCCATATCTGAACAAACCGCACGCCGCGCTCCACCAACCGCCGAGCCATCAGGCAGCGTTTCCCAAACTCGCTTGTGACCGGTTGCTCCAGTCCATAGAGCCGCCGTGTGGCCTCTGTTTCCCCGCTCAGATCAAACGCTTCAGGCGCGCTCAATTGGAGGCGCGCAGCCAACTCGTACGCCTGGATACGCGCCTCCAACCGGGAATCCGCAGGGTTCGCCGCCAAATGCGCCCGATTCAGCTGTTGCAGTACTTCGTGCCCCTCGCGTTCCGCATCGTCCGTCACATACAACGCCGAGGTCGGCGCTCGCAAATCCGCGAGCGGATTGGCTGCCGACGCCTGCAAGATGGTTCCTTGATGCTGTACCGGCAGAAAGCCGCTGCTGAAATTGCCCTTCTGATTGTATGGTAGTCCGCGCAAATCCGGCAGCACCACAAACGTCGGCAGATTGTCCGTTAAACGCCCAAGCGAATAACCAACCCACGCTCCAAGACACGGAAACCCCGGCAGCAACGACCCGGTGTTCATGAGATAGCTTCCAGGCCCATGCACATTGGTTTTGGACTGCATCGCCATCAGGAATGCCATGTCGTCCACCGAGGAGGCCAGATGAGGCATCAATGAACTGATCCACCGGCCGCACTGACCGTGTTGGCGAAACTCAAAGGGTGGCTTCAGGATCTTGCCTGGTTCGCTAGTCGGTGCCTCCACTCGTTCCGACGTGCCCGGATCGAATTTTTCACCCGCCTGTTTGAAGAGCGTTGGTTTGTAGTCGAACAGATCCATCGGACTGGCCCCGCCGTTCATGAATAACTGGATCACACGACGCGCCCGCGGACGGAATTGAGCGCCCAATGGGGGTCCCCCACTCCGCAGGCCTGGTGATCTTTCCGCTGCTAACAACGAGTCGATTCCGAGCAACTGAGCCAACGCCACTCCGCCAAGCCCACCACCCAGACGCGTCAAAAATTCCCGGCGAGGCTCCGTCGTGGAACTGAATCGATGGTCGTTCATGGGCTTCAGTCAGTTAACAAACAGAAATTCGTTGGTGTTGAGCCACAGTCGGCACAGGTTCGCCAAGCCGTGTCGCGAGGCATAGGCCTTGAATCGGTCGGACTCTTCCGCGGTAAAGGGCCGCGCCAATAATCGCTCACCCGCGATCGCCACCTGCCCTTCCAGTGTCGACTCCTGGTCCCGAAGCCGGTTGGCCAGATGCTCCGCATGCCGCGCCATAAACGCGTTGTTCCAGAGGGCCAAGGCCTGCTGCACCGTCACCCCCACATTTCGCACGGCCGTCAATTGATCACCTGCCGGACAATCCAACGCATCCATGAACGGATCAGGCAGGGTTCTGAACAGGAACCGATACGCACTCCGACGACGCCCCAATGCGGAATCCAAATTGAACTTTGTGTAATCGACCAACGGCGTCACATGGATGCCAGGTTGCAGATCAAATTGCTGATCGCTCGGCCCTCCCATCCTCAAATCCAGCCGACCTGAGATACTCAACACCGCATCTCGCAATTGCTCCGCATCCAATCGGCTTCGGTTCATCCGCCACAACCATCGATTGTCCGCATCCACACGCACCGCCTCCGGCAACTCCAGGTCGGCCCTCTGACAATACACCGCACTCGTCACCAGTAATCGATTCAATTGCTTCAATGAACCGCGAGCCTCATCCCGAAACCAGATCGCCAACCAGTCCAATAGCTCCGGATGTGTCGGCACCGCCCCCATCTTCCCAAAATCATTCGGCGTCTCCACCAACCCCCGGCCAAAATGCCAATGCCACATTCGGTTCACGATGGATCGCCAGACCAACGCATTGTCGGTGTGCGAAAGCCAACGTGCCAATGCCGCCCGTCGTTCCCCTTCCGGCGCACCGTCCGCCACCGCAAAACGCGACGGCAATCCAGCGATACAGGCCATCGTTCCAGGAGACGCCAACTCTTCGGGTTTCGTGATCTCCCCGCGCCGTAAAACGTGGATCGCCCGGGGCCCACGCGTCGGTACTAACCCGCCATCAGGGATAAAGTCACTCGCCGCCGCATAAACCAGGGACGCTGACGGCAATGCCGCCAGCGCTTCATTCAATCGTTGCCGTTCCACATGCCGCGCCAGGGTTCGCCACTGTCCCACCGAACGTGCTCCAGGTTCCACCGGGAGAATTGCCGCGATCGCCTCCGGTAATTCCTGAAGTCGGACAGGAGGCACATTCGAAGTCGCTGACAGACGCATTCGACCAATTAAGTGCCCACCACCATGACGCTGATGCAACACAACCATCAACGTGGTTTTGCCGACCACGGTCAATGGTTCCTGAAATTCAAAAGCGGCTTCGTGCGCCTTCCCCACTTCCGGATAAATGCCCCAGGCCGTTTTGGCATCTCCATCGATGGCTCGGCCGATCCCCCAGCCTTCCTGATTGAAATCCGCCGTCGCGTGCCTCAGCGCCATTCGACGAAAATTTCCACCAGGCGATGCCGCTGCCCAAACCTCAAGCTCGGTCAGATGCAGATTCCCATTGTCGCTTCGACCGGGCCCACCCTTTGGCAAGACGGCATCCTCCAGCACTTCAAGCCGAATGGTGGTGAGAGTTGTGCCACCGTCGAGGTCGCTCAAAATCGTCACCGTATCTTTGTCCGGCTTCCGCCCTGTGCTCAGCAAAGAGCCGTCGTCGAGTACCGCCAACGTTGCTCCCTCCGTGGACGAAGACGCTGAAACCGGGAGCGGTTCCCACCGAACCCGATGGACCCGCCATTGCTCTTCCCAAGCCCGAACCGCCGCTCTCGAGGTTTCACTATCCAACCGCGCTAACTCATTCGTATCCCCCAAATCCAATCTCGCACGCGCACTCAGGAGCTCGCGGCGCTTCCGATGCACATCCGGTTGAGGATCAAAAACCCTATTAGCTCGATCCACGCCCGCGAAAACAGCCTGCAGCGCGTAATAGTCCGCTTGGGAGATCGAATCAAACTTGTGGTCGTGGCATCGAGCACATTGCACGGTCGTGCTCGTAAACGTCTGCAGCACTGTCGTCAGCATGTCGTCCCGATCCAAGTACCGCCCAATCTGTCGATCCAAGGTGTCTTCGCGAATGTCCCGTAAGGAACTCTCATCCCAGGGACCCGCCGCCACAAAACCTAACGCCACCGTGGCTTGTGGATCCGTCGGCCAAAGCACATCCCCAGCCACCTGCTCCGCAACAAAACGCCCATAGGGCTTGTCCTCATTGAAAGACCGAATCAGGTAGTCCCGATAGGGCCATGCATTGGGTCGTATCCGATCCTGATCGTGGCCATGAGTCTCAGCAAAATGGGCCGCATCCATCCAATGGCGCGCCCACCGCTCCCCGTATCGAGGTGATCCCAATAATCGATCCACCACACGCTCGTAAGCCCCAGGCCTTGTATCGCTCAAAAACGCTTGCAACTCCGCCGGTGTCGGTGGCAGCCCCGTCAGATCGAATGTCACCCGACGCAACAAGGCGCGACGATCCGCTGGCAATGCTGGTTTGAGCCCAGCGGATCGAAGTCGCGCCCGCACGAAACGGTCGACAGCACCCAAGGCTCCAGAATCCCCAGGATTCGCCGCGGCCTCCAGTTCCGGCACCCGAACCGGTCGCAATGGCGCGTAAGCCCAGTGTGGGGTCTCCTTTCGAACGGTGCCACCATCGGCGAGTCCCCAGTGGACGGCGAGAAACAGCCAAGCCATCGCGCCGAGCCGAAGGCCAGTCGATCCCAAGGTTCGCTGGAGTTTCATCGTCCAGATCCTGCCTCAAACCTCCGAAAGCGGAAAGCCTCGGGTTGAATAATTTATGGCAACCCCTGTCGCGCCAGGGCTCCATGTTCTTCCGTCAGTCGAGACCAAGTTTCCGCCATCTGACGAACCCTTCCAGGCTGTTTAGCAGCCAGATCCTTGGATTCAGCGCGATCGCGCTGAAGGTCGTATAACTCCCACACGGCATTGGTCCCAGCAGCAACCAATTTCCAGCGCCCCTGCCGCAGCGCCCGATTGCCCTCGTGTTGCCACCACAGAGTTTCATGCAGCGGTTTTCCATCCTTGCGGAACACGGGAACCAAACTCAGCCCGGGAGGTTTCGGCCGAATCGGTTCGGTCCCGCGAACTTCCGTATCTTCCGGAACCCCAGCGAGCTGACGCAGCGTCGGCACAATGTCCACCAAATGAGCCGGTGTATGACGCCATTCCCCGCGCGCCGCAATGCCCGCCGGCCAATGCGCAATAAAGGCTGTCGAAATCCCACCCTCGTGAACCCAAGTCTTGTGGCGTCGAAAGGGTGTATTCGCCATCGTAGACCACCCCGGCCCCAAACTCAGGAAGGTCGCACCCGTGCCACACGCGACATCCGGATTGTGCCCATCACCTCGCACCATCATTTCGGCGCTGGCCCCATTATCTGACAGGAAAATGATCAATGTGTTTTCAAAGGCTCCCATCGCTCGAATCTGGTCGAGAACTCGGCCAATCTCGCGATCCATGCGATCCACCATGGCCGCATGCACCGCCATCTTGTCGGACTGAAACGCCTGCTGACTGGCCGTCAGTGAATCCCAAACCACCGGTCGGTTCACTTCGTTCGGACCCAATTGGCGCAAGGCTTCCGGAAACGCATACGGTGGACCCACGTCTCGTTCGACGGCAGATAAAGATTTCACCCCAAGCCCTAACTTCTTCTGTCGTTTCCAACGTTCCTCCCGCGCCGAATCCCACCCCACGCGGTATCGTTCTCGATGCCGCTGAACATCCGCCTCAGGTGCTTGCAATGGAAAATGTGGGGCGGTGAACGCCAGGTATTCCAGAAAAGGCCGTTCGGAATAGCTTGCCGCATGATCTCTCAGGCATTGGATCGCATGCTCTGCAATCGCAGTCGTGGTGTAAAACGGTGTGCCCGACACAACCGGTGGCAGCGCTTGATCATTCTCCGTGTGATTCTTCGGTGCAAAATAACGGTCGTGATCCTCCAGGCTATAGGAGCGATCAAACCCATTGAGCAAGGGTTTTCCATCCACATGCCACTTCCCGGAATGGTACGAACGGTACCCCACCGCCCGGAGCATTTCCGGCAACAGACGCGCCCACGCCGGACGCCTGCCCTGGCCCCCACTTCGAATCCCCGGCACCGTGTCGCGCCTCACTTGCTGCGCGTAGTAACCTGTCAGCAACGCTGCCCTCGATGGCCAGCAGCGGGCGGTATTGTAAAACTGCGAGAACCGCAGCCCCCCTTTGGCCAGCCCATCCAGATTCGGTGTCGGAATCTCCCCGCCATAGCAGCCGAGATCCGAAAAGCCCAAATCATCCGCTAGGATGATCAGAATATTGGGCGGACGCCTGGAGGAATGGCCCGCCATTGCGGAATCCGCTGACTCGGCCAACACACCGAAAATCAGCCAACCCACGAGCGAAAGCCCTAGAACAATCAGACGCATAATCAAGGTGTACCGTATCACAGGGTTGTTTCGCGGCCGCCCCCGGTTTTTTGGAGTGCGGTAGCCCTCTCTCATCTTTGTCTCTAAAGATCCCCTCGAGACATTTGTCCAAGTGTTACGCATGCTGGATGAATGTTAGACGCCATCCGTGTTGCCGGTCGTTGGGTCAGAAAATCTCTCTTGGAACGATTGACGGCTCAAAGTCAGGGG
>SXSK01000174.1 GCA_005793375.1 Verrucomicrobiales bacterium | reverse complement strand
GTGGTCGAATGGCGAGTTTCCGAAGTGTCGATCAATCCGGTGTACGAGTGGGTTTTTATGAGTCGTCTAAACTGAATCCTGCAAGCTATACAAGCCATACGTTCAGACTAGACCTCATTGAGGTAGTAACACCGTTCGCCTGAGCGCGATCCCGCCCTCAGCAGCGGCGCCGTCAAGAACATCGTTAGTTTTCCCGACCTGAAAGGGAGTCCTTGGCCTCTTCTTCAGCCTGGGTTTGCGATTTACGGCCTCTGGTGGGGCGATACCAAGACAAGCGCCAAGACTGCACCCATAGTCATTTTGGACAATTTAGAAGTGTGGCAATATGAATCACCCGAATTGCAGATCCAGGATGCGGTCGTGCTGTCCTGGCCAGTGCCGCAAGGGAACTTCATCCTGGAAAGTGCTTCCAGTGCAGGTGGTCCTTGGGAACCGCTTCCAGAGCAATGGTCGCGCATCAAAGATGGAAAAACAGAGGTCAGCATATTAGCGCAAAACAGTATGAAACTATTTCGGCTTCGCCAGACTCAGTGAGACACTCCAGTAGGCCGAACAAAATGTCCCCAAGACTTAGGCGGCTCGCCTGAGATACGGGTGATGCAAGCCGCGAAACTTCGGCGTCCCGATCACCTTCCAACATTCGCTTCGATGCGTCCTTACCACCGATTCATTCGATCCCTCCCAGTCATAGGGTCCTGTTGAAGCCTTTCTAAACCCATTGCAGCGAATTCGGAGAGGATCCCCACCCTTTGAGTTGAACGAAAAGTTGCATGTCGAAATTTGGGCTGACTCCGGTACACTCAGGGCGTGGCGCAAATTGTTTTCGTGACAGGTACGGACACCGGGGTTGGCAAAACCGTGGTTTCGGTACTATTGACGCGGGCTCTTCTTCAAATCGGGATCCGAGTCCGGGCGGTGAAGCCGTTTTGTTCCGGCGGCCGTGACGACGCTGAGGCGCTTTTTGCCATACAAAATCCACTCGAGAAACTGTCCTTGGATGAAATTAATCCCTGGTTTTTCCAAGCGCCGCTGACACCGTTGTTGGCCGCCCGAAAGGGGAAACGCCGTGTGGAACTTTGCGAGGTCACAAACTTCCTGAGGCGCATGGCTGAAGACATCGACATCTTGGTCGTCGAGGGAGCCGGAGGGCTTCTGAGTCCGCTCGGAGAGAATGTGCCGTGTGAGCTACGGACTCCAGGCCAGCGAGGCCACGACCACAGCCCGAATTCAAGCAATCCTCAAACGGAAAGTTCCGAACAGTGCTATACAGCACGGGAACTGATTGCCCGACTCCGCGCCATTCCCGTGGTGGTCTGTCCCAATCGCTTGGGGGCTATCAACCAATCCCGGCTAGTTTTCCATGCACTGCCGGTGGCCGCCGAACCAAAGGCTCAACTCGTGTTAATACAACCTCTCACGCAGGATGGTTCGCAACGTGGGAATGAGGAGATCCTCGGGGAACTCCTGGGGCCCGGAAGAATTTACACGGTGCCGTGGTTGAGCAAGTCACCGGGCGTGGCAGTGGTTCCCAAAGGGATCCAATCCCTAGCCAAAGCGCTTTTGTAAGGCGGCACTCCCATTTCGCGGATTCAGCGACGCCCTCCGAGGATGCTCAATTGGCGGCCAATCCGATACAGTAGAGGAACTCCTGCCGTTGGTCCCCGTTTTTTGCCGTTCGAAGATAGATTCGACTCCCGCAGACGGCTGGCGATGCGAACGCCTCATCCCCCAATTGATTTTGGGCGAGGAGTTGGAAACGATCTGGCCGAGCCTCGAAGACGGATGTTATCCCGGCAAGACTGGTCGCATACATGCGATCTCCAACCCTCACTGGCGACGAGAAAAATTCTCCGCCGAGGCGTTCCTTCCAACGTTCCTCTCCCGTATCGGCCTTCCAACAAACCGCCATTCCGGCATCCATGACTGCGTAAAGAAAACCCTTTTCCTGAATCATCGAAGGTACATAAACCCGGGCGGTGTTTTGCCAAACCACCTTTCCTGAGCCGTCGGCGAGGACTGCCATGGTGTGATTCTTGGGGTAACCGCCGCTGGCAAAAACCCGCTCACCATCCGTGACTGCCGTCACCACGCATTCTTCCGTGGACCCTTCCAATTCCCAAAGTTTCTTGCCGCTCAGTGGATCGAAACTGGAGAGCAGATTGCAACCAGCCACGACCATCTGCGTGCGCCCGGAGGCCTGAACGACAGAAGGCGATGTGTAATTGGCGATCTTCGGGCGGGAGTGCTTCCACAGGACTTTTCCCGTCGATCGATCCAGCCCGGCGATACAACCCCCGCCCTTGTGGTCGGCACTCACCAACACCACGGATTGGTGCACGACGGGGGATGATGCAAATCCTTGATGGGTCACAAAATCCCCGACGGTTTGTTGCCAAAGAATCTTGCCGGCAAGATCCAAAGCGGTGGTGTGGATGGCCTTATTGTTCAGGAAATTGATGATCAATCGATCCCCGTCGAAGGCCACGGTCGAGGAGGCTTGCGAGGTGTTGCGATGCCCTCCCTTGTCCAATTGATCGCGATGGACCACCGTTTCCCAAATCGGCTTGCCAGACTCCCGATCGAAACACAGGACACTCTGTGTCTGCTTTTCGGCATCCGCCGTCGCCAGATAGATGCGGCGTCCAACGACAGTAGGTGAACTATGGCCTCGACCCGGAATGGACGTTTTCCACACCACATTCTCAGTATCACTCCATCGAAGCGGAGGATTCTGTCCAGGGGCTGCTATCCCGTCGCGATGGGGGCCACGCCACGCAGGCCAATCGTCAGCGACAGTCGCGGAGCCCGGGGCGAGTCCGATGGCGATCAGAATCCCGGCCAAAAAACGCCAGGAAGGTCCAGGAGTTGGGACTGGTGTCGCAATGTTCATGAAAATAGTGGGCACCGGGGAATAATCGCATCAAGCGCCTGGCTCCTGCAAGCCCACCTATCAGTAAGTATGGAACCACCTGAACCGCACCCAATCCATTCTGGGAACGACTACCCCACCCCCGGAAATCAGGCTGCTTTCATTCATCGCGCACGGTCGTACGTTCTGCGAGCCAAAGCATGTCCACATTACCCGGGGAATCCCCGCTCACACCCGAGAAGGAATACTGAGTATACTTCACGGGAGGACGCGTCCGGGGATCCAACCACTTGTGCACTTCGGCATGGCCATCGGCAAAACTCAAGCCCCCTGCTCCGTTGTGCGTACTGGCAGGCATATCGATGATCTTGGCCTTTGAGAGGTGCTGCGAATCGGTCCAAACCACGGCGAAATCCCCGTAATTGATCCCATCCGGATGTTCGTCGATGAAGACGAAGAGCTTCGACGGCGACGCCACATCCATATCACCGGTCTTGCGAAAGATGCGGAACTTGGCGCCCGCGGGATAGAACCCTTTCGTCCGGGAATGATTCAGCCAATCGTCGGTCGAGTTCATCGCCTGACTCATGCTCAAGCTGCGGACGCGCGGTTTGGAGATTCCTCTTACCCTGACAGTACTTCGGTCTGCTGGGCACTTGTAGATGCCATAAGCACTGGCGGAATAGGGCGCGAGTTTTGCCGACTTAGGGTCCGTGAGGTAGAGGATATTGGTATTGTCGGGGTTGCTTCCGTTGAAATCCAAGATGCCACGGACCCACCCTGGAGAGGTCGGATCCAGTGCGTTATAGACCAGGTTTTGGTTGTGATCATCCGCATACAAGGCCCAAGCCAGTTGCAGTTGTTTCATGTTGTTCATGCACACAATCCCATGCGCCTTCGTCTTGGCCTTTCCCAACGCCGGCAACAACATCCCGGCAAGAATCGCGATGATCGCAATCACAACCAGGAGCTCGATCAACGTAAAGGCCCGATGGGGCCTTGGAAAATCCGCCAGTGTTGGCGTCGCCTTGGCCTTTTGTGGAGTCATGAGCTAGGGGTACTCCTCGAGTCATCTCGAGTCAATACGCATGGGGCTCGAGTCTGCTTCTCAGCACTAGGAGCGCCCTTGGTTTTCCAATCGCTTTGGTCTTGTTTGAGCCGCCCATCGCTCAAAGAATCACGCCGTGACCGATCTTAAGTTCACTCCAGAGTTCATCCAACGGATGAAAGGGCATCAACGCGTCGCCGCGTTGACGGCCTATGATTTCCCGATGGCCAAGCTCCTGGACGAAGCGGGCGTCCCCATGCTCTTGGTGGGCGACTCACTCGGCATGGTGGTTCTGGGTCACCCGGATACCACACATGTCACGCTGGAAGACATGCTTCACCACACCCGAGCGGCGGCCCGTGCGCGGCCTCGGGCGTTGTTGGGAGCCGACCTCCCCTATCGCACCTACGACACACCTGAGCAGGCATTGGATTCTTCCCGCAAACTGGTCGACGCGGGTGCTGAGTTTGTGAAAGCGGAAGGAGGCATCGAGATCCTACCTCAAATCCAAGCAATTCTAGCGGCTGGCATTCCCTTCTGTGGGCACCTTGGAATGCTCCCCCAACACGTCTTGGAAGAAGGTGGCAAATACCGAATTAAGGGACGCGACGAGTCAGGGAGAAACCGCCTACTGATCGACGCAGCCGCGCTGGAGGCCGCAGGGGTCTTTGCTTGCGTCCTGGAATTGGTCACGCCCCCGGTCGCTGCCGAAGTCACGCAAGCCTGCCGTCGGATGGTGACCATTGGAATTGGGAGTGGAACGGCGTGTGACGGCCAGATCCTGGTCACTCATGATTTGATCGGTGCGTTCCCTTGGTTCACCCCGAAGTTTGTGACACCTCGGGTCGCCACCGGAAACCTGACCAAATCCGCGGTTCAAGAATGGATGCAAAGCCTGGAAGCGCCAACTCCTTCAACCCATCACTCATGAACGACCTGACCTCGGTCCCCATTCCTGCAAATCCCCAAGGCGATCGCTCCGCGGAAGGCGACGCCCCCAGCGCCGAGTCAGACAACCCCAGCCTCATGGTGAACGAGGTGTATCTGAGTCTGCAGGGGGAAAGCACCTGGGCCGGATTGCCCTGTATTTTCGTGCGGCTGACAGCCTGCAACCTACGGTGCTCATACTGTGATACGGCTTATGCGTTCACGGCGGGCCAACGACAATCTCTCCGTGCCATTCGTGCGCGAATCGAGGAGCTGTCTAAGCCTTACGGGCCCCGTTCAGATCGACAACGGCTGCCCCTCGTGGAGCTTACTGGTGGGGAACCACTGCTCCAGCGCCATGCGGCCACCTTGATGCAACAACTGTGCGACGATGGTTTCATTGTCCTGGTCGAGACGAGCGGCGCCCACGACATTTCGAAACTCGATCCGAGGATTCGCCGGATCATGGATTTGAAATGCCCCAGCAGCGGCGAGGTTGCGCGCAACCGCTGGGAGAATATCCCCAATCTCAAGGCCACAGATGAGGTGAAGTTCGTCATCGGCACTCGGGAAGATTACGACTGGGCTCGATCCCAAATCCAAACGCATGAATTGAGCGGTCGATGCGCCCTGCTTTTCTCTTGGGTTTCGCCCCTGCTACCACATCAAAAGGATCCATCGTTGAAGGCCATTCCTGATGGACAGACGCCCATCCGCCGGGAAGAACTCGTCGAACAAATCATCGCCGATGCGCTTCCAGTGAGGTTCCAATTGCAGATGCACAAGTTTATCTGGCCACCCGATGCCCGCGGGGTTTGAATCAAATCGGAGTTCCCTCATGACAACCCGTAAGGTCCTTGATGCGCTTCAAAAATACGAATCCCGCAACATTACCTTCATGGAACCCGACGGTTCCTGGCCGATCATCTGGGCGCGCGCTGAAGGAAATCACGTTTGGGATCCCGAGGGGCGGCGGTATTTGGATCTCACGGCGGCATTCGGCGTTGCCGCGGCAGGACATGCAAATCCCAGGGTAGTCCTCGCTGGCCAACGCCAGATGGAGCGATTGCTGCATGCCATGGGTGATGTTCATCCCCATGAACTCAAGGCTCGCCTCGCCCGAGAATTGAGTCGGCTGACATTTGAACGCTGGGGTTCCAACGCCGTCCCTCGCGTGAATCCGGGAGAAATCGGTAAAACGATCTTCTGCAATTCCGGGTTTGAAGCGGTGGAAGCGGCACTCAAAACCGCCTTTTTGGCGACCGGAAAGCCCGGCGTGATTGCATTTGAGGGAGCCTACCACGGCGTCGGTTACGGGGCTTTGAATACGACACACCGGATGCATTTCCGAGGCCCTTTCAAAAAGCAGCTTAAACAGTTTGCGCAGTTTGTGGCGTTTCCCGAGCTCGATGGACACGCGACGTTGCTCGAATGTCAGCAAGCCATCACCTCGATTTTGAAGTCGAGTCCTATCGGCGCCATTCTCCTGGAACCGGTGCAGGCTCGGGGCGGAATCCGAGTGATGCCGCCTGGGTTTCTCCCTTGGTTGAGGTCGGTAACCAAAGCCCACGGTGTTTTGCTGGTCCTCGATGAGATTTACACGGGATTAGGCAGAACCGGCGCCTGGTTCGCTTGCGAGCATTCGGGCGTTGTCCCGGACCTCATTTGCTTGGGCAAGGCATTAACCGGAGGGTTTCCGTTGAGTGCCTGCGTCGGTAGTGGAACCACGATGGACGCTGCCTGGCCTCCGGCGACAGGCGAAGCCATCCATACGAGCACCTTTTTGGGTCATCCAGTGGGCTGTGCCATGGCATTGGCGCAATTGCAGGAGATACGACGAAAAAAACTGATCGATCGCAGCGCCGCAATGGGTCGATGGTTGCTTCCTCAATTGGACAATCTGCTACCAGCAGGCTCCGGCCTGACGATTCGCGGTCGTGGCTTGGGGCTGATGGTTGGGGTGGAGCTGAGATACCGGAACGGCGCGCCGGCGACCGAGGTCTGCCTTTCGATTTTGAAGTCCATGTTGAAGGACGGATTCATTGTGCTGCCCGAAGGAGAGCACGCGAACATCCTCAGTTTGACACCGCCACTAACCATCCAACGACGCGAACTCACCCAAACTCTGAACTGCCTCAAGAAGCACTTGAACGCGCAGGCGCAACGGTGAGACGCAGATTTCGTTCGCCTCCATATGGTAAACACCAGGCTGCGAGTCACCAGTCGCCAAACTGTCTCCGTAAACTGTTCCGCGGAGAAAAACCCAATCAGGCGCATCGGCCGCGTTGTCGGTCATGCGACGGGGTGCGCAAGCTGCGGCGCCTCACCGAGCCGAAGTCGAGACATTCCTAGCGGAAACTCCACCTCAAACGGACCGAGGTGAACGCCGCAACCCATTTTGGAACCACAACTTCCAGACCATCCATAGCGCCTCGCGCACAATCGCCTTGGACATTTTGGAGGTCCCGACAAAGCGATCGGTAAAGACGATGGGAACCTCACCGATTTTCAGACCTCGCCGCCAAATCCGATGAGTCAACTCGACCTGGAAGCTATAGCCATTGGACTGCACCGTAGGTAAATCAATGGATTCCAGTGCCCGACGGCGGAAGCATTTAAAGCCTCCAGTAGGGTCTGTGAAAGGCATGCCGGTGATCGCACGCACGTACATGCCCGCTCCCAGACTGAGCAGGAGTCTCGACAGAGGCCAATTGATGACTCGGATGCCGTTGGCATACCTGGAACCCAAGACCAAGTCACAGCCATCCTGGCGGGCTTTTTCAAGGAACACGGGAATATCTGCTGGATTATGGGAGAAATCGGCATCCATCTCGAAAATGAACTCGTAAGGTCGCCCTAACGCCCACTCGAACCCAGCGATGTATGCCCGCCCCAACCCATTCTTCTCTGGTCGGTGCAGGACATGTACACGGGAATCCCGCGCCGCAATTTCATCGGCCAACACCCCTGTTCCGTCGGGCGAATTGTCATCGACCACCAGAACGTCGACCGCAACGGGAAGCGCCAAGAGACGATCCACGATGCGCGGCAAGTTCTCCCGCTCATTGTAAGTGGGAACGATGATAAGTGTTTCGGCGGGCATGCCTTGGTGCGGTGAGTCTGATCAGGAACTTGGTCTAGATCAAGTCAGGTTGCAACTGGCGAGCACCTAGAGCAACCCACTCCCATTTCGAGGTGTCGGACCCTCGACCGGCCTTGCATGCCGACTTGTCGAAGGAAAGCGTCTTGAGTAGAATAGCCGCATGTCGACCATTGAAATTGAGCGGCCAGCGTCGGCACCGAAGACGGTTACGAAGCCCAAGCCGGACTCCAAAACGGAGGAAGATCCTGGGTTTTTGGTCATCTGCTGGAATGATCCGGTCAATCTGATGGCGTATGTGACTCATGTCTTTCAACAGGTCTTTGGATGGGAACGATCGAAAGCCGAACTCCATATGATGGAAGTCCACAATCTAGGCCGGAGTGTGCTGGTGCGGGAGACCTTTGAGCGGGCCGAATTCTACGTTCACGAACTCCACAAATACACCCTCCAAGCCACCATGGAACCGGCCGAGTAGTCGTCCACTCCACCCTCTGGATCCAGGGTTTTACGGTTCAACCGCGAAGCCTCATCGACCACCTGCCCCATTCATGAAGCTCTTGTATAAGGACGAGGAACGATTAGTTTTTAGCCTCGGAGGTTCCGAGCGCGAAACATTGCTCCGGTTGTTGGGTACCCGCCGACACCTGCCCCTCAAACCACGAAAACTCTCTAATCAAGGTTCTCCCAAAACCTTGCAAGAAGCCGCTGAGGACCTGCACACCGCGTCGGACCGGCATCAAACGGAAATTTTCCAAACCCTGTCTTCTTGGTTGGAAAACCCTTCACAGTGTGTCCCGGAGAAAGTGGGGCACACGTTCACGCTCGCCCGCGGCCAAATGGAATTGGTGCTTCAGGCAATCAATGGCATCCGGATCGCCGCCTGGGAAAAGATGGGCGCACCTGACATGGAAGAGAACTTTCCGGAACACACGCCCCTCAACGAGGCCTGCATCGCCATCATCCAGGTGACTGATCGGCTCCTGGCACAACTCCTGCGATCGCTTGAGGAAAAGGGGGAACCAAGCTGAGGACGGACGAGGATTTCGTCGCCCACGTCAGCAACAGCTGGTTCCACACGGATAACCACGGGGACAGGAAATGGTGGTGCGTCTCAATCAAACGACTTGGTTTCCCGATCCGCAGCAATCGCGCCGCGATGGCTTGTTGGCGATTGGCGGCGACCTGACAGTGCCCCGACTGCTATTGGCCTATCGGTCGGGCATTTTTCCATGGAGCGTGGAACCGATCACTTGGTGGTCCCCGGATCCACGGGCCATTTTTGAGCTCAACGACACGGGGTTCCACATCTCGCGATCATTAGCTCGAACGCTGCGTCAGTGCCCTTGGAAGATCACTCGCGATCAGGCCTTTCGTCAGGTCATGCGCGCCTGTGCGGAATCCCATCGACACGTTGGGGAATGGATTTCTACGGAATTCATCGATGCCTACACCCACCTTCACGAAGCCGGCCATGCCCACAGTCTCGAATGCTGGAATGGCAGCGAGCTGATTGGCGGCGTGTACGGAGTGTCTGTGGGTGGCTTTTTTGCGGGCGAATCCATGTTTCATCGTGCCAGTGATGCCTCCAAGGTCGCGCTCCACTTTCTATTGAAGCATCTCCGCGAACAGGGGTTCACACTGTTCGACACCCAAATGATTACCGAGACGACACGAGCCCTGGGGGCGATTGAAATTCGCCGCGTGCAGTATCTGGATCGCCTTGCGTCCGCCGTCGACCAACCCGTATCGTTCTAGCCAACACACCCCCTGGCCATCGGCGACAAGCACTGAACGAGAAATGTCGGTCTCTGCGTTACATTTGCCAATGAGCCAGGAACGCCCAAAGCTCTCACTGTTCTGAAATCATGAAGCGCGCACCTTCCATTCTTACATTGCCGATGGTGAAAACCTTCGCCGCTTGCCTTATGGGCATCCTCAACACACTGGCGGCGCCCGTATCACTCTTCGATGGCACCAGTTTCGCCGGCTGGGAGGGCCAAACGAACACCGTCTGGAGAATTCGCGATGGAGTCGTTGTCGGCGGATCCCTCGCGGGAAATCCGCGCAATGAGTTTCTGTCCACTAGCCGATCTTACACCAATTTCCATCTCCGCCTCGAATACAAATTGGTCGGCACCGAAGGCTTCGTGAATGGCGGCGTTCAGTTCAGAAGCCGCCGCATCCCGAATCCACCCAACGAAATGTCCGGATTCCAAGCGGATATCGGTGCCGGTTTTTCCGGCTGTTTGTACGATGAATCCCGGCGAAACCGGATGCTGGTACTGGCAGACACTAACTTGGTTGCCCAATTGGAACGTCGTGAGGACTGGAACCGGTATGAAATCCAAGCCATCGGCCCCCAAATTCTGCTGACTCTGAATGGCCAGCGAACGGCGGTTTGGGTCGAAAAGGAGCCCGGCATTGAAATCGCAGGTTTCATCGCGCTCCAGATTCATGGCAACTGCAAAGCCGAAATCGCCTTCCGAAACATCACTATCGAGGAGCTTCCGACCTCAGCGATCCCCACCGAGGCGGAAGCATTGAGTCGGTTTGGCGATGGGCAACCCTCGGTGCCCTTGCCTCCATTTCGCGATCGTTCCTTTCGACTCGCCGAAAACGAAACCGTCGTTTTCGCCGGTCAGGAGAACTTTGTCCGCGATCAGAAAGCGGGTGCCTTGGAGGCCGAACTCGCCGCAGGTTTTGCCGCGGCGAAACCAAGATTTCGTTCCATGGCCTGGGAGGCAGACACCGTTTATGAACAGTGGCGCGATCTCAACTTTGGTTCATGGACGGCTCAATTGGAACGTGCCGGCGCCACCATCGTCATTGCTCAATTCGGCCAGATGGAGTCGTTGGACGGACCCAAGCGCCTTCCGGAGTTCACGGCGGCCTACCATCGATTACTCGACCAATTCACCCTTCGAACGCGTCGAGTGGTGCTCATATCGCCAATACCCTTCGAGAGGCCGAGGGCGACACACGCTCCCGATCTCACCCAGCGCAACCAGGACGTTGCCATATACACTGCGGCCATCCAAGACCTGGCCCGACAACGGGGAGCCATCTTTGTGGACTTACACCGCGCAATACAGCAACGCAGTGCCGAGGGTCGCACCGGACGAATGACCGAGGATGGCATTCATTTAACCGAAGCAGGACTACAAGAAGTCGCCCAACTGATAGCCCGTGAATTAGGCGCCAAGCGCATGGATAGAACTGATTTGGGCCCACTGCGCGAAGCGATCATGGAAAAAAACCGCCTCTGGTTCGACTGCTGGCGTCCCGCGAACTGGTCCTTTGTTTACGGCGACCGAGTCTCCCAGATGTTCGCGAAGTCGGTCGGCACCGAGCCGTCACTCAAAGAATCGTTCGAACGGCAGAGACCACTGATCGCACAAGCGGACGCACGTATTCAGTCACTCGCCCGCGGCGAGGTCGTTCCCAAGGTGGTCATACCTCAAACGCCACCCTCCAAGGAGGAAGCGAAGGCCTTAACCCCGGCGGAGCAACTCGCCACATTCACGGTCGCGAAGGGGTATGAAATCCAATTGTTCGCTTCGGAACTTGAGGGAGTCGTGAAGCCCACCCAGATCTCCTGGGATGAACAAGGACGTCTCTATGTCGCGTGTTCCCCCACCTATCCCCAGACCACCGCAAGCGCCAAACCGGCCGATTATATCTTGGTATTGCAAGACACTGATGGCGATGGCAAAGCCGACACTTCCACCCGGTTCGCCGATGACTTGACCATGGTTCAGGGCGTGGAGCCTGGAGATGGCGGTGTGTTTGTCTGCGACTTTGATCAGATACTGCACCTGCGCGATACCAATGGCGACGGCCGCGCCGATGTGCGCCGGGTAGTACTGAGCGGATTTGGCATTGGAGACACCCATCAACTGGCGAATTCCATTTCACATGGGCCTGATGGAAGCCTGTGGTTCACGCAAGGTCTTCATGCGTTTTCACGTGTGGAAACTCCCTGGGGCATTGCGCGGCTGGATCGTTCGGCCGTCTGGAGGCTGCGCCCGCGTCAACTGCGATTGGACGGATTCTTTGGGGGAGGCATGGCCGGCGCGAACTGCTGGGGAGTGGCCTTTGATGACTTTGGTCAGGTGTTCCATAAATCGGGAGACCGCCCTCACGGTTACTGGACGGTGCCGGGCATGGTTCGCGGCGCCAGTCCATTAGGAAGCGGATCCTCCACGTCTGCCGATGCTTCTTATGCCAATTCACCCGAACAATACCACTCGGTGGGCCCCCTGTTCGAAACCACGCCCAAGACCACTTCGATCGATTTTATCGGAACCCGGGCACTGCCTGATGACATCCAAGGCTGTGCCGTGATCGGCGGCTATTTCGGCGGTGTCATTGAGCTCCATCGCCTGTCAGATGCCGGTTCCGGATACAAGAGTACGCAATTGCCCAAATTGGTAAAATCCACTTCCACTTCATTTCGACCCGTCGATGTGAGCGTAGGTCCAGATGGAGCGATCTACGCGGCCGATTGGTTCAACCCGATGATCGGCCACTATCAAACGAGCTACACAGATCCTCGCCGAGACAAGACCCATGGTCGGATCTGGCGCATCACGGCGACGGGAAGGTCCCCTATCCGACAACCGAACCTCGCCACGATGACCCTCACGGGACTATTGGATCAACTCCGATCCAACGAACGGTGGACTCGACAACAGGCAAAACGGTTGCTGGCGCATGCCCCATCCGCCGAGGTGTTGCGCGCAACCGACGCCTGGTTGGCAGCACTTCCAAAACTCCATCAAGAAGATGAGCGGCTTTTGCTCGAAGTCATCGGTGTCTACGAAGCCCATGAAGCGCCAAGATCCACGTTGCTGAATCAACTGCTCTCCGCAAAAGATGCCCGGGTTCGGGCCTATGGCACACGGGTCGTTGGAGCATGGGCAGACCGACTGCCCAACGCAGTGGACCTGCTGCGACAGCGCGCCGTTGACGAACATCCTCGGGTACGGCTCGAAGCCGTCGTCGCGGCAAGTTATGTTCCCAAGACCGAATCCATCGAAGTGGTGACCCAAGTCGTGGATCAACCGCGCGATCCATTTCTGGACTATTCCATTCGGCAAAGTGCTCGAGCGCTGCAACCACTCTGGGCGGCTGCGTTCGCCAACCACCAACTCTCACTGGGGAACAGTGCTTCCCAATCCCAGTACCTGAAGAACCTGCTCGGCAATCCGCGAAAACCACCCACTTCAGGGCAGTCTCTTTACGAAATGGCCTGCCTCCCCTGTCATCAACCCGAAGGCAAAGGGTTGCCGGGAGTTTATCCGCCACTTCTGGGAAGTGACCGGGTCCGCGGCGACACCACTCGTCTCATCCGGATATTGCTGCACGGATTGAGTGGACCGATTTCCGTTGCAGGCCAGGATTTCGGAGGCCCCAATTCAGTCCCCATGCCCGCTATGGGCGGATTGACCGACGAACAGATCGCCGACGTCCTGACCTATGTCCGAGACGCCTTTGGATCCGGGTCACCATCGGTGTCCAATGATTCGGTCAAGCGGATCCGCGCCCAGATGGCAGCCCGGGAAACACCCTGGACAGCGGCCGAATTAGACAAACCTTGACGCATTAATTCAACCGCTCACCTAGATTCGCTCGGAGGGATACTCAGTTCTTCAAACGAACCACCTCTCGGTCCAGCGCGGGTTTACCATTCCAACCATCATCAGTGGAATGGTTTGGTCGTCACCAGAATGTCCGGACTCCCGCCATTTGCCTCCTTTAAGGACTCCACCACCCTCTTTCGAGGGTGATTAGTCGATTTTTCCCACCTGCCAAGCAGGCCCATCTCATCAATTTGTTGCTTAAATGCGTCCACGCAGCATGGCCCTGCGCTGAATGAGCTTTATAGAACTGATTCTAAGTAAGCCTATTATAGAAATATCCGGAGGCATAAGTTGGAAATATTAAGTATATCCAGAGTCGCCTATATGTCGCCCAAACTAAGTAGGAATGTCCCAAACCGCACTAGTGGATAGTGGGTATCCCCTACACATTCGACTCATCAATTGCGGTGCAATCCGCGATGAACGAACGAAACGAAACGCTAAGAACGAAAACGACATACTATGAAGAACAACTCGGCAATTCTGGGTAATTTGAAATCCATCGTGGCGGCAAGCTGCGCCTTTGTGGCGACGGCTGAAGCGGGTGTGAGCTTTTTGCAGACTAGCTATTACAGTGGTTACACCGGCACGGTGGTGGCACAGGGGAACGGTGTTACTACCTCAATGAGGTCTAGTCTGAACGTATGGCTTGTATAGCTTGCAGGATTCAGTTTAGACGACTCATAAAAACCCACTCGTACACCGGATTGATCGACACTTCGGAAACTCGCCATTCGACCAC
>SXSK01000173.1 GCA_005793375.1 Verrucomicrobiales bacterium | reverse complement strand
GGACTCAACAACAAGATTCGAGTGACTACCAGGCGAGCCTATGGATTTCGAACGTTTCGAGCTCTCGAAGTGGCTCTTTACCACGCTCTTGGGAAACTACCAGAGCCGCCTCTCACCCACAGATTCTGCTGAGGAGGCGAATTACAAAGGATGGGATGCCCTGCGGTTGAGCTGGAAAATCGTGCATCGGCATTGGTTCAAGAATTTCCTGGTGATGCTTTGTTGGTGGCTGATTTCTTTCGCGGGCGTCCTCGCCTGTTGTGTGGGCTTGGTCGTATCGGTTCCGTTTGCCTTGACCACGTTCTCCGGTGTGTACCTCGGGATCTTTGAGCAACTGGAACCTCGGGCGAGCACGTCCTAACGACATGCGGTCCGCCAGCCTTCAGTGTCACCGATGCAACACCCTTCTCCCCGGTGATGCGACGACCCTTCCGTCGATTACTGAGTGTCCGCTGTGCGCCGCGCCGGTGACGATCCAGGTGTTTCCCGCCTACATCCAGCCGCCCGCCACGTCGTTGGTCGTCCCATCCGCAGTCCAAAGCGGTGAGGCATCTTGCTTCGTTCACACACAAAAACGAGCGGTGATTCCGTGCGATCGCTGCGGACGATTCCTCTGCGTACTCTGCGATTTTCCCATAGGCAACCAGCATCTGTGCCCTGGGTGCGTGGAAAACGCATCGGCCAAGAAGGAATTGGGAGAATTGGAAAACCATCGGGTTCGCTGGGATCTGGTGGTGTGGTATCTCTTGGTCGTCCCGGTGGTGTCTTGCGGATGGATCATTCCTCTGACGGCACCCACGGCGTTCGTGTTGGCGATTCTTAAGCGCCAATCACCGCCCAGCCTGGTCTCGCGCAGCCGACTGTGGTTGAAACTCGGCATGATCCTGACCATCCTGGAGTTCGTGGGGTTCATCGCCCTCATGGTCTACTTGATCCACTTTGCGAACTTCTGAGTCCCCATGCTCTCACACGACACCAAGTACACACGCCTAAAGGTCCGTGGCAGAACCTTGCTTGGGTCTGCAAGCTATTGGCTGGCCGCCGACCATCTGCTGATTGTGGAGTTGAGCAGCGTGGTCGAACGATACCGTCGAATTGCCCTAAAAGACATCACCGTGATGACCATTCGCGGGACGCGCCTCTTCCAACTCTACCTGATCCTTGGAATCGTATTGCTCCTGCTGTTGGCAACGCTTTTTGTAGTAATACCGTCCACTCAAGACCCGTTCAATTACGGCGTTGTGATCCTGGGGAGCTTGATGGGCTTCATCGTTGTCGCCTTGTTGATTCATCTGGTGAGAGGCCCAACTGCCTATTGCGAACTTCAAACCAGGGTGCAAACCGTACGCCTGCCTGGAATTACACGTCGCCGTAGTTCTGAACAGATCTTGGCACTGCTAGCCCCAGTGATTCGAAACCCGGACGGCACGTCCGCTCACCCGTCGCGGGCAGGCTAGCCCATGCTTCAGCCCACCGACTCAAGCCCAACCCAAATGTCCTGAATTTAACCAAAACGACGCGTCAATCCTTCCCCATTCGCCATGCTACAACACCGCTGCCTACATCACCCCATTCGCGAAGCAGCGGCGCGATGTCCAGAGTGCCGTCAATTCTTTTGCCGGGAATGCGTGACCGAACACGAGGGCCGAGTGATTTGCACGTCCTGCCTCAAGAAACTGACCAAACCGTTGGCGAAACGGCGCTTCACCTTCGCCCCATTCCTCCGGACCTTAAACGCGCTGGTCGGCTTGGTCGTGGCGACTCTATGTTTCTATGTGCTCGGTCAAGTCCTACTGCGCGTGCCCACCGATTTCCATGAGGGAACCCTTTGGGAACGCCAGGTCTTCGACGAACCCCCCAACCCGTGACACCTCCGCGAATCCTCAAATGAGTTCACACCGTGTCACCGGGTCGGCGCCTGGCCCGCTGGATTTATTGGAAGAATCCATCCGCTTGCTCCGGTCCAATCCGACAGCGCTCGGGGTGTACCTCGTCGGAACTCTGCCTTTTGTCGTGTCGCTGCTCTATTTTTTGGCGGACATGAGTCGGAGCGCCTTTGCGGCGGATCACTGCGCGTTGGGGTCCATCGGATTGGGTTGGGTGTTCCTGTGGATGAAGGCCGCGCACGGAGTATTTAGCGCGATGCTGCTAGAACGTGTCAGAAACGAGGCGCCAAAGCCCTGGACAAGTCAACGTCTTCTGCGCATTGGCCTGGTTCAGGCAGCCTTGCAACCCTGGGGACTTATTGTGCTGCCCGCGCCGTTGTTCGGCGGCATATTGCCGTTTATAGCAGACAATGAACCACTGCTCTCGGTGTCGCTTGGACTCGTTGGCGTTGGCCTCGGACTGACCATGGGCTGGTCCTATGCGTTCTTTCAGGGAGTCAGCGTGGTGGCAGATCGATGCGACGGCGTCGCTCGTGTGGCTGCCAGCGATGCCTGGCGGCAAGCCTGCCTTTGGCCCATTCAAAACCACTCCGGACTCGGGCTGTTGGGGCTGTTCGGCATGTTCGTGTATCTCAATGCCTCCATCGCCATTCTGACCATTCCCGCCGTGCTAAAACTGCTGTTGGGTGTCGAATCCGACTTTACCCTCAGTCCGCAATCAGTCTTCAACACGACCTTTTTTTCAACCGCACTCGCGCTCGCGTGGCTCACCCTGGATCCGATCGCCAAAGCGTATTATGTGCTCCGAACCTTCCGGGGAGAATCCATGACTACAGGAGCCGATCTGCGTGCCCAACTGCGACTGTTGGAAAAAGGACGGGGCATCATCCTGCTCATGATGCTCCTGTGCCTCTATGCGCCGGCATCAATAGCGGCAGCCGAGGCGGATCCTCCAACCGAATCAGTACTCAATGCACCAATACCAACCTCTGCTGTCCTTAGGGAATCCCAGGCGACGGCAAATCCCATGGATCAGGCTCTCGACAATGTGTTGAGTCGGCGAACCTACACATGGCGAGAACCGAGGGATCGCCCCTCAGCCGACGTCAACCAACCCCAGGATTGGTTGAAGCGCCTGATAAAGCAAATGGAACAATCCCTCCAAGGAAGCCTCCAACGGATTGGACGAGCGTTTTATCAATTCATCGACTGGTTGATTCTGCGCCGGCTTAAACCGACGGGTGGTGGCAATACCAGCCTCTTCGATTGGACCGCCGGATTGGATGTGGTGTTGTACGGATTATTGGCGGCGGGTGTGGCGGTGCTCGGTTATCAAGCGTATCGCGTCTGGCGGCGACGCGAAACCACCCCTGTCCTTGAAGCGGCGCTGACAACGACGGTGCCCGACCTGCGGGACGAACAGATTACCGCCGATCAATTGCCCGAGGACGGTTGGATACGCCTCGCGCAAGAGTTGACCGGGCGAGGCGAACTTCGACTCGCGTTGCGCGCGTTTTACTTGGCGAGTCTGGCAAGCCTAGCCCACCGCGAGTTGGTGACGCTGGAAAAGCACAAGTCCAATCGCGACTATCTGCGAGAGTTTGAACGGCGCGCCCGCGCATTTCCAGGGCTACAAGGCGCGTTTCATAGCGTGGTCGCCACCGTGGACCGAACTTGGTATGGGACACACGAAGTGACGCCCACCAACTTCGCCGAGTTCGACGAAAACGTACGAACTCTGCTCACTCACAAACCCTGAATGCGGACAACACGCGAACTCAAATTCCACGACCACGATTGAAACGAATCGCGATCATCCTGGGAATAACGCTTGGTTTCGTTGCCTTCGTGGCAGCGCTTTATGAGCTCTTTGTCTTGCGCTTTTCAAGTGGCGACGTCTACCCGGCTTATTCGAGTCTGCGTGCCGATCCCTTGGGAACCAGGGCCCTGTATGAATCGTTCGAACTGATGCCAGGACGTCAATCACGTCGATTACTCGGCCCGTTGGATGCCGAGCCACCGGGGGCAGACACCACCTTGCTTCTCCTGGGATGCGACGTGGTGCAGTTCCATGAAGTGACGGAACGCGATGCGAAAGCACTCGAACGGTTTGCCTCGTTGGGCGGGCGCGTGGTAGTGGCATTCGCACCGGAGCGAACCGTGCCGCTGCGGGCTTCAGCGAGAATGGCGGGGACTAATCTGCCGCCGCGGCTGCGACGGGGAGCTGGAAATACCCCTCCCAAACCGGGACAGAATAATCCCCGATTCAGCGAGGTCTCGCTGCGAGAACGCTGGAACTTTGACCTGGAATACGTGGCATTGAAGTTTGATGAAAACGGCAATGCCAAGCCAGAAACCGCGTCGCGGCAGCCAGGGGCGCCCACGATATTACCCAATACCCTCTCATGGCACACTTCTGTCGCCTTTCGCAACGCGAGTGAGCCGTGGCGTGCACTCTACACCCGCTCTGGAAAACCCGTGATTCTGGAACGTCGCTGGGGTCGCGGCACCCTGGTGTTAATTGCGGATTCCTATGCGTTCAGCAATCAAGCATTGCGCGTGGAACGTCAGACGCCATTTGTGCTCTGGTGTCTGGGGGAATCCCGGAGGGTTTGGTTCGATGAAACCCATCTTGGGGTCGAAGAGAGTCCCGGCGTGGCCACCTTGGCGAGACGCTACCGGCTCGATGGTTTAGCGCTGGGATTGCTAGTATTTGCGGGGTTGTTTGTGTGGCAAACCGCCCTGAGTTTCCTGCCGCGCTCGGAATCCGGATATCTTGGAGACGGGGAATTGGCAGGACGCGAGAGTGCCGCAGGCTTTGTGAACCTGTTGCGGCGCGGCGTGGCCCCAGGCGATCTGCTGAGCGTTTGTTTTCAAGAATGGGAGAAGACGGCCAGGCGCGATGGGATTTCCGATGCTCGAATCCAACAGGCACGGGACTGCATGACCGCCGGATCCGACCAAAATCCCGTGCAGGCTTATCGGGAAGTGAGCCTGCTACTAGCCAACCGGTTTCGGGCAACCGCTTCCAAGCCCCCACTCGTACCTGATCCGAAGCCTTCGACAAAGCAAACTGACGCAAGCAAAACCATCGTTCACCAATGAATGACCTAAAATCCATCCTGGCAGAGGCGCGGGCCGAAACGGCTCGCGTGATCATCGGCCAGCGCGACGTGATTGACCTAGCATTGGTCGCGATTTTCACCAATCAGCATGCGTTGATTGAAGGCGTGCCGGGCGTTGCCAAGACCTTACTGGTTCGGACCTTGTCGGCAGTTCTAGGTTGCGAATTCAACCGCGTACAATTCACGCCCGATCTGATGCCCACCGACATCACCGGCACCAGCGTCTTTAATTTACAGCGCAACGAATTCACCTTGTTGCGCGGACCCTTGTTTACCGAATTTCTGCTGGCGGACGAGATCAACCGCGCACCCGCCAAGACGCAGAGCGCCCTGCTGCAAGCGATGCAAGAACGCCAAGTGACGATCGATCGAGAGACGCTGCCATTGCCGGCCAATTTTACCGTATTCGCAACCCAGAACCCGGTGGAATTCGAGGGAACCTACCCGCTGCCCGAGGCTCAGAAAGACCGGTTCATGTTAAAGATCAGCATGGACACACCAGGACGCGCCGACGAGTTGGTCCTGGCGCGCCGCATGCTCGGCAGCGATTCACCGGAACGCGCTCTGGCTTCAGGCCAAATTCGACCCGTGATCACCACCGAGGTGTTAGCGGCACTGCGCGCGGAACTCGAGCGGGTGACGGTTCGCGAGGAATTAGTCGCCTACCTGGTCGATGTCGTGCGGGCAACCCGGACTCACGAAAGCATTCAAGTCGGTGCGGGCCCTCGCGCCACACAGGCCCTGCTGTTGGCCAGCCGCGCCTGGGCAGCCATTGACGGGCGAGACTTCGTGACACCGGATGATATCAAAAGCCTGGCCATTCCCGTCCTGGAACATCGGTTGATTCTGCGCCCAGAATTCGAACTCGAGGGCGCCAGCATCAAGGAAGTCGTGACCCGCATTCTACAAAGCGTGGCCGTTCCCAGGTGATTGCACCGTCCTCCAGATTGTTGTGGGTGACCGGTACTCTAGTGGTGCCGCTCAGTACGCTTGCGGGTGCGGTTCCAGAACGGGCTCCGTTGGCATTGGGACTCATGGGACTGATCATTGTGGTGGTTGTTCTCGACGCCTTACGTTCGGTGTCGTTGTTCCATGGATTGCGACTCCAACCTTCCGGTGTGCTTCGCTTAGCCCGTGGGCGTCCCGGGGACCTCGTGGCATCCCTCCACAATGAATCCGGTCGCGGACACTCTCTGCGGATCGGGCTTCCCCTGCCCCAAGCAATTGAGTCTCAACAAATCGATATTCACTGCCGCGTGGCACCGGGAATTTCGAAGTTAACGTGGACCGTGACTATAAAATCGCGTGGCCGTTACTTGATTCCGACGATCCCCCTCGAATCCCTATCGAGTTGGGGTTTTTGGAACGTCCGTGGCACCCTCGAATTCGGGGCGGAAATCCGGGGTTACCCAGATCTTTTCCGCGATCGAGATGCGGTGGCAGCCATCTTTCTCAATCGGGGCGGCTTGGGGGCGCACGCGCAGCGGCAGATCGGCAAGGGACGCGACTTTGAGAAACTTCGGGAGTACATCTCCGGAGATAGCATGGAAGACGTCCATTGGAAGGCGACCGCCAAGCGGGGGAGGCCCGTGACCAAGGTCTTTCAGATAGAGCGCACGCAAGAAGTCTACGTTATTTTGGATGCGTCGCGGCTGAGCGGACGGACTCCACGAAGGACGGCCGGGGAGTGTTCAGACGAACGGTTCTTGGACCTGGGGGTGCGATCCGCCTTGTTACTGGGAGTCGCCGCAGAGCGGCAAGGCGATCATTTCGGTCTGATCACGTTTTCCGATCGCGTGAAGACATTTGTCCGAGCCAGCAGCGGTGTCGCACACTTTGGCGCCTGTCGCGACGCTTTATACACCCTGGAACCTGAACGCGTTTCACCGGACTACGAAGAACTGGCGACCTTCTTAAAGCATCGATTGCGCCGGCGCGCGCTCCTCGTGTTTCTAACGTCGCTGGATGATCCGGTCATCGCCGAGAGTTTTGTGCGTGGCGCTGACCTATTGCGACTTCAGCACCTCCTGATCGTGGGGATGATCCAACCGGACGGAATCCAGCCAATGTTTCGAAATGTCGCGGTAGAGAGTGTGACGGATCTGTATGGTGAACTGGCAGGACATCTGCGGGCTCAGAGCCTGCGCGAGTTGGAGATGGTATTGCGCCGACGCGGGGTGGGCTTTGCACTCACGGCAACTGCACGGTTCACGACCGACCTCATCCGCCAGTATCTCGCGGTGAAACAACGACAGGTTCTCTGAGTATTATGATCCTGGATCTGGAAAAATTTCTGGCCGCCGAACGTCCGCGCTGGAAGGAACTGGAGTTCCAGTTAACACGAATCGAATCGGACGGTAACCGGCAGGTGCCTCTCGCTGAAATTCGGCGCTTCCATTATCTTTACGAACGCGCGTCGTCCGACTTGGCCAAGATCACAACCTTTGCCGCCGAGCCAGAGACCCGGCGCTACCTTGAAGCCCTCGTCTCCCGGGCCTATGCCGAGATTCACGAAACCCGGGAACGGGCCCACCGATTTGCGCCGATTCATTGGTTCCTCGTCACCTTTCCACGCGTGTTCCGCCGGCACTTACAGGCCTTTCTGGCGACAGTGTTCATCACACTGGCGGGAGTCGGCTTTGGGGCGTTCGCGACGGCGTTTGATCCGGATTCTCGGCGTGTGACAATGCCTTTTGGACACGATCAAACGACCCCGTCCGACCGCGTTCAACGGGAGGTATCGAGCGGCGGTGCCGCAGGAGGTGGGAGCGTGGGTTTTTCGACTCAGTTGATGACCCACAACACCCAGGTATCCATTTTGACCATGGCACTGGGCATGACGTGCGGTGTGGGCACATTGATTTCGCTGTTCTATAACGGAGTCATTCTGGGCGCGATTGGCTTCGACTATATTCAAGATGGTCAGGGTCGCTTTTTAGCGGGCTGGTTGCTGCCACATGGGTCGATCGAGATCCCGGCGATTCTCATTGCAGGTCAAGCAGGCCTCGTGCTGGGCGTGACCATTTTGGGACGTGGTGCCGCGGTGCCCTTGCGTGCGCGGTTGCGTGCAGTAACGCCCGACCTAGTGACACTGATTGGCGGCGTGGCAATCCTGTTGATCTGGGCGGGGTTGGTGGAGGGGCTGTTCTCACAATACCACGAACCCATGTTGCCCTATTCGGTAAAGATCGCCTTTGGCTTGGTGGAATTGACGGCTTTGGTCTGGTTCCTGACCTGGTTCGGTCGCCGCCGCGATCAACGCGAGACCAATGGATCCTAGAAGTGTGCCAATCATGAACTCCGAACTTCTGATCCGGACCCCCGAAGGCATCGCTTTCTCTCTGCCATTGGCCGGGCCGTTGGCGCGCTGTCTGGCCTGGGCCATCGATTCGATCCTGATCATCGCCCTGATTCTGTGCACGGTGTTGCTTCTCTCCTTGTTCGGCTGGGCCGCACCGGACTTTGTTCAGGCCCTGATTGCATTAGCCGTGTTCGCCGTTCAGATAGGCTATGGAATCGCCATGGAGTGGCGTTGGCGCGGTCAGACCCTGGGAAAACGAGCCTTACGATTACGCGTCATGGATGTGCAAGGGCTCAAGTTGCAGTTCAGCCAAGTCGTGCTGCGGAATCTGCTGCGGGCGGTGGATTTCTTGCCGTCGTTTTACTTGGTGGGTGGGGCTGCCTGTGTCTTGAATCGACGCTATCAACGCTTCGGTGACCTCGCTGCCAATACCGTTGTGGTTTCGTTGCCCCGGCTGGCTCAACCGGATCTCGATCAGTTGTTGGCAGGGCAATTCAATTCCCTCTGTGAACACCCTCATCTGGCTGCACGGCTGCGGCAGAAGACCTCGCCGGGCGAAGCCGCCGTCGTATTGAATGCCCTGCTGCGCCGAGAGCAACTGGAACCAGGAGCCCGAATCGAACTGTTTGCAGAACTCGCCCGCCACTTCCGCGCTCTCGTTGAGTTCCCACCGGAATCCGTCGAATCGGTGGGTGACGAACAATATCTCCGGAACGTGGTCGATGTGTTATATCGATCGCGAGCCACTCGCGTTTTTAGGCTCAACCAACCAACGACCCTGGAGACAGCCGTCAGATTTTCTTCGTCAGACTCACGCCCAGCTTGAGCAGAGCCTCCGCATCGGCATCCGAACGGGATTCGGCGTAAATTCGCAAAATGGGCTCCGTGCCGGAGCCCCGCAGCATGAGCCATGAATCATCCTCTGCGATGAACTTCACGCCATCGGACGATTTGACATCGATCACCTTGGAACCGCGTAGTCTCACCGGGGGATGATCCTTGCAGAACGCCATCAAGGCAGCGCGCTTTTCGAGTGGGAACTGAGTGTCGATCCGAGCGTAGCGGTAGGTACCAAACTCGCGTTCGAGTTCTGCCAGTATCTTGGCAAGCGGCCGTTTTTCCACCGCGAGCATTTCCAGCAGCATCAAGCCCGCCGCAATCCCATCACGTTCCGGAATGTGTCCAGCGAAACCAATGCCTCCACTCTCTTCAAAGCCTAACATCACGCCACCCCGAATCATTTCGCTAGCGATGTATTTGAAACCAACACCGGTCTCGACGAGTTCAAGCCCCCATTTGCGGCACATCTTGTCCACCATAGACGTGGTGGTGAGCGCCTTGACCACGCGCCCGGTGGAACGCCGGTTGACCACGTAATGGCGGAGGAGCAGGCAGATAATCTGATGCGTGGTCAGCGGTGCGCCATTGCCCATCATGCCCCCCACACGATCCGCGTCGCCGTCGGTGACCAAGCAGATGTCATGGGGATGCTTGGCAAGGTACGCTGCGGACTTGGTGTAATTGCGGGCTATCGGTTCGGGATTGATTCCGCCAAAATTGGGATCATGGGCGCCATTGAGCGTCGTCACCCGGCAAGTCGTCCCCTGGAGCAAGTCATCGAAGCAACCGGCCCCAACCCCAAACAAGGCTTCGTGGGCGAATCGGACTTTGGACGCCGCGATGCGTTTGAAATCCACGAGTTTCTTGACCGCGTTGTAATGTGCTGGTCGTACATCGCTCACGACGATCTTCTTGGCCTTGAGCGCGAGGTCAAACGGCAGCCGGGCGACCGGGAATCGATCGAGCAACGCTTCGACTCCCTGGCACATGGCGGGTTCGGCCGAACCACCATAGTGCGCCTTGAGTTTGAATCCATTAAACGCGGGGGGATTATGGCTGGCGGTGATCATGACACCCCCGATGGCCTTCTGCTGCTTAACCGCATACGACACACTGGGAGTTGGAGTCGGCTCGCTGGTCAAGGTGACCTGGAATCCATTGCCGGCCAGGATCTCCGCAGTGCGGCGGGCAAATTGGTCGGACAAGAAACGGCGGTCGTATCCCACCACCGTTTTCCGAGTGGTGCCCGGAATAGGATTGGCTTTCCAATAGTCGGCGGTTGCCTGGGCGACCCGCTCGAGGTTCGCGAACGTGAAATCCTCGGCGATAATTGCTCTCCAGCCGTCCGTTCCGAATTTGATTTGCGACATAGGAAAACTGCAGGCACAGCAAAGACGATATGCCGCTGATTATCAATCCCCTGTGACTGGTAGATTCACGCCTTCAGCCGGTCGGCACCCGCGTGAATCAGCGGCTGTTCAATGTCGTTGCAGGCCACCAATCGGACCGGAACGGAGACGCGGGTAGGCCTTCAGAATTCTTCAGGTTTACAACCGGGTAATCCGACCATCCATAGCGGACCGCCACGGGCTCGGGAACCGCAGGACTGCTCACCCAGACACGATTCTTGCGATCTGGATCGATCACTGCGTCCGCCCAATGCCATTTGCGATCCTCGCCGGCGATCGCAAAACCCGTGAGGCGTTCGCCGTCCTGGGTCAGTTTCTTCCCGGCGTTATTGAAATAAACTGCGATTTTCCCTGAGGCTACCATCTGGCGACGATAGCTTGGGCCCGTGGGGATCAGGCCGCGTTCACTATAAGCGATCTTGCGCGCCAGCAAGGCCAAGCGGCTTCCAACTGGTTCTTTCTTGGCTGGGTGGATATCATCCTTGTCGCCAACATCCGTGATGATGGCGACGCCGACCTTCGGCAATTTCTTGACCACGTAATTCTGGGCTTCACGCAACTCCGCCCAATCGCTTTCTGTAGGTGCCTTGGTAATCTCCTCAATGGACCTCTTTTTGTTGCGATCCCACGGGGCCAACTGCACGCAGAGGAATGGGAAATTGCCCTGCTTAAAGTCACGTCGCCAGTTGCTGATCATGTCGGCGAAGAGGCTGCGGTATTGCCAGGCGCGTCCCGCATTGCTTTCGCCCTGGTACCAAATGGCCCCCGCGATGCCGTACTGCAACAGGGGCGCGATCATGCCGTTGTAGAGCTCACTGGGCTGCCACGGAGGTCCACCCTGGGGCGTATTGGCCCAGCGCTGCAACACAGGGAAATAGGCATCAACGATATCACGGCGGTAGGCTGGGTGGTTCTTAAGGACATCGTCGGCTACCCAGACTTCGGCGGGCGAACCACCCCAGGAGGTATGGATCAGCCCGATGGGCACACCCCGAGCCTTTTGGAGATCCCGACCAAAAAAATAGGCTACCGCAGAAAACGAACGCACCGTCTCGGGTCCGCAGGCAACCCATTGTGACTTGATGTCATCGACAGGCGCCGGGGATCGGCGCTTGGGTACCGTGAAGAGACGGATATTGGGATTGGCAGAGCTATTAATGGCGGCGTCAGGATTTTCTGAACGAGACATGGGCCATTCCATGTTCGACTGTCCCGAGCACACCCAGACCTCCCCCACGAGGATATCGTTTACCTCGACGGTATTGCGACCTGTGACGCGCAATACAGCAGGCTGGTCATTGGCAGGTTGCCGGGGGAGTTTGACGATCCAATGGCCTTCTTTGGCAACGGTGGTGGCTTTCTGGCCGGCAAACTCGACGGTGATTTGTTCACCATGATTGGCCCAACCCCAGACCGAAATCGGTTTCCCTTGTTGCAACACCATATGATCGGTGAAAAGCGCGGGCAACCGCACATCGGCGTTTACCCAAGCGGGTAATGCCAAGGAGACACACCCCAATAAGATTTGAGCAGAAAGGCGGCGGAACATGGGCGCAGCATGCACTGACCTCCCTCCAGGGCGTCAATCCATCTCTACAGGAGGCGCCAACTCCTGCAAGACCCGCTTTCCAGCCTTCCTAGGCTGATTGAAACTCCATCGATTGTGCGGAATTGCTTACAGTCCGACCGTTTTTCTTAACCTCTGTGACAGCAGTGGGTTGGGTAGACGACCACGCCAAAACGCGTCTCGACGCTGTCAGAATCGTTGACAACCGAGATTACGTTCCAGGGGATGGCCCGAAACCGCACCCGAATCCTTAAATCGGGTGGATAGATCCGAACGGCTTCGGTTCACGCGGGTTAGCTCACCAAGAATGAGCATCTGACAGATCGAGCCGATAACTCAATGGTTCCTGGTATGAGCGCTGCTTCGGAGCTCAGCTACCAGGTCCAGTGGCCTGGATCCGATAATTAACATCCAATCAAAAAAGATATGCGCACATTCATCACCTTAGCTCTGATATCCATGGCGACATCTGCTTCTGCCAGTCCCGTTGTGACGCGCTTGCCCGATGCTGGATCGACGGCTCTG
>SXSK01000020.1 GCA_005793375.1 Verrucomicrobiales bacterium | reverse complement strand
CCGTTTGTTGCTCGTGCTCGGGTAGCGTAATAGGCTCGGACATGCCGGCAGTTAAATAAAGTCAGCGCCTTTTGTCCAGTTTTATACCGCCTTTTGTTTCACCTGCCTCCTTAAAGTCGAAATCTTGAAACTGCCCTGCTTTCGCGGTGAGCTTCGCGGCTGGTCAGGCCAATGCTGTCACCTATAACCTCGGTGCACTCATCACCTCAGGTGATTCTTTCACCATCGGTGACAAGACGTTTGATGACTTTGGATTTGCTTCGGCACAATTCAACGCGAATGACGCGACCGTCACGCCAATGATCGACGGCAATGGTGTGTATCATCTGAATTTCCAAGGACCTTGGGTTGCCATGTTTGGCCAGGTTGCCGATATTAACCTCAACTATACGGTGGCCACGACCTCAGGCCAACCACTGATCGAAGCGATTGGTCAGTCGTATGTGTTGAGCGCCGCTGGGACTGGCGGCTTCATCTTGATCGGCGAAACGGTGGGAACGGGGGGATTCGCTGGTCCGGCCACAGCTCAGTCCAGTTTGAGCTTTGTCGCGGGCGATCCCGGAGCGACGGACCTCGAAGATCCTGCCCCCGAACCGATCACGGGTGATGACCTCATCGTGAATCCGACCCAAGCCAAGTTGTGGGTCACCAAGGACATTTTCTTCGGCGCCAATCAACAAGGACTCATTGGGCCGACCACGATTACACAATCCTTTTACCAAGTGTCGATGCCGGAAGGCGGCACGACCGCCCTCGCGCTGGGTTTGGCGCTTGGCGGCATCGGCTTGGTGCGCCGCAAGCTGACGGCATAATTTGTCGGTAAGTGAGTCAGTTCGTGGGTTGCATAGTTTATCTCACGGCAGACTGTTTCTGTTGTGAGTTCTTGGTAGTAGTTGGGCAGAGGGCTTCGGCTCTCTGCCCTCTGCGCTTTATGGTTGCCCGCCGCCGCGATCCGGCTTCAACCAGGGAGAGTCGGCCCAAAACCATTGGGACGGTTTCATGACCTCGACATGACTGTCGGCCATCATGACATTGCTACGGAAACCGCTGTGGCGCGCATGTGGGCCTCCCCAGTTGGGGTCATCCGAAGTGACGCAACCCGTGCAGGGCGCATCGTTTGCCGGATCATGCACGATCCAACATCCCGCTTTTTCCGTGGATTGGGGTGTGACGGCAAGATTGGGATCCTTGGAATTGCGGGGTTTGGATCCTCCGTCGGTGAGGTGGACGGTCATGGAAGGGCTCCGCACCGCAGAATCTTTAAAGCCGGGCCAGTTTTTGACGTCCCAGACGTCGGGCCAATCGCAGCCGCCCAAGCGGAAGTTCATTGAATAATTGGAAACCGCCTTCTCGCCATTCTCGCTGGGATAGAGGGCGAGCAGTTCTTTGAACTTCTTAGTGCGTGATGGACAGACCAGCAGGTTGGTGGATTGCTGATAGGGTTGCAGGAAATTGAACCAGGCCTTGCGCAGCGCATTGTTGCCCCGGACCTGGAAGGTGTGGGCGTAACGATCTTGGAAATCCCCGCTGTAGACCTTTTGAGCCAGACTCATTTGACGCAAGCTGTTGATACAACTGGTGGATTTGGCCTTTTCTTTGGCCTTGGACAGGGCCGGCAGGAGCATGCTGGCAAGGATGGCAATGATGGCGATCACCACCAGCAGTTCAATCAGGGTGAATCCTGGATGGCGTTGTAAGGCTGGGGGATGTATCGAGGGCTTGGAAGCGTTCATACAAAGCATGGAAGTTCTGGAATCGAGGTCATACTCCCCAATAAGATGGAAGGCAAGGATCCGTCTTGGAGGCTGCGGTTGTTCAGAATGGCCAGTACCATCGAATCAGCACCAGGATTAAACCCATCGCGACGATGGCCCAAAACCAATTCCTAGGGCGCTGACTGGGTTTTCCGAATTCCTTCCGGGTGAATTCCTCGTAATCGAAGGAGTCATCCTCTGATTCAGGCACGCCGAGTCGTTGGGTTGCCGCGCGTTCGTTCCATCCGGTTTGGGCGTCGGCACCGCATTCAGGACAAGCTGTTGCGCGTTTCGGAACGTCAGCACCGCAGTTGGGGCATTCTTCGGTCGGCATGATGGATTTGATTCGATTGGGTTGGCTTGGAGTGGATCGAAGGGCGATACCGTAGGCGAGCCTGGAGTCTGGTTGGGCCGACCCCGACTGATTCGCTTCGGGAGTCAGAGGCAGGTTTCGGGAGCATTGTTTGGGGTGCGGTTGGCCTCAACCGGTTTCCTCAACCGGCGATTGCGAACGTGTTCATGAAAAGCGGCAGAGGACTGCACGCACTCCAAAAAGGTGCGATATGCCCCAATCTCGGAGCTTCCATTGCTGTCATTGGAGAGTAGGATTTGGCCGATGGACAATTCATGCGATGCCGTTGATGTATCGGTGAAGCGATCGCTTCGGACGGTAGCGATGATCCCCGCTGTCTTGATGGCCTGGGTTTTCTTTGTATTGACGCCATTGAGTGCGGGCGCGACGGCCACCAACCAATCGGCATTACGGAGCCAGGGTTATCGATGGCAACCGTTCGAGACGGTGCGCCGTCCTCATGTGCCTGAGATTGGCAACTTCGCGTCAACGTCCAATCCGATTGATGCGTTTCTGGAAGCGGAACGTGTGGCTCGCGGATTGGTCGCTCGTCCGCGGGCTTCGAAGGACGTGCTCCTCCGTCGAGTCTACCAGGATTTGATTGGTCTCAATCCGACACCGGAAGAACAAGAGCAATTCCTATCAGACACCAGTCCTAAAGCGTACGAGAAGGTGGTGGAACGGTTGCTGGCCGATCCACGCCATGGAGAGCGGTGGGGGCGCCACTGGATGGATGTCTGGCGTTACAGCGATTGGGCGGGCTGGACGGATGGAGGACAGGTGCGAGATTCTAAACCGCACATTTGGCGGTGGCGCGATTGGATCGTGGAATCGCTGAACGCGGATCGTCCGTACGATCGGATGATTGTGGAAATGTTGGCAGCCGATGAAGTCGCACCGGAAGACAACGAGGCGTTGCGAGCGACGGGTTTTTTGGTCCGGAACTACAAGATGCTCTCACGGGAGCAGTGGTTGGAAGACACTTTAAAACACACGGCCCAAGCCTTCCTCGGTGTCACCCTGGGGTGCGCGAAATGCCACGACCACATGACCGATCCGATTCCCCAACGCGAGTACTACTCAATGCGGGCGATATTTGAGCCGCATCAAGTTCGGATTGAGCGGTTGCCGGGTGAACTCGACACGACCAAGGTGGGATTGCCACGAGCCTACGATGCAGCTGTAACACCAACGTGGTTGTTCCTGCGAGGCGACGAACGTCACCCAGTCACTAATGAGGTTATTCCACCTGGAGTGCCATCGTTTCTGGGTGGCCGGCTGGAAGTGCGTGAGGTCACCATTCCCTGGCAGGTGGCGAACCCCGACCAACGGGAACACGTCTTACAAGATCAGATGACAGCGGCGGACAAGGTGGAACGTGAAGCGAAAGCGACCTGGATCGCGATAAGAAATGCGACCAATTCGACCCAGGCCAAAGTGTTCGAGGCCGAGCTCGTTTGGGACTTGGCAGCCAAGAAACGGAGCGTGCTGCAAGCGGTGATCGAAGCGGAAGCGCCGTGGCGGACCCTGTCCGGAAAGACCAATGCCCTTCCGTCGTTGTTTACCTCATCAAGTACCAATGCGGTGTTGCTGCAGCGGATGGTGGCGGTCGCTGAACTGCGCCTCAAACAGCATCAGGCGAGTGTGGCCTTGGAATCATCGCCCACCAACAAAGTTGCCGAGGCCCGAAAGAAAATTGAGGAGACTTCCAAACAGTTGCAGGTGGCCGTGGATACGTTGGCCAAGCCATTGGATGGAGCCTTCACGAAGCGGGTTGCGGAATCGCTTCCAACGATTAGCACGGGCAGGCGCTCCGCCTTTGCACGTTGGGTGGCCGATCGACAGAACCCTCTCACCGCCCGGGTGGCGGTGAACCACGTGTGGTTGCGTCATTTCGGTCGTGCGCTAGTGCCCACCCCATCGGATTTTGGGCGCAATGGCCGTCCGCCGACACATCCACAGTTGCTGGATTGGTTGGCGGCTGAATTTATGGAGCCGACGATGGATTCGGGTGGAGGCAAACAGTCATGGAGCTTTCGACAGTTACATCGGCTGATGGTCACCAGCGAGGCTTACCGGATGGCGTCAATTTCCGACGAACCCAACCGGAAGCTAGATCCGGATAATCAGTATCTTTGGCGGATGAATTCGCGGCGACTGGAGGCCGAATCGGTTCGCGATAACCTCTTGGATGCGGGGGGGACATTGGATCTCACGCGGGGTGGTCCCGATATCGATTACAAGACCGCATTGAAATCGAGGCGGCGATCCATCTATTTGCAGCATGCCGCGGAGAAGCAGGCAGAATTTCTGCAGATCTTTGATGGACCGAGTGTCACGGAATGTTACCAGCGGCAGCCGAGTGTGATGCCCCAACAAGCATTAGCGTTGGGCAACAGTGAATTGGCGATTGAACAGGCGAGGTTGCTGGCGGCGGTTTTGATTCAGCGGGACGGCGAGACCCTGGATTCACTCATCCGCCGGGCTTTCCAGAAGCTGTTGGCGCGTCCTCCGACACCCTCTGAAATGAACGAATGTCTTCGATTTTTACAACCGGCGCGACAAGCCAATTCAGGAGATGCCAAGCCGGCGTTTCGGAGAATAATCGAAAACTTCGTGTTGGTTTTATTAAACCATAACGAGTTCGTGACAGTTCGATGACCGGCTTCAGCCGCCATCTCTGTCGATTGTGGGTCGATGACCGACACCTCGGCCTTTAGGCCTGGAGCGAAGCCAGCACTTCCGGATCGCGCACGTCAACCCAGCGGCCCTGGATTTCGACACCGGCGACTTTGCGTCCCGACGCCACTATCGCGCTAATCGCATCGGTCAGTTCATATTCCCCGCGAGGCGACTTTTGAAGTTTGCTGGTGAACTCGAATAGGACGGGGTTGAAGATGTAGATGCCGGCATTATACCAAACGGGCTGGCCCGGTTTGAGCCAACCGCTGGAGCGAAGTTCTTCGAGTTGAGAGGGACTCGGCTTTTCAACCAAGCGAGTCAGGCAAAAATCCCCGTCGAAAAAGTTCAAGCCGCCTTTGGTGACATCCTCGCCAATCGTGACTGTGAGTAGGCCGCCGAACGTTCCGGCTTTCCAACGTGCGATCATGCGTTGGTATGTGTCGGGTTTGACCAGAATGTCGCCGTAGGTCAGTAAGAAGTCGGAAGTGCCGACGAAGTCTCGGGCGTATTCGGGGGCTTTACCGGTGCCATCTTGGATGGTTTGGCGTGCGTATCGAATCTGGACGCCCCATCGGGAGCCATCACCGAAATGGGCTTCGATGACCTCGGCCTTCCATCCCGTGATAATGCAAAACTCCTGAATGCCAGCGGCTTTCAAGCCTTCAACAATGTGCTGAAGGATAGGGCGTCCTTCGATCAGGAGCATGGGTTTGGGGAGTTCATTGGTGAGTTCCCGCATTCGGGTGCCTTTGCCAGCGGCTAAAATGACAGCTTTCAACTTGGGAAAAGAATTTGTGTCGACCTGTGCCAGCAGAGCATCCGGTGTGGAAGCCTCCTGTCAAACGGGAGAGGGCGTGTCATTTTTTGATTAACGCGAACTCCATGCTGTCGACGAGTGCCTCGAGACTGGCGGTGATAATGTTCTCGCTGACGCCTACGGTGCCCCATTCGCGGTGGCCGTCGCTGGAGGCAATCAATACGCGGGTGCGGGCAGCCGTGCCGGCGAGCCCGTCCAGGATTCGCACCTTGTAGTCGGTGAGCTTAATTTTCTTCAGTGCGGGGAACGAGCGGGCGAGCGCGGAGCGCAGGGCGCCATCCAGGGCATTCACGGGTCCATCGCCTTCGGCCACCGTATGATGAGTGGTGCTCCCGACACGGACCTTGACGGTGGCTTCGCAGACTGAATCGCGGCCATTGCCCCGCATGGAGACGTGGTAAGCATCCACAGTGAACAGCAGTTCGGGATTGCGGTCGAGGACGCCACGGATGACCAGAGCGAGTGAGGCTTCGGCAGCCTCGTATTCGTAGCCGAGGTTTTCACGTTCCTTGATGCGTGCCGTGATGAGTTTGGTCTCGGGCATTTCCGCGTTGAGCTTGAAGCCGAGTTCCTGGGCTTTGACGAGGATGTTGGTGCGGCCGGAGAGATCGCTGACGAGGACGCGTCGCGAGTTCCCGACAGATTCGGGTTCGATGTGCTCATAACTGCGGGCGACCCGTTCGATGGCGTGGACGTGGATGCCGCCCTTGTGGGCGAAGGCGGTCTGACCCACCCAGGGTTGACGCGGGTCGTGGCGCATGTTGGCGATCTCGTCGACGTACTCAGAGAATTCTTTAAGCTTTGGCAACGATTTCGCGGGGACTGACGTGCGTTTCATCTTGAAGTGCACGATGGGGATGATGCTGGTGAGATTGCAGTTCCCGGTGCGTTCGCCGTAGCCATTGATGGTCCCTTGCACGTGGGTGGCGCCCACGTCGAGCGCGGCGATGGCGTTAGCCACCCCCAATCCGATGTCGTTGTGCGTGTGGATTCCGATCCGTGCATTCAGCTTGCCATGGGCAGCTGCGGTGATTCGGGCGACTTCAGAGGGAAGCCGTCCGCCATTCGAGTCACAGAGACAGATACAATCTGCTCCGGCTTTTTCGGCAGCCTGCCAGGTGGCGAGCGCGTATTCGGGTTCCTCAGTAAATCCGTCGAAACTGTGTTCGGCGTCGTACACCACGATTTTCCCGTGGTCTTTAAGGTACCGGATGGTGTCCGCAATCATCGCGAGGTTTTCGTCCGGCTTGACGTGGAGTACTTCGGTGACGTGCAGAAGCCAGGTTTTGCCGACGACCGTGACCACGGGGGTCTGCGCTTCGAGTAGCATGCGGATCTGATCATCGTTCTCCACGGCGACGCCCTTACGGCGCGTGAAACCAAAGCAGGCGATCTTGGCGTGACGCCACTTGCGGGCGCGCGCCTGGGCGAAGAACTCCATGTCTTTGGGGTTCGACCCCGGCCATCCGCCTTCGATGTAATGCACACCGAATTGGTCCAAGCGTTCGGCAATGCGGAGTTTGTCGGCCAGGGAAAAATTAATGCCTTCGCCTTGGGAACCATCGCGCAAGGTCGTGTCGTAGATTTCAACTTGGGGTTTCATGACGGAGTGTTTGGGGTCGTCGTATGTTGTATTGGGCGTCGGGTGGTCGGGAGAACGAAAAACCCCGTTCTGGCTTGCAGAACGGGGTTTTTCGACTTGGAAAACTCGTTCAGCAAGGCCGGTGGCCGCTAATGATAATAATCGATCCAATCATCGGCATCGCGCACCCCTGGAAATCCAGGTAGGTCATTGAGATTGGATGACTGCCGCACGACATACAGAAGACAGGTGCCAGATTTTCCTGTGAGGCACAAGTTGATTTCGGCATGTTCGGATGGCGACCAGGGCAGTTTCAAGAAAAGTGGTTTGGCCGGATTGGTTGAAGGATGGACCCGCGGAAGAACAATAGGCAGGCGGGATATTGAGAACTCGGCTGATTTTTCACAATGGCCACGCTTGAAAGTAAGCGCATGGCTTCT
>SXSK01000019.1 GCA_005793375.1 Verrucomicrobiales bacterium | reverse complement strand
GCACGCAAAAGTCGGGTAGTTTACCTATAACTCCTCGGACCTCACCGCGGCTCCGTCCAATCACGGAATAAATCGGGCGTTCACACACCTCCCCATTCTCAAAATTCGTCCTCGCCCGATCTATTCCGCTTCGGGATTAGAAGGAGGTCACACGTGGGGATTTGCCCAGGTCCAGCTCCTGCGGCACACCAAAGCCAGGTAGTTTACCTATAAGTCCCCGGACTTCACCGCAGCTCGGTTCAACCACGGAATAAATCAGGCGATCACAGTCATCAATCCTCAACACCCATCCCCGACCGACCTATTCCGCTTTGGTGCTCGCCACATCCTGACCGTCTCAGCCTCGCACTACGTTCTGGCCAGCAGTTGGAGAAGTCGCTCCCGATCCGCCTGCCACGATTTTGCTGACATCTTCTCCAGAATCTCCTGCATTTGTTCCTTGGGTGACTTCGATTGTCCGGCCTAAAGTAGTGCTTCAGAACCACAGCGACAGTCCGATGGCCGGTGACCCGTTGCACCAGTTCCAGTGGAACACCCGCCGCCAACGCCAATGTGATCCACGTGACCGGAAGCTGTGGAAATCGTGCAGTGAGGCCCGTCGCTGGCCGTTCTCCCGTTCTTTCTGCAGTTCATCGGTCTTGACCGCCCTTTGCTGGCCTCGAACGATCGAGGCCCCTGTCTCGCGTTCGAGTTCGTTCAGGTAATTCGACACCGTTCCACGGCTGGCCCCGGTCACTTCTTGGACTTGATCAAGACTGGCGCCGTCGAGGTACGCATTGAACACAGCACAGATTTTCGCGGCTCGCGGCGAATTCCCAAGAGTCGCAAGGTAGGCGTCCACCTTCGTCCGGATCTCGTCCGGAATCGTGCGCGAGGGCAGGGGATCCGCCGAGGGATTGACCTCCAGCGCGCGGGCCAGCACCTGCTTCACCCGCCACGTGATCCCGTCCGGATTGCTCCGATACATCAAGGCAGCTTCGGGGAAGCAGAACTCCGATGTGCCGGCCTTGGCCTTCGCCTTGACCAGTTCCTCCGCAAGCATAGGAAAGAGTGGAATGTCCACCCGCTCACCGGTCTTGGCTGTTTCCACCGACAAGAACCCGGCACTCAGGTCGACCGACGCCCACTTCAGCAGGCAACAATCACCGCGTCGCGTCTCAATATTGCCACAAACACCTCTATCAGCCTCAGCCTCCTCTCCAGCCCACCGATTGTCGGTCGCCAGCCACTAAATTCACTTGCTTCCGCCCACTGACGGAGGAATGTGATCAAAATTCGCCAGGTTCAATAAACCAAATCTCCTTTAATCGCGGAGCGTCAAAAGGGGAATCCTCCTCCCCATTCCTGGTGTCGTTGTTGGGGCTGGTGATGGCCACCCCTGCGACATCTTCGACACCGGGGCCGAGGCTGTACTGTGCGGATCTTCTCCCGCCTACCTGCCCGGACTGACGTTGGAGGCCCGTCGACTGCATCTGGATTGGTGAAGCTCCCGACCATTAAGAAATCGAATGAACATTCTTCGCACAAAGACCTCCTCCAACCCGCGCCGGGGGTCCCAGTTCACCGCCCGCCTCCATGGCATCCCCCTCGCCGTCCTCGGGGCTTGGCTTGGAATCGCACCGCTCTCCGCACAATCACTGGAGCGGACCGCACCCCTACCTCCAGGCGTCGACTGGTCTCTGGGCATGCAGGACGGAGCGCACCGCTTCATCGAACGTATCATCACGGAGGCGCCGGCAAAACGGGCCGCGTCGTGGCGTCGGGACACTTCCTCGCCTCAGGCCTACGAGGCATCGGTCGCACCCCAACGAAACCGGTTGCGCACCCTCCTCGGAATGGTGGACCCGCGGGTGCGTCCCGTGGTGATGGAACGATTTGGCGACGACGACAATCCGGCGCGGGCGGGGTCCTTTGACGGCGGATCCATCTGGCAGGTCCGATGGACTGTCCTCCCGGGTTTTCAGGCCGAGGGCCTCCTGCTCGAACCCCTCCAAAAACCCCTGCGGGGCCATCTCATCCTGTTGCCCGACGCCGCCGAGACACCGGAATCCTACGCCGGTCTTGGCACCGACTCACCGCGCGCGAAGACCGTGAGGGCTTGGGTCGCCGGGGGATTCCAGGTCCTCATCCCGACCCTTCTGGACCGCGGCCGTCGATGGTCGGGCAATCCGGAACTGGCCACCCAGCACCCCGCGGTCCCCGCGACGCTGGATCAATCGCATCGCGAATGGATCTGGCGACAAGCCTTCCACATGGGGCGCCACCCCATCGGCTACGAGGTGCAAGAGGTTTCGGCCGCGGTGGACTGGATCGGCCAGCGCTTCGGAACCAACTCCCCGGTAGCTGTCGCCGGATACGGTGAAGGCGGTGCCATCGCCTTGTATGCCGCGGCCTGCGATCCACGGATCTCCGCGACCCTCGTCAGCGGATACTTCACCGACCGCCAGAGACTGTGGAGTGAACCGATCGACCGCAATGTCTGGAGCCTGCTCAAGGAATTCGGTGATGCGGAACTTGTCTCGCTGGCGGCCCCGCGCACAGTGTTGATTGAGCACTCACCCTTTCCCTCGGTGAGCGGCGAGAAGGGGGGTGTTTCGACTCCGGAGCCTCGGGTCGTTCGCACGGAATTCGAACGTATCGGAAGCCTGATCCCGAAGGATCTCCAGAAACGCCGCCTGCTGACCGGCCCGGATGGCGGGACGGTGGCCATGCCGCTCACCGATTCCCTGTCCACACTCGCACTCGGCCTCGGGCCCTCCGTGGTCGCCCCTGCTGCCATCTCGGCACCGCCGATCCATTACCGGAAAACCCTCGATGCCCAGGACCGGATGAGGCGGTTGGTTCACGGGTTGGGGGCTGTGATCCAACAGCGGGTCCGGCAATCCGAACTGGAACGGGACAACCACTTCCTGGGGGCACTCATGCCCGATCGCATGAAAAGTTCTAGAGCCGGCGGGTTGTCCCGCACCCACCGTGTGGATCCTTTGCCGACGTCCCCGTTCATCGAGGGCAGTCGGAGATTCCGGGAGCAGTTCCGCCGCGAGATCGTCGGCGTTTTCGACGAGCCCAAGCAACCCGCCCGGGCCAGGACCCGTGTGGCCTATGATCAGTCGCCCAAGTGGGTGGGACACGAGGTGGTCATCGACGTCTTCCCGGAGTCCTTCGCGTGGGGATTCCTGCTGCTGCCACGGGACCTCAAACCGGGTGAGCGACGGCCGGCGGTCGTTTGCCAGCACGGCCTGGAGAATGTTCCGGCCGAGACCATCGAGCCCGGCAAATGGGTGGGAGCGAGCGACTTCGCGGCGCGATTGACCGAACGGGGATTCATCACCTTCGCTCCCCACAATCCTTACCGTCACGGGGAGCGCTTCCGACAACTCCACCGCAAGGCCAACACCGTGGGAGCGTCCCTGTATTCGATCATCACCGCCCAGCACGAACAGTGGCTGTCGTGGTTGGCGACCCGGCCTGAGGTGGATCCTGCGCGCATCGGCTTCTATGGGATCAGCTATGGCGGGACCACCGCCATGTTCGTGCCGCCGGCGGTCGAGGGATACGCGTTGTCGATCTGTTGCGCGAACTTCAACCAATGGACCCGCATGGTCGCAGGCACCGAGGACATGGGCTACATGTTCACCGGACAGTGGGAGTTTCCTCATTTCAACATGGGCAGCACCTTCAGCCATGCCGAACTGGCCTACCTGATGGTCCCCCGCCCCTTCATGGTCGAGCGCGGTCACCACGACTCCGTGGCCCTTGACTCGGAGGTCACCAGCGAATTCGCCAAGGTCCGTTGGCTGTACGATCAATTGGGGTTGGGAGATCGGGTCGCGATGGACGTATTCTCCGGCGGACACTGCATCAACGGCGAAGAAACCTTCCGTTTCCTCCATCGTCACCTGAACTGGCCTGAACCCAAGTAAGCATCCAGGCTCTCCGCCTCCATTCCTTCCTCGAACGCTTCGACCGCTGATACGGATCGAACGCCAAAACCCGCACATGTCGGTTGCGCGCAGCGCCGGTGAGTTTATCGATGAATCATTCTTCGCGGAGGGTCAAAGCAATTGCTTATCAAAATCTCGGTCATCGAGGATCCAATCGTGATCGAAAAGATCCTCCGACATCTGAACCTTTGGTGCGGCCCGACCGGTTCGCTCCAGCACGTCCACCGCCGTCGACCGGTCCATCGGAGCCGGAGCCCCAATTCATCATCGACTCCGACCCGATGCCAGACTACGAGAACGTTATCACCGACTGATATTGAAAATGATCGGTAGTCACCATCGCGTCTCAATATTGCCACAAACACCTCTATCAGCCTCCATTTCCCCATCTCATGGCCATCCAACAGCTTAACGAAGAACAGATCCGCACCTGGACGCGGACGCAGAAAGACGAGTGGTGGTTCAAGAATATCTATCGCGGCGACATGCCGCAGCTCACCTGGAGTTCCGGACTTTCCGGGTTTTTCCTCGGCGGCATTTTGTCCGCAACGGCACTCTACATCGGTGCCAAGACGGGTATCACCATCGGTGTCGGCCTGACGTCGGTGATCCTGGCGTTCGCGCTCTTCAAGTTGATGAACCGCGTGGGCCTGTGGCGGGACATTTCCATCCTCGAGAACAACTGCGCTCAGTCGATCGCCTCTGCCGCCGGCTACATGATCATGCCGCTCATCGGCATCATGCCGGCCTATATGCTCGTCACCGACCGGCTTATCCCATGGTGGCAGATGATGGCCTGGAACTGCGTGATGTCGGTGCTCGGCGTGCTCTTTGCTTTCCCGCTGAAACGCCGCTTCATCAACGAGGACCAGATGCCCTTCCCTGAGGGCCGCGCCAGCGGCGTCGTGCTCGACACGCTATATCAGACCGGCAGCGACGAAGGCATGGTGCAGGCGCGCGTGTTGACCATCACGGCGGCGCTGGCCGCGGCGCTGCAGTTCCTTATCAGCGATGGCTGGCAGCGGCTCCTGCAGTTCAAGCTGTTCAGTTTCGACAAATGGTTCGGTTGGACCAGCCCGTGGCAGCTGCGCGAGCGACTCGACGATTATTATTATGTGTGGGCGACGAAGGCCGGGGCCTGGATTCCCAAGATCATGGGCATCGACATCCGCACCCTCGGGTTGCGCGTTGGCATCGACGCCGCGATGGTCGGCGTCGGCGGCCTCATGGGCATCCGCATGGCGTCGAGCGTGCTGCTCGGCACCTTCGTGAACTTCGCGTTGCTCGCGCCGTGGATGATCCAGCGCGGCGACATCGCCCCGCGCCTGACCGCGGCGGGCAAGACAGTTGCCGTCAGCCGCGGCGAGATCGTGACGCAGTGGTCGATCTGGTGGAGCGTGACGATGATGGTCGTCGGCTCGCTGGTTGCGTTGTGCGCCAAGCCCGAGATTTTTACCGGCGCGTGGCGCGCGGTATTCGGCCGCAAGAAGGAGGCGCCGGCGGCGACTGGCTCCGACGTGCTGCGCGACATCGAGCTACCGCTGTGGGTTTCCTTCTGGGGCATTCCGATCCTGAGCGCGGTCGGGGTCTGGCTCACGCACTGGTTCTTCGGCGTGCCGTGGCTGCTGGCGAGCGGGGCCGTGCCGATGACCTTCCTGCTCACCATCATCTGCACCAACTCCATGGCGCTCACCTCGTGGACCTCCACCAGCACTATGGCGAAGATCACACAGTTCACGCTCGGCGCCATCGACCGCACCAACCCGGCGACCAACCTCATGTGCGGCGGCATGACGAGCGAAGTAGCGCTAAACGGCGCGAACCTGCTCTCCGACATCAAGCCCGGCTACATGCTCGGCGCCAAGCCGCGGCAGCAGGCCATCGGCCACTGCATCGGCATCCTGGCCGGAGCGTTGGCCTCGACGCCGCTGTTTTTCCTGCTGTTCCTGCCAACGGCCGCCGACGGCACGCGTTCACCCGCTTCGTTGCTGACCGATGCCTTTCCCTTCCCCAAGGCGCTCGAATGGAAGGGAGTCTCGGACCTCGTGGCCTCGGGTCTGAAGAACTTGCCGTCTTCCGCGCTGTGGGCCATGGGGACGGCGACCGTGCTCGCGATCATCATCGAGCTCCTGCGCATCACGACACGCGGGCGTTTCCCGCTCTCATCGGTCGGCATCGGTCTCGGCGTGGTGTTGCCGCCCGATGCGTGCTTCATGATGTTCCTCGGCCCGTTCGGCTTCTGGTTCCTAGGGCGGCGCAACCCGACCCAAGGCACCAAGGGCCACACGCTCTGGGTCGAGTGCTGCGAACCGATCTGCGCCGGCTTGATTTCCGGCGCCGCGCTGGTGGGCATCGGGAATGCGATCGTGAACGCGCTGACGAACTAGCGGGTCATATTGAACTGAAGCGACGGAGAACAGTTCGGAGCGCGCTCTTTGGGCTGCTCTTTGTCGGATGCCTCAAAGCGACGCCTCAGCTGCCGTTCAATGACTCGTTTGTGTTCGTCTTCATTGATGAACGGGCAGAGCACGAATTCAAGGGGCCCCCTTTTGATCGTTCCCTTTATGCGAGGGTCGTTGACCGCTGCCGCGAACTCGGAGCGAAGGGCGTGGTGATTAAACTATTTCTGGACCGCGAGCACACTGAATCCGGTGACCAGGCCTTGGCCGTGGCGATGTCTCGTCTGCCGGTGATCATGCAGGCCAGGGTCGAGCCGCAAACGGGCACGCCCGACGACTTACCGGGAAAATTCGCTTCTAATCGCGGAGCGGAAAAAGAGAATTCCTATCAATCTATTCGCATTTCCTGGACACCGCACGCCCGTACTGTCCGAAAACTCGAACGAGGTTGATTTCATGCGGTTTCGCGATAGTAGTTATTGAGCTGGCCATTTAGTCTCAACCGACACTTTATTGGGCCACTTTCTGGAAGAGGATCGAATTCCAGTCGAATAACTTTGTTGTCGAGCGCCGATGATTTCTCTCGGTGTGATAATGTGAAGGGTGTCCGGTGTGACAATCCTCGCGAATTCCGACAGACCAATTCGGCCGATGGGCTTGCCTTTGACAGCGAGGCGTCGACGTTGATCGTCAGTGAACCGAGGTGGCCTACTGGGCTGCTCTTTGAGAACGCGGATTTCCTCCTGGAGATACTCGATCACCAACTGCTGCTGTCGATTCATCCAACCGGCGACACAAACCAGAAGAAACGTGAGCGGATTCACGGCATAACTCTCCCAGCCTGATCGCAAATCCTTGCCAATCAATCATTTCTCGGCCCGATGGACTTTCTTCCACCCACAAGGGCCGGGATCATCGCCGTGATTCACATCCGATTCCTTTTTTGCAACCGAGCAGCGCATTTTCCTTATAGGACGATGCAGTTGACGCTTGTTTTTTATGAAAACCAAAGAAAGCATGAATATATACACCTCAAAAAAGGATGAAAAGTTGAAGCTTACATCGAATTTGATTCCGCACTCCGCCTCAAATCTGAGCTAATCCGTGAATCAAGCCTGTCACAAGCGTCAACTGCATAGCCCTATTTCCTTATTGATAGGAATTCCCTTTTGACGCTCCGCGAAGACCGAGATTTGGTTTTCGGTGTCATCGTGATTTTTGTCCACCCTTTGGCTGGGTTCTGCCTGAGTCAAGACCGTTTTGAACCGTTTAGAACCCATTATTGATAGGAAGGTGAGACGTCGCGACCATCAGTAGGCCAAAGGACGCTGGGAACCGCCAAACCCTTCGTTTCGTGCCCGTTTTACGACCTGGCTGGACGCGAGGGCGCCGCCCCGATTTCAGCCAAATCCGTCAATCAGTGATGACATTGTCGTAATCGGGCATCGGGTCGGGGTCCACGAGGAACTCAGGCTCTGGTTCCCGGAGTTCGGCCGAGGGCGGTGGACGGACCGGAGCGAATCGGGCGGGTCCGCACCACAGCTTGAGGTGTCGGAGGATCTTTTCGATCACGCTTGGATCCTCGATGACCGCGATCAGTCGCATCTCCAATGTGGAACTTCCGTCGTCGTGTTCAAGAAACTCAAACGCGGCGGACAGGAGATGTATGACGCCGTTGATCTTCACGGCAGTTGCAGCGGTATTCCGGTCTGGATGACCGAGGCGCACTGGAAAGAATTGCGTCTGGCCAATCGCCCTCAGGTTCCGCTCTTGGTTCTAAGGAATTTGCGCGCCTTGCTGGCGAGCCTCCGCTCGGTCAGCAATGGACCAGAAAATTCCTTTGGAGATCAAAACGATGAATGCGATCCAACAACCGATGCTTCCGCTGCGAGCGGGCTTGAGGCAGGAGCGAATCAAAACCGAATCACAACCGCCACTGGTGCGACTGCTGGCGGAGTTAGTGGTGCAACAGTTCAAGCGTGACCGAGCGAACAAGAAAGGAAAGTAACCGATGGACAAGATAACCCCCTGTCATTTGAGCCGACTGGCCTACGTCTATGTCCGGCAATCGACCCTGGGCCAACTTCAACACAATACCGAAAGCCGTCGCGTGCAGGAACGACTGCTCGATCGAGCACGATCCATGGGCTGGAACAGTCCATGCCTCATTGATCAAGATCTGGGCTGTTCGGCCAGTGGCGTCGTCGAACGGGCGGGATTTGAGCGACTGCTGGCGGCGGTGTGCGCCGGAGAAGTCGGAGCGATTTTTGCCTTCGAGGCTTCACGGCTGGCGCGCAACGGACGGGAGTGGCACACCTTACTCGAGATGTGCTCTCTGGTCGATACGCTCCTCATCGACACCGAGACCGTC
>SXSK01000172.1 GCA_005793375.1 Verrucomicrobiales bacterium | reverse complement strand
GTGGTCGAATGGCGAGTTTCCGAAGTGTCGATCAATCCGGTGTACGAGTGGGTTTTTATGAGTCGTCTAAACTGAATCCTGCAAGCTATACAAGCCATACGTTCAGACTAGACCTCATTGAGGTAGTAACACCGTTCGCTCAAGCGCCAGTCTCCGAGGCCCAGGTTCCGCCGGTCCGACCGATGTCTTTGGCAGGTGCTCATGAGGGTTTGGCCAGCTTGGCAGATTTCCGTTCCACCTCAGGCCCTCGAACGGCTGCTTTTCCGGTCCGACAGACCTTTCTGCCACCCACACCGCTCGGAAGTTTTTCCGAACAAAAGCGGGACCAGGGTGTCTAAATTTATACTGACCGTGCTTGCTGAAGCGCTCCTGAACTTGATCGGGTTCCTCTTGGTCTGCCTAGTTTGGCTCGTACTGCTCCCGGTTGTTTGGATCTTGATGGGTACCATTGTATTGATCGTCGCGAGCTTCTTGCAGGGCAGATATTTGGAGACCGTGTCCGAATTGGTTTAGAGCGGCACAGATTTGGAATTGATTGCGGAGTCCTCATATTCCAGTGAAACGATGAAACTCTTGAATATTGTCGTCCCCTTAGTCGTGGGGAGCGTGATTTGGCTGTCGGGATGTTCCAAGGACCCTTCTCCTGAGGCATCTCCTGAGGGGCGCGTTCCACTCGATCCAATTGGGAACCCGGTTGTTTCCAATCGACTCGTTCCAACGAATTGGGTGTCTCTCAACCCGGTCCAACTATCGGAATTGGTGAGGGCCGTGAATCAGTATGCCCCCATTGGTCGCGGTGACTCGCTTCCATCCGCTATGCAGGACTTGAAACCCATGTATGTGTACAGGAGCAACATGAACGTCGTGATCGCGATGCGGCGCGAGCAAGGGGACGAAGTCGGATATTACTTCCAACCAGGTTATAGTTCCCACCACGTTGGCGCTGAACCTTCCCCCGAATGGAGTTTTATGCCCTTGAGTGGATTCCAGGAGTTGGGGACGGTGTGTTACGCGTACCGGCGAATCATGAAGGAGAAATAGTCTGCGTGAGAAACATGACCAGAATTGCCGCGATCTTGGCCTCCAGTTTTTGCCTGTTGGGCGGATGTTGGATCCTTCGAGCGTCCTCGTTCAGCTCGAAGGACGACGTTTTGGGAACCGCTGAATGCCACCGTGACGGTCGTTCATTTCCAATGAATTTAGATTCGCTGGTGTTTTCGGACAGTGCGCGGTCGGGCCGCCCCCGGTTCGATTTAGGGTGAGGCCACTGATGTCTTTCGAATCGGCTGAGGCAGATAATTCCACGGCAATCATGGGTCCGGACTTCGGGCGATCTCGCTGGTGTGATCATGAGTAAGAAAACAATGCGAGCACGGTTGCTTCTTGGGTTGAGGGAAGGAAAGATTGACCCAGTTCAAATTGAGGCGCTGTGCAAACTCGTTGAAGAACTCACAGGAGTCCCACCATTATGATGTGGCACGACCGAGAGCACGCGACTCAAACCTCTAACTCTCGCACGCCATGATACGCTTCATCCATGCCGCCGACCCGCACTTGGACAGCCCCCTGGAGGGGCTGGAAGCACATGAGGGCGCTCCGGTTGGATTGCTCCGCGGCGCGACGAGACGGGCATTCGAGAACTTGGTGAACCTCGCCATCGAGGAGGCGGTAGATTTCGTCGTGATCGCGGGCGATCTCTACGATGGTGACTGGAAAGACTACAGCACCGGCCTCTTTTTCCGCGGCCAGATGGTGAAGCTCCAAGCGGAGGCAATTCCCGTCTACATCATCGCCGGCAACCACGATGCGGCGTCTGTCATCTCAAAGAAACTCATTCTGCCGGAGAATGTGCATCTCTTTTCCACGCGGTCAGCGGAGACCAAGCAGGTGGAGGGACATCCTGTCGTCATTCATGGGCGCGGGTTTCCCAACCGGGCGGTGCCGGAGAATTTGGTCATGGATTATCCCTCGGCGGTGTCGGGCAGATTTAATCTGGGCGTTTTGCACACCAGCCTCACCGGGAAACCCGGTCACGACACTTATGCCCCGTGTTCGGAAGCTGATTTGCGTGAGAAGGGCTACGGCTACTGGGCGCTTGGTCATATTCATCAGCCCGAAGTGATCAGCGAGGATCCGTGGATTATCTTCGCTGGCAACTGCCAGGGCCGGCACGCCCGAGAAACTGGGGCTCGCGGTTGCCGTTTGGTCACGGTGAATGATTCCTTCGAGGTGGAGAGTGCCGAGTGGCGTAGCCTGGACGTCGTTCGTTGGCAGCAGCTGAACGTCGATTTCACCGGCGTCGAGTCGGAAGCCGAAGCGTTGCGCCGGGTCGGTGACGCGATGAGCAGCGCGGTAAGCGCGGCGGAAGGGCGTTTGGTCGCTGCCCGGATGGTCATCACTGGCACCACTTCCTTGCATGGGTCGCTGCATCGCGATGGCCAGCACTGGAGCGCTCAATTCCTGGCACGTGCACAAGATCAGGGTGCCGAAGCCATCTGGATTGAACGAATCAAAATGGAGACGACTCCGGTCTATGACATAGCCCAATTGGCCGAGCGAGATGCCCTGACCAAAATCGTGGTAGAGAATTTGGAGGAGGCTCAAGACAGACAAATCACCCTGCCCGCCGAAATTGAGGAAATGCTCGTGGTGCTGCCGCCAGAAGTCCGCACTGATGTCGAAGCGGAATGGGGTGTGAACCAACGAGCCAATCTCCTCAACGATGTTCGGGCGATTGTTTTGGACGCCCTGGCAACGAAGGGAGGGCAGGACTTGTGAGATTTCAACGACTGCAGATCCCGGCCTTCGGACCTTTCACTAATTTGGATTTCCAGTTCCCCGCTCAATCGAGTGATCTCCATGTTTTTTACGGTGCCAATGAGGCTGGCAAAAGCTCGTTGCTCCGGGCGATCCGGGATCTGCTCTTCGGCATTCACGGCCAGTCCACCGATAACTTCCTCCATGACTACGGCGATTTGCGAATCAAAGGCGAGCTCCGCAACAGGGCTGGAGCTCAGCAAGTTTTTCAACGGCGCAAAGGCAACAAGAACACCTTGTTGAACGAGGAGGGCACTCCGCTGCCCGATAACGCCCTGGCCCCATTCCCCGGCAGCGTGGATCGGGCCTATTTTTCGGCCATGTTTGGCTTGGGCGCCCGGGAGCTTCAGGAAGGAGCGCAGCAACTTCTACGCGGTGAGGGGAACATGGGCAACGCGCTTTTCTCCGCCAGCATGGGAGGGACTCCCGTCCAGAAAATCGTGGAATCGCTTCAACAGGAAGCCGAGCGGCTCTTCAAAGGGAATGCCCGAGTCAACGTTTCGATACGGCCCGCCGCGACACGCTACAAAGAATTGCTGAAGCTAAGCCGCGACGCCATGGTCAGTCCCGAAACTTGGGACAAGCTGGAAGGGCAACTAGCGGAAGCAGAGGCCGCTAAAAAGCTTCTCGACGCAGAAATCTCCGAGTTGGACCGAGAACTGCATTGGATTTCGCGCTGTGAAGACGCTCTGCCCACGGTCGGACGGCTGAATGAAGAAGCGCAAAAGCTCGTCCAGCTTCCGCCCCTGCCAGATCTGGCGAGCGATTTTACATCCCGGGCGCAAGCGGCACGCCAGGCCATGAATAACGCGCAGGCCAAAGTTCAGGCACTGACCTCTGGCATTGCCAAACTCCGGATTCAATTGCAGGGATTTCAGACGGCCCCGGCAGTGTTGGCCCAGGCGGACGGGCTCGATCAGATGCACCAGGATTTGGGGGTGTATCGTGAGCGTAAGAAGTCTCTGACGGATGCGCAGGCCAAAATTGCTGGGCTTGAACCCCTCCTCCGAGCTGGCATGGACAACTTACTGCTCGCTGGAGAATTCACCTCTTTGGAGAAACACCGACTCAGCATTCCGGTTCGATTGGCCTGCGAAGAGGCTGCTGGCGCGCTCAGGGCTGCCTTGGCCGAACATTCCGCCAATTCCGCCAAGGCCGAGAATCTTGAGACTCAAATCACGGCGCAGGAATCCGAGTTGAAGTCTCTCCCCGAGCCGGATCTGACCGGACTCCGCGAAGCCCTGGCCGTGGCTGCCGAGGCGACGGAAGCCGATCGAACGTTTTTAGCGAGTCAGTTGGAGGTCAAGCGCCTGACCCGGGAAACCACGGACCTGCACCAACAGATTGCGGGGGCTCCCGTGGACCTGGATGTCACAGCCCGGTTGGCGGTCCCGGCCAGCGCCACCATCCGCAGCTATCACGAGCGACAGGAAGTCATCCAGCGAGCCATCCGAAGCGAAGAAGACAAAATCAACGAGGCCAACAAACGAGCCGAAGCGATTCAAGCCGAACTGGGGCGACTGCAACGACAGGGAGAATTGCCCACCGAAGAAGCGCTCCGCCAAGGCCGGGAACATCGAGACCATGGGTGGCGTCTGGTCCTGGCGGATTGGAGAGGTGGTGGCGCCAAGGAAGAACTGATTGCAGGGATACCGCTAGAGAAAGCGTTCCCGTTGACCATCGTGAAAGCGGACGGCATTGCGGATAAGCTGCGGCTTGAGGCCGAGGCTGTCGCCCAAGCCGAGGAAAAACGTTCTCAAATGGTTGAAATAGAAGCCAAGACCGGTGTCGGTCAGAAGAAGCTTCTGGAACTCCAAGGCAATTGGGGTGCTTGCCTGGAAGCCTGGCAAGCCGAGTGGTCAGCCTGTGGAATCACCCCTCGTTCGCCTTTGGAGATGCAAGAATGGCGCGAGGGTTGGATCGAGTTCCGGGAACGACTTGGCAAGCTGCGAAATGCGGAGGAATCAGTTCATCAGAAAGGACACCAGATCCAGCAGGCCAAGAAGAGCTTGGCGACAGTTCTTGGGCAGTCCGAAGAAAAGGAATTCTCCCTATTATTCGCGGCGGCCAGGAAACTTGTCCAGGACCGCGAACAATCCGCCGGTCAACGGATCGAGTTGAACAAGCGCCTCGGCGTCTTGAAGAGTGAACTCGCCAAATTTGAGAAGAATCGCATTCGACTTGCCAAAGCCGTCAGTGCTTCGACCGCAAATTGGAATGCACAATGTGCGGCCGTGGGCTTGCCAGAGGCCACCTCGCCCGAGGCCGGCCTGACGCTCTTGCGGGAGCGAAAGGAGCTCCTGGTCAAATTGGATGAATGGCAAGAGTTGTCTGGAAAATCTCAGTCGACGGCGGAGGCGATTTCTCAATACGAAAAGAAAATCACAGCAAAGGCCGCTGCGCTGGACATTAAGGGGGACACGACCGAAGCCCTGGAATCGGCTCTTTGGAGAGCGCTCACAGAAGCCCGCAAATCACAAGAGCGCCACGACCAATTGGCCGAACAGATTGAAGAGACCAGCCATGAGTTGAGCGATGCCCAAGAATGGGTCACGCAGACCGAGCAAACCTTCCATGATTTGCTCAAAATGGCGGGCCTGGCCGCCGCGACGGAACTTGAACCATTACTAGCCCACCTCGAACAGCGCGCCGCGATCCAGGTTCAAATTGACAATTTGCGCAGGACTCTCAGTGGTCTCGCCCGAGGGCAAGCCGTGGACGAGTTTGTAGCCAAAGTTCGTGCCGAAGACCCTGACACGCTCGAACCAAGAAAATCTACCGCAGCCGGTCAGAAAGCTGAAAAGGAATCAGCCCTCCCAGCCATCCGCGAAACGTTGTTCCGACTCGGGAACGAGAAGAGAACTTTGGAAAAGGCCGGAGATACCGCAGCTGATTTCCGTCAGCAGGCCGAATCCTGTGTGGCCACGCTGAAGCAGGACGCCGCGCGGTTTTTGCGGCTCCGCCTTGCCACCCATCTTTTGGAAGCCCAGATCGAGCAGTTCCGAAAGCAGAACCAAGGCCCGCTGCTCCAGAAGTCCGGCGAGGTATTCCAGGCGATCACCCGCGGCGCATTCAGCGGATTGGGCGCGGAGTTCAATGCCGACGATGTCCCGGTCCTCATGGGCGTCCGACCCGATCAGTCCAAGGTCCCAGTCGGAGGTTTGAGCGATGGTTCTCGCGACCAGTTATACTTGGCGCTCCGACTCGCCGCGCTCGATCGCTATCTGGAGGACCATGAGCCGATGCCCCTCATTCTCGATGACCTGCTGATCACGTTTGATGATGAGCGAACGAAGGCGATCCTTCCGCAACTCGCCGATCTGGCTAAACGGACGCAGATATTTTTGTTCACCCACCACGAACATCTGGTTGAGCTGTGCCGACAGACGCTAGGTGAAGATCGGTTCAAACTGCACCGGCTAACGAGGCAGGGCTCTCCTTGAAGCCCTCGCTGCTGGTGGATAGGCCAGGCATCACCACGTCGACGTTTTCCGCCGTGCTGCGGCGATGGCGACCCCTTCGAGGAAGACAAACCGCACCAACGGAATTTCGACCTTAAGGCGATTCTGGCCGACGCCCGCAAACACCAAGCGCAATCCGACCACGAGGTGGTTTCGTTTGCCACGAAACACGACAAAGCCGCGTAGATTCGCGCTCCGAAAAGTGTCTCGATGACCAGCGCCTGTCGTTCGGCCTCGAACCGGGCCACCGCCTGCTTGGTATCCATGCCGAGCTTGATGACGTATGGGGGCGGACTCATTTCCCAAACGCCCAGAGATGCTTCTCTCCAAGCACGTGGAGCGCCTTGTCCCGTCTCCGGAAAATAGACGAGTTCAGAACGGAAGCCCGCATCCGAACCGTTGTGGCCGAAGCGAAACGCCCGCCCGCTACCTTCCAAAACTGGTCCAAGTCCAAAACCTCCCCTTTTGAATCGTCAGCATTTGGGTCCCCATGGCCTCGGACAACACCTTGCTGGATTTGCCAGATTGAGCCTGGGATGGTGTCAACCCCGAACGCCGCGGTGTTCGCTGGCTTCGATCCGTCCAACACCCAGATGAGCGGCTTGAAAATCCGCGCGGCGGCGAAATCGCTCAACGACTGCCCGGAGACCCGTTTCACCACCACGGCCAGCAGGAAGAGCCCCGTGTTGCTATAAAGATACTCTTCGCCCGGCGGGAAGTTCAGCGCCCGTTGACGCGCCGCGATGCTGAGCGCATCCGGTTCGGTGATGACATCGCCCTCGCGCAAAGACCAACTGGCCGCCCCGGCTCACCCCAACGACGCAACCAGGCGAGCGCGTGTTGTCCCACTCGGCAAAAACCCCGTCGATGTGTTTGACCACGGTGGCATCGAGCGGCGCGGCGCAGCCGGCGGCGGGAAGGGAGTTCGATGGGTCGTGAGGCTGATTCTTGGAGTGGGTTTGAGTTCACGGTTTGTGTGGGCGGAAGGCACAATTCAGAGTTGCACATGCGCGGCGAGCAACGCGTGATGGCGTTGGCGCAGGGCCGTGTCGCCGTCGCAGACCATATCGAGCCAGGCCGCGTCTGAAACTACGACTCGCCTGAACCGCCGGAAAGGCATCCCAATAAGCCCCATAAATCGCGTTGTTGGCTTCACCGAGAAACTTGTTCAGGAGCAATAGGTGGTTCCCGTGGTCCCCGGTCGCGACGGCAAGCACGGCGGCGTTATACAAGTAGTCCGCATTTGAAAGGGGATTGGCAGCCACCTGCATCAACACCTTCATCGCTTCCCCGGTGTTTCCGGAACGCGCCAGTACTTCTCCGCGCATTGCATCCAGTCTGAGCAGATTGGATTCGGAAGCACCGCTGTCTGCCAAAACCCGCTTCTCCTCTTCCATCAACCGGAGGGCTTCGCTGAACCGGTCCTGAAGGCAGAGAATGTTGTTCCGCTCAGAGACAAGATTCAGGAAAGCTGCCCTTGCTTCTGTATCCGCGCGAGGGGGCAGTTTCGGGTTCCAACGGGCAACCTCCTCCGCACGGGAGAGTTTCCTGAGATCCGCGAGTACCCACATATAGCAGGCTGGAATATCCCAGCGTTCGGGTGCGGGTTCCCGCATATCTTTAGGGAGAAGTTCGTAGGCGGCCGCGAGCTTTTCTTCGGCCAGTTCGAGTTTTCGAAAGACCATCAAATATTGCCCTTGGTGGTACCGGCAGAATGCTGCCCAGCCTTTGGCCGGAGGTGTTCGTCCCATGAACTCCACATGCAAAGCATCCAACTCTTGCATGGGCTTCTCCATCGCCGGCCCCCGGGGATCCGCGGCCCACAGTTGCGCGGTGGAAACTGCAATCCGCAGTTGCTCGCGTGAAACCTTGATCTGGTCGGCGGCGACCTTGGACAAGAGGCCAGAAATCAACTCCGCCTGTCTTCGAAAAGCTTGGGGATCGTTTATATCACGGAAAAGAATCTTGAATAACCTCCAGCGCAATTCAACTTCGGCGGCCGGAGTGTTGGAGAGGGACGATGTCGCCAACCGGTCCGCGGTGTTGATCAACTCACGGGCGCCCTGCGTATTGCCCTGACGGATCATCGCGGGGAGGGTGTCAGAAATCAGTGAGTTGACGAAAGTGGCTACGGTGTCCGCGCGGACGGATTGGTCGAGTTCCCGTTGTTTCGCGGCGTTCTTCTGCATCAGTGCAGCCATCGCCAGGCCAACTCCGATCGACAGGGCGATCATGATGCTGGCGGTCGCGAGGGAAGCGGTCTTGTTCCGGCGGACCATCTTCTGGAGCCGGTAAAGCTGACTGGGCGGCCGGGCGACGACCGGTTCGTTGGTAAGGTGGCGAGTGACATCGGCCGCCAAACCGTTGGCCGTGTCGTAGCGCCGCGCTCGGTCCTTCTCCAGGCACTTCATCACGATCCAGTCCAGGTCGCCCTTCAACTGGTGCAGCAGCTTCGACGTGTCGGCGGAACGGCGCTTGGCCGTGGTGGTGAGCTGATCGGCGCCGAGCGTTGCCAGTCGGGTGCTGGGGCGTTGCGGTTCTTTCTCCCGGATCGTTTTCCGCATCGCGTCGATCCCGCCGGACATCAGTTCCTTCGGGTCGAACGGCGTGCTTCCGGTCAGCAGTTCGTAGAGCAGCACCCCCAGGCTGTAGATGTCGCTGCGCGTGTCGATATCGAGGCCGCTCATCTCCGCCTGCTCCGGCGACATGTAGGCCGGCGTCCCGATGAACTGGTGCAACTGCGTGTAAACCGTGTTGTCGGTGAGCCGCCCTTCCGTCGCCTTGGCGATGCCGAAGTCGATCACCTTCGGAACAGGCACTCCATCATGGAGGGTGACCAGGATGTTCGACGGCTTGATGTCGCGGTGGATGATCCCTTTCTGGTGGGCGTGCTGGATGGCCTGGCAGACCTTGATGAACAGCTCAAGCCGGTCCTGGGTTCTGAGGTTGGCTTGGTCGCAGTAGTCGGTGATGCGGATGCCGCGCACCAGTTCCATCACGAAGTAGGGCCGGTCCCGCGCATGCGCATTCGCGTCAACCTAAGACAGCCTCGAGTTTCTCTAGGAAATTCCGTCTGTCGGTGCGCCGCTCGTATCGGCAGTAGTATTTCATTATTCGAGCAAGGGTGTCGGGATCTAGGGG
>SXSK01000018.1 GCA_005793375.1 Verrucomicrobiales bacterium | reverse complement strand
ATCGGGTGTCTCATTTTTTTGAAGGCCGCCAGCGGGCGGCCGAGATGGGTTTCTCCGTATGTTTTAGTTTCTGTTCGCTGGGAAAATCATTGCGTCGGCGCTGCGAATTCGCAATCTCTTTTTATAACAATGTAGAACTAGAGGCCGTCACGGAGGGAGCCGCACGGGGCCCCAAAGTAAATAGGATCAAGGAAACAAAAGTGTTCTGGTCTAGCCTCACATCGCATTCCCCACTTTGGCCCGCCATGGCAATGGAGCGGACTGACAGGAAGAGACTATTGGAAATGGAGAAAGTGAATGTGGCATCTGCTGCGCCCGCGATGCGATTGCCCAGCGACCGCCACCGGATTGATATGCCTCCAAGGTATAAAATTCGCAGCCAGTTAACTCGACCTTCCGGCTTCCAACGACCTCGATACCATCGGTCGACCGATAGTCTCGAAGGGAAGTGACGAACCGGCAGTTTCTCGCCGTCAAGTTTCCTCCACGGACCCTTATCAATGCCGGGATTCCATCGCCAACACTGAGTCGATCGCGGAGCTTCTCGGTAATGAGCTGTTTCGTGTCAGAATCGGGATTCCCCAACGCCGTCGAATCACAGTCCGCGTTCCATGCGCGAATCTCGAGTCCCTCCAGCGTCAGGGATCCAGTCGTGCGCAGGAACGAAACGCCGGGTTCGCGATTGACCAAAATCGGGCGCATGCCTGGCGCTGCCCGAATTCGCAGGTCTGGTTGCGAAATGTCTAACGGATCGAACGTCTTTGGCCCGTCGAAATGAACTTCAATACTGGAGCCGTTTTCGGCCTGGAGAACGGCGTCCTTCAGGGTTGCGAACTCGCGGGGTGTCGCCCCCTCTTTCACTACTCGAAAGTGCCCCGGCTTTGCCGGCGACGCGAGCGCTCCCGACTCGCCCGCCGGACCCCGCCGCATCCACTGTATGAGTCCAATAAACAGCGCCCCCGTGGCCAGCATGCCACTGGCATACCATCGCCACCGCCGTTGACGGCGCGAGTATTCTGAAACCAACGCCGGTTTCTCCGGATCATCATTTATGCCCAGCTGTAGCCGGCTTAATCCCTCTTCCAAAAGCCGCGCGAGTTGCTTCGCATCCGCGACGCGTCGGTCCGGCTCTTTTGCCATCAACAGTGCAATCAATTCCGACAGCCAAACGGGAATTGCCGGATTAACCTGGTGTGCGAGCGGCGGGTCTAACTCACAAACGCGTTTCAAGGTCGCTGGGGTCGAGTCGGCTCGAAAAGGAGGCCGTCCTGTGGCCATCATGTAGAGGACACACCCAAGGCTAAAGAGGTCGCTTCTGGCGTCGATCCTCTCTCCGCGAGCCTGCTCTGGTGACATGAACTCCGGCGTGCCAGCGATTACGCCGTCCCGGGTGATCGCGGGCGAGTCCACGGCTCGGGCGAGACCAAAGTCTGTGAGTTTGACTCTTTCCACCCCATTCTCGAGGAGGATGTTGCCCGGTTTGATATCTCGATGAATCAATCCCTGAGCATGTGCCGCAGCCAGACCCAACGCCGTCTGGCGACCGATTCGGAGAATTCTCTCTAAATCCAATGGACCATTCTGCAAGCAAGCGTCGAGGGATGGGCCGGCGACGAATGGCATCACCAGAAAGGGCAACCCGCGTTCCTCACCAACGGCATGAATCGCCACGACGTGTTCGTGGGTCACCGCCGCCGCCGCACGCGCTTCACGCAAGAATCGAAAACGTGCTATCTCGTTGGCAGCCAACGCTGGGGCCAAAACCTTGATCGCAACCATGCGATTCAGGGCCGGATCCAGTGCTTTGAATACCACACCCATCCCACCGTTGGCGATCCGTTCCAAAACGTCGCATCCGGCGAAACGGCCCAGTGATTCGGGTTGCACCGGCGGTGAAAGGATTTCCCGATTCAATTCCTGGGCCGCACTGCCGCTCGCGGCCTCATCAACAAATTCCCGACGGCCCGCTCGATCCATCACGGCCTGCAAGTCAGCAGTTTTTTGAATCCCGGTACCAGCCCATCCTCCCTTGGGAACCAAGTGTTCAATTCCTGCGAGTAAGTTCAGCCTCCGGCGACAAAAGGCACAGATCTCCAGATGCATTTCCAACCATTCCGTGGCGTGCGGATCTCCCTCTCGCACCAAAAGACGAAATTCATTATCTCCCGGGCAATCCGGACTTCGTTCCGCAGAAATGAGTGTATCCGTGGCCATCGGCGTAATTACAAGTCTCTCATGAATGGTACCGTCCTGGCTGGCAATTCTTTCACAACGAAAATTCCGGCGTCGATTCCCATCTCTTGATTTTGTGCGGCAGCGATGACTTCACTCATTCGCGCCGATCGCTGGCAAAAGGATGATTGCCAACATTGGCATGATACTAATCATGCGGCGCCGAGTCGCGTGATCGCTAAGCTTTTCGCAGTTTTCAGACGAGCTCTGACCTGGAACCAAACGCCAGATCATCCCCCCAAGCCTTGCCTGAAGAAATCTGGGCAGGGCTTTTTCGTCGTCGCCGTTGAACAAACTCTTAGGGCTTCAACCTCGAAAGAAAGAACATTTCCGGCTCCGGCTCCATGTCTACTTAAGGCATGAAATGTTAACTGTCTGGCATGAAACGATTGCGTCTCTTCATCGCCACCTTGCTAGTGGGCGGCTTGCTCGGCGGAATTTCCACCGTCGCTACCGTCGCCACCGCTGCGGACGGCTTAGTCAACCTGCAGATCTCCAACAATGTCGTCCTGCTTAGAGTGGACGGTGACAAAGACGATGACTGGTGGATGCAGGGTTCCACAGATCTCACGACCTGGACGACGTTGACAGACTTCGGCACGTTGCTCTCCGCAAACGAAACCAACGCGCCGTGGCGTGCCGCGGGTACGACGACCGATGAGCTGAGGCACTTTCGCGCCGTGCAGACGAAAGGGCTCTACGATCCGAGTTTGTTTCGCACCATCAGTATTACCTACACGCAAGGCACCTACGCCTATTTCACCACCCTGGATGCAAACGGCCAACCCGCCTTTCCCTACGCCATCGGCCGCCAGTGGTATGGGAATGTCACAGGTGGTGCCGTCACCACCATTGCGGAAGCCGTCACCACGAACTTCACGGCATGGACGACCAACAGCACGAACCTCACAGCCACCGGGAACACAGGGCGCTACACCAACTCTGACGTCGGCGACCTTGGTTTCTACAAAGTCATGCTCACTGCGGTGGCCGATTATGATCCGGTCATCGGAGCCACCACGGGCGGCGGCCGCGCCATCTCCACCGTTTCACCCACGACCGGGGCGCGCGGCACGACCTCCACGCTGACCATCACCCTGCCCAACACAGCGCCCCCGGCGAATGCGCCCATCCTCAGCGTCTCCGTCGGGAATATCCTCGGCACAGGCAACGTCCATGTCAGCCAGACGCGAGTCACGAGCACCATCACCATTCCCGCCAACGCGGCTACCGGAGCACAGACGGTGACCGTTGTGTTCCCCGGACCGCCGCAGAATCAAGGCACCACTGAGACCTACACCCTGGCCAACGGCTTCACGATCAATTGATGACTCTGTTGCCTCGCGCGAGGCAACCCGCGGGCCGGAGGCCATTGCGTGTCAACTCCGGCCCGCGGATGATTTTGGAATCTCCGCTCACCAACAACCAAGCACCTGTGAATCACCAGGCACCACACTCGAACCGGTTTGCCACCGGAGCGCGCTTGAGCTCGAAGCGCCAGCCGCAGCAATGTGAAGTGGTTACTTGCGATCGTGTTTTCCAACACGCTTCGCCCGCGTCTTTAACCACAACCACGCTCCGAAGGCTGGCCGTCGCGCTGATTGCCTGGTTGTTCTGTGGGGGTTCGTGCTTGGTGTTTGGTGCCTCCCTGGAGCTAAATATCGCGCCAAAATTCTCCGGTGTACCCATCCAACCCAACTCGCTCCGCTACGAAACGTCGGCCAAAGAAACCTTCTCCATCACGCGGGTCAGTTATCTTTTGGGTGGCTTCGCATTGCAACGCGTGGACGGTTCCTGGCTGGAGCTGACCAATCAGGTCGCATGGTTCGATCTCGAACGAAATCGAAATGCCACCAGTCTCGGCAACGTGCCAGCCGGGGACTATCGTGGTGTGCACTTCCACGTCGGCCTCGATCCGATCGTCAACCACGCCGACCCCGCGCAGTTCGCCGCCGATCACCCGCTGAATCCCAATCTCAACGGACTGCATTGGAGCTGGCAGGGTGGCTATATCTTCATGGCACTGGAAGGACTGAGGCAGGAGCGTCGTCCTCCGTCCCGGTTCGGCGGTGAGCAAGTTGAGGAACACGCCGGGTCCGAGACCGGCGCTCGCGCTCGAAGCGTACCTGCTCACGTTGACCTCTTTTGATTCGAAGTTCGACCGGGCCTTGAAAGGCGAAAGCCAGCTCACCCCGGAGGAGCAGCGCGGCTTCGAGCTGTTCATGACCGAGAATGATTCCCGCCGCCAGCAATACGGGGCCGATTGCTTCCACTGCCACGGCGGACCCCTCTTCCAGAGCCAGACCTTCGCCAACAACGGGCTCGATGCCAACTTCAAGGACAAGGATCACGGGCGCGCGGGCGTCACCGGTCGGGAGGCGGACTCCGGCAAGTTCGCGACACCCAGCTTACGCAACGTCGCCCTGACGGCGCCCTACATGCACGACGGACGTTTCCAGACGTTGGATGAAGTAATCACTCACTACAGCTCCGGCATAAAGCGGAGCGCCACGCTCGATCCAAATCTTGCCAAACAACACTCACGACGCACCGCGCACTATTTCTGCAATCGCCACCACATCTTGCGGCCCCGTCCTACAGCAACCGCCGATGAGTCGCGCCCCGGCGTCGAGCCAGAGACGGCTGGCTGGGCCGAAGTCGGTGACGCCGGCGCCTTCGATCCATCTATGTTGGGCGGCGTCCCACTTTTCACCGCTGTTGGGGTAGCAAAGCAACGGCTTGCTGGTGACGCGGGCGGCGGATTGTAGGAGCGGCACCACAAAACGGGGCGGTGTGCAGTTGAGACCCACAGCCACAATCTGCGGTGACTGGTTGGCCAGGGCCACACAATCGGCGAACGCTTCACCACGGCAAACATGAAGCTCGTCACAACAACTAAAACTGAGCCAGGCGGGCAGGTGCGGGAACTCGGCGAGCAGTTCAAGCAGCGCTTCGCCTTCTTGAATACAGGGAATCGTCTCGCAAGCCAGGAGCTCCGGCCCGGCGTCGATGAGCGTCTGCATTCGTGGGCGATGCCAGTCGATGAGTTGCTGCTTCGAGAGGCCGTAGTCGCCGCGGTATTCGCATCCGTCTGCCAAAAAGGCGCCATAGCAACCAATCGAGGCCGCCACCAATGGGCGCAAGCGTCCGCAGCGATTGGCTGATTCCTCCCAAAAAGCATCACGGGCATCCTGCGCCAACCAGACGCTCAGGCGCATGAGATCGGCGGCCTGTTCGGCGCTGAGGCCGCAGCGCTGGAAACCGGCGAAACTGGCCTGGTAGCTGGCTGTAATCGCTACATCGGCCCCCGCCACGTAATAGTCATAATGCAGTTGACGGATCAGATTGGGCGCTTCGAGCAGCAACTTGGCTGACCACAGATCATCAGCCAAATCGGCACCGCGACGTTCTAACTCGGTGGCCAGCCCACCGTCGAGGACGACGGTGCCCTGTGTTTTGAGGATGGATGAGAGCGGGTTCGTCAACATAGCAGTGACCACTGCAGGTGCGTGGTCAATCGCTTCCCGTTTACCATGGCTAAGCGCAGGAAATTAGGCTAGCCGGGAATTTCTGAATGGTGCATTTCACTCATCCGGCGGATGTGGCGTGCCAACCGATTGCTACCATCGGGTACGCCCGCACCGTTCACTCTCCCACGACAGTCCGATCCCACGGCCAGTGGAGCCGCACGATTGTGGAAACATAATTGAGATGCCGAAGGTCGGAGGTTTGCATCATCAGTATCTCCGCCAGGCCGCGTGGGTCAGCGCCAACAACTCAATAAAGGTAAGACACGCACAGAGGAACCATGTCCAATTACTACGCAAATCATCCTCAACGGCTATTTCCCTGTCGAGACGCAATCTTCACCGGGTCATCGTGGCAAATTTCCGTTCCAACTCCCGCCCTCGGAAGGCTGCTTTTCCGCTCCGACGGACTTTCTGCCACCCACACCGGCGTCGGCGTCTTCCAATCCTGGTCCGACAATACTGGCCCCACTTCCTTGAGTGGGGCCACGAGTTAGGCGGCGATTACCTTACCGACTACGTCGTGACCGATCGCGGGGGTGCATTCCTGGCTTTGGAATGCAGTCGAGCGGGCCGAGAGGGAGTTGGACCGATCCACCGCCCGCCGTGTACTCGGCGGAGTTGGTGATCACGAACGAACCGTTGATCCAGAAAGTGGCTGCTGACCTACTGAATAGGTACGGCTAAGCAGAATCGAGGCTCGATTTCCTACCTGCACTGCTCCCCCGCAACGGCTTGCAGTGGTCCGACCCTGTAGGAACTTCCGACCAGGATTCGCGCGAGCAATGTTCTCACGTTCTTCCTTCGTTCTCT
>SXSK01000171.1 GCA_005793375.1 Verrucomicrobiales bacterium | reverse complement strand
TGCTAGTTACTGCGGCGAATTCCCTCCCAGCGTTGGGCAGACAAGGTTCCCGAATGTTCCTCCTCCTGGCTTTTGGCTACCTGATGTTCGCGCTGTTAGTGATGCTATTCCAGCGGCGACTGATTTACATCCCGACCCGACTGGTGCTGGAACAGGCGAAAATCCTCGCAGCTCGCGAAGGGTTTGAACCATGGCGCAATAGGAGTGGTGAGATCATCGGCTGGCGAATGCCTGCCAGCTCCACATCGACTGGATCGGTCTTGATCGCTCACGGAAATGCAGGATGCGCACTCCATCGAGGCTACCTCGCGACCCCGATCCACGCCGCAGCCCATGTCGGGGTTTACGTCTTGGAGTACCCGGGTTACGGGGCCCGGGAGGGTGCGCCAGGACAAGATCAGATTCTAGCGGCAGCCGACGAGGCGATTGAGTTGCTCGCTGAAAGGGGCCCGATCTATGTGGTTGGCGAATCCATCGGCGTCGGGATCGCCACTCACTTGGCTCAGAAACATGACGAAAGGATCGGCGGCCTGATGTTACTGGCCCCCTATAACAATCTCATCTCGGTGGCACAGCGCCAAATGCCATTTCTGCCGACGGCCTGGCTCCTTTGGGATCGGTTCGATCCCGCCAGCGATCTTCTCAAGTACCAGGGGCCGGTGGGATTCGTCCTCGCCGGAGCGGACACAGTGATTCCCCACGACCTGGGTCGCGAGCTTCACAATGGTTATGCAGGGCCAAAGACCCTCCAGATAATCCCGGAAGCCGGGCACAACGATGTGGCGGCTCAATCGCCCGAATGGTGGAAATCAGTCTTCAATTTCTGGCTCGAACACCGACCGAAATAAGGGGACAGTCCTTTTATGATAAGACGGTCGTTATTATGGTTTCGCCCGGGCCGCCTGAAGGCGGAACTCCAAACACCTCGGCTGCGAGAGTCGCGTCGAACAACCGGACACAAAGAAGGGATACTCCCTTAAAGAAATGGCCCCCTGGCGAGCGGACAAGACACGTTCACGGTTGGGGCGTGCGCTCGATTTTGATCCGAAATAATCTGCCGAGTCCCTCACCCTGGGTCGCGCGATGTTCCTCCTGGGCGCCTCTTCCCGGAATGAGAGCCGCGTCGGCCCAGCTTTCTGAAGTGAGTGCTCTGGATTGCACCGTATAGACGTTGCCCAACCGAGTTTGGAATCGAAGGACCATGGAACCCGCGCCCCTTGGAACCACATTCAACTGGAACCTCGATGCGGCGTCACGAGGTTCGGTACCCACGAGGAATTCACCGTAATTGCTGAGACCATCCCCATCCGCGTCCTGCGCCGAGTCCAGCGGATCCTTCCAGTTGAATTCGTGCGTCAGTTCCCAGTAATCCGGCAAACCATCACCATCACTGTCGAGATCTGACGCGATCGGCATTGCCTCGAAGGCGCCGATCGTTGGAATCGCCGCGTAACATTGGTCGAGATAATCCGCGCGCGCGAATGGCAGCGTCAGGCCATTCGCCACGGCGGGACTATTGGCTGACACGGAAAAGTCCCCAGCGGAACGATTCGCCAACAGCGGATTGAGTCCGCGGATCCCTTGGGACTCGATCGCCGGGAGAGTTGGCCTCGATTGGTTCGGTTGGTTGTAGGCGTACCAAAGATTGTTCGCGAACTGGAAGGTGGCACTCGATGTGTTCGGCCCAATGTTCACGTGAGTCGCCACTCGAGCAATGCTGAATCACCGGCCTCGCCTCACCCGCAATTCCTCCCAACCAGATCGGGGCATTGGATAAACCCGAAACATTGGACAGGAACGCCCCAGCGACATAATTCCCCGGCAGGAGTCGAATCGCGTCACCGGGACGCGCCGGGACCAACGCCCGGGCGATCGACTGAAATGGCTGGGCTTGGGACCCAGTGCCCGTGGTGTTATTTCCGGTTGGGGACACAAAGACTTCACGAGCCGGCTGCAACCCATCGGCGAACGTGGGCAATGATAGGCAAGTACTCGCCGAGAGTGGGTGCGTCCCGAGGACGCACAGGGTGAGCCACCCTCTCATTGCCATCAAAAGCCACCTGCGTGTCCAGCCTGCCCAAGTATGCCAATCTCGTTTCACGCTTGGGACCTTGGCACAATTGACGTTTTATGCCAACAGACCGGCAGGCAAGCCTCGATTGGACGGCGATGAACATAGCTTGAAACGGCGCGGAATTCGCAGAGTATCCAGTGGATCAGACCTATTCCAGCGTCCAGCCGCTGAACGCCTCAGTGATCGGTTGCCGAAATTGATTTGATTAAGACAACCCATGTTATTGCACGCCTTCAAGTGGATCATAGTTTCTTGTCTCACCGCATGGGCGGCTCGTGCGGCCGGGCCGGATGTGGTCAAACGAGGTTTGGAAAAGCGCTTTGACAGTGTGGTTCAACCTTTCGTGGCGGCGTATTGCATCGAATGCCACAATCATGAGAAGCCCAAGGGAGACTTTGATCTGAGTCCCTACTCGAACGTGAACGCGGTCTCTCGGGACCCAATGCAGTGGGAAATGGTCCTGGATAAGCTACAAAGCGGAGAGATGCCTCCGAAGAAGGCGAAACAACAACCGACGTCGGCACAGAGAAAGGTCGTGACCGACTGGATCCAGGAGTTTCGACGGCACGAGGCGCAGAAGAATGCTGGCGATCCTGGTCCGGTCTTGGCCCGGCGATTAAGCAACGCCGAGTATGATCGCACCATTCGGGATTTGACTGGGGTCGACCTGCGGCCGACGAAGGAATTTCCCGTCGACCCCGCCAACCAGGCCGGGTTCGACAACTCAGGCGAGTCCCTGACGATGTCGCCGGCACTCTTCAAGAAATATCTCGAGGCCGCCCGGGAGGTCAGCCAACACGCGGTATTCAACCTCGACGGAATCGCCTTCGCCAACCATCCCATGATGGTCCACACCGACCGCGACAAGTACGGAATCTTGCGGATCGTGGATTTCTATCAGCGACAGCCCACTGATTTTGCCGACTACTTCCACGCCGCTTGGCGCTACAAAAACCGGGCCGCCCTGGGCAAACCGAGAGCCACACTTGCCGACATCGCCACCGAATCGAAAGTCAGTCCAAAATACCTGGCCACGCTTTGGAACGTATTGACCACGGTCGAGGATGTCGGGCCAATTGCGAGACTCCAAGCGCTGTGGCACGCCTTGCCCGTTCAGAAACGCGGCACGCCACCCCTGGATGTCCGTAAGGCTTGCGAGTCGATGAGAGAATTCGTCGTAACGCTCCGCGAAAAAATCAAACCGGTCGTCGACAACCTGAGCGCGCCCGAACTCAATCCCAGCGCCCAGGCACTGGTCTTGTGGAAGAATCGCCAATGGGCGGCAAACCGTCGTGCTTACGACCGCGGGGCACTCCAGATCGATGGCGTCGTGAAGTTGGCCCCGCAGAAGCAGAAAAAGGCCGAAAGCTACAATGCGGTCAAGCTGACGTCCAAAGACCGCGAGTCGGACGCGAGATTGTTTGTACCCTCCGATACGGCATTGCGCGCAACGCACGAGGCGGCGTTCGCCCGTTTTGCTTCCATGTTCCCGGACGCTTTCTACGTGAAGGAACGGGCTCGATCCTTCGTCGATCCCGAGGAAGAAAAGGCCAACGGCAACGTCGGCCGTCTCCTCAGCGCCGGGCTTCACAACCAAACCGGTTACTTCCGTGATGACGGCCCCCTTTATGAAATGATCTTGGACGACCAAGGCCAACGTGAGCTCGATCGGCTTTGGGATGAATTCAACCTGGTTGCGTCCGTTCCACAACGGATGCACCAGAGCATGGTCTACTTCGAACGTACCGACTCACGCTTTCTTGGCGACGCCGAGTTTGATTTTGCGCGCGCTGAAGACAAAGACTGCACCAGCGAGTTTAAGGTGAAGAAGCTTGCCAAACTCTACCAAGCCAAAGCAACCCGACTCGGTGCCACCCCCCAGGCCCTCGCGGCGATGCGGGAACACTTCGAGCGGACCTGGGCTGAAATCAGCCGGATCGAGAAACTGGAGCGCGAGGCGGAACCCAAGCACCTGGGAGCTCTCCTGCAATTCGCCCAGAAAGCCTTTCGCCGGCCAATGGTTCCCGCCGAGCGCGACGCGTTACTTGGGTTCTACCGAACCTCACGTGAACGGGATGGACTCACACACGACGACGCGATCCGGGACTGCATCGCAAGTGTGCTCATGTCTCCAAATTTCTGCTATCGCGTGGATCTCGTGGAAGCGTCGGGCAAGGGCCAGTCCATTCCAGCAAGCGGAAGTTTCCGTCCTGGAAGAGCCCGGCTCGCCCTCTCGAAAGGATCGTTGCCTTTGTCGGATTATGCCCTTGCCAGTCGATTGAGTTACTTCCTTTGGTCGAGCGCGCCGGACGACGCCTTACTGGCACGGGCCGCTGCTGGCGACCTCCATCGTCCCGAGGTTATTGTCGCGCAAGCACGCCGGATGATGAAAGACGAACGAATCCGCGCGCTGGCCGTGGAGTTCGGTGGTCATTGGCTCGATTTCCGCCGGTTCGAAGAGCACAACGCCGTCGATCGGCAACGTTTCCCGGATTTCAACGATGCGCTGCGCCAGTCGATGTTCGAGGAACCCGTGCATTTCATTCTCGATGTCATTCAGCAAAACCGGCCCGTGCTGAACTTACTTTACGCTGACTACGCGTTCGTCAATCCCGTGTTGGCCAAACACTACGGCCTTTCAATCCCAATCGCGGCATCCAATGACTGGGTGCGTATCGAGAAGGTCGGCCATGTCGGGCGTGGGGGTCTACTTCCCATGTCGGTGTTTCAGACCGCCAATTCGCCCGGACTGCGCACCAGCCCGGTCAAACGAGGCTACTGGGTCGCACGCCGAGTCCTCGGCGAGCGCATTCCTCCTCCACCCGCCAGCGTCCCGGAACTGCCAGCTGACGAGGCCAAACTCGGTGAACTCACCTTGCGCGAGACATTGGCCAAGCACCGCGCTGATCCAAATTGCGCCTCCTGCCATGAACGGTTCGACTCACTGGGATTAGTTTTCGAAGGCTTCGGACCCGTCGGTGAGCTTCGAACTCTGGATTTGGGCGGTCGGCCCGTCGACACCAAGGCGTTGTTCCCAGGAGGAACCGAGGGCAAAGGACTCGACGGACTACGCTCTTACATCAAGTCCCACCGCCAGGACGATTTCCTCGACAACCTCTGCCGCAAGTTGCTCGCTTATGGACTCGGACGAAGCTTGATCTTGTCCGACGAAGGCACTGTCCGTAAGATGCGCTCCAAGCTCGCTGCGAATGGGCAACAATTCGGAAGCCTTGTGGAAACCATCGTCAGCAGCCCACAGTTCCTGAATAAACGAGCCCCCGACCACTTCGTTACCCAGTAAGACTTTATGCGCGATTCGAAGTTCAACTCCCTGCAAGCCAGACATCATCACCTGTCGCGACGAGTCTTCCTCCGCGGCGTCGGCGTCACCATGTCGCTCCCCTGGTTGGAATCGATCCCTGCCTGGGGTGAGAGCCCTTTGAAGTCTGACGCGCCGACTGCGATGCCGAAACGATTTGCCGCACTCTTCTGGGGCAATGGCGTCAACGGCAATCACTGGTGGGCCAAAGGATCGGGCGCGTCTATGGAACTGGGCAAGAGCCTACAGCCCATGGAATCATTGAAGACCAAAATGAACTTCATCGACGGTCTCTTCAATCGTTCCGCCGTCGGCGTCGGTATTCATCCCGGACAAACCGGCAATCTCCTCTCCGGAATGCCGTTGACAAAAGGTGCTGTGCTCCATGGCGGCATCAGCATGGACCAAGTGCTGGCCAATCATATCGGCCAGGACTCGATCCAACCCAGCATGGTACTCGGCTGTGAGCAACCCATCACCGGTTATCACGAGACCAACTTTTCCATGGCCTACAGCTCGCACATCTCGTGGCAGAGCGCCGATTCCCCGGTCCCCATGGAGGTGTACCCTTCCCTCGCCTTCGACAGCCTATTCGAGAATCGAGGCACCAGGCGCACTCAGAGTATCCTGGATCGCGTCAAGGAAGACGCTTCCAGCCTCGGCCGCAAGATTAGCGGCCAGGACAAGGCCAAACTCGATGAGTACTTGACCAGCGTCCGCGAAGTCGAAAAACGCGTTGACCGCATGCGCGTCGACCAAGCCAAAGCCGAAAAAAATGCTCAGGGCAAAGACAGACCTGTCGCCTTCATGAAACGGCCGGACAATGGCCTGCCCGAAGACATCCGCGAACACATGCGGCTGATGTGCGACATCACCGCCATGGCCTTCCAGACCGACAAGACTCGAGTGGTTTCCCTACTGCTCTGCCGGGATCTTTCGGGGCTGTTTTATCCATTCCTCGACGTCCGGAATTCACACCATTCGGCTTCTCACGATGACCTCTCGGACGGTTTCGAACGTATCGCGCGCTATTATTGCAGCCAACTCGCTTACCTCGCAGGCAAGCTCGACGCCATGCGCGAAGGCAATGGCACGGTGCTGGACAATTCCTGCCTGATGCTGCTTTCCAACATGTGGTCCGGCAACCGGCACGACAGCACACGCCTGCCGATCCTGACTGCGGGCGGCTTGGGTGGAACATTGGAGACCGGACGTGTCCTGAGTTATGTCGGCAAGAGCGACGAAAACCGCAAAGTCTGCAGCCTCTATCTGTCCTTGATGGACCGAATGGGCGTTAAGCTACCCCGCTTCGGCGATGCCGACACCCGGCTGGCGGGTGTATAAGACTCGACTCTAGCGGCCCGAGCTCTTGCTCGAGCGCTCTCGAACAAATCGCAGCAGTAAGGGAAAAGACGGTTCCGCCATGGCGCCGTGACCAGTAGCCCGCCACCATGAAACTAGACCACCGTCGCCGGGTTCGTGGCGCTCACGGGGTAATGGATATCCAGACGACACGATTCCCGCATGGCATCGCTGACAGTTCCCGTGCGGTAAACCAAGTTAGTTTCCGTCAAAGACTCCGCGGCCCCAAGCAATCGCGTGGTAAACCACAGGAGACTCAGAAACCCTAGGAATTTTTCATGTGTCGCACCCGACATGGGCCTGGAGGATTTCATGCTTAAGCTCTCGGTTAGACAATACGTAAGAATGAACGCGGACGAGGATGGGCATGTCTGGCTTCGATCTGAACATCCCGGCAAACTCATCGGCAACCCAGTCTTAGCGGATTCGCCATGCATCTACCAGCAATCAGCGGTCTGATTCGCCGCCGCTTACTCGTCAATTTCCGGGTGGACGCGGAGGTTATGGGACGTTTTCTGCCTCCCCCATTCCGCCCCAAAATACACCGAGGCTATGCCATTGCTGGCATCTGTTTGATCCGCCTGGAGCAGATTCGCCCCAAATGGCTACCTCGCTTTTGGGGTATCTCCAGCGAAAACGCCGCTCATCGTATCGCCGTTCTCTGGGACGATCCCCAGGGCAATCCGCGCGAGGGCGTTTTTATTCCGCGTCGAGACACCGGCTCTTGGCTCAACCATTATGCCGGGGGACGCCTCTTTCCTGGCGAGCATCACTTGGCAAATTTTAAGGTCACTGACGATGGCTCACGCATTTCCATGAGCATTCGTTCCCACGATAAACAGATGTCGGTTCAACTGAACGCTCAACAGAGCAACTCGTTGCCGGAAACTTCTTGCTTCGCATCACTTTCCGAGTCGTCAGCCTACTTCGAGGGCGGCAGCGTTGGTTACTCCGTCACACGTGATTGCTGTCGTCTCGATGGCATTCGTCTTCAGACTGACAATTGGAAGGTGCGTCCACTCGCAGTCGAGCACGTCGAAACTTCCTTCTTCGCAAACCCATTGTCATTTCCGGCCGGGACTGTCACGTTCGACCATGCGCTCATCATGCGCAACATTAGCCACCAGTGGCTCGGAGAACCCGATCTGTTTACCAAGAGGCCGTCGAACACCTAGCGAGTTCGATCGGGCGATGATGAAACCTCAATGCGCCACCGCAAGCACGGCATTGAGGTCGCATTGACTGGCAGCGATCGACACGGACTGAACTGCACCCCGCGAATCGCAGCAGATGTGCTTTGCGCATGGTCCGATCGCTGGCTTTGTTCTCGGTCCGAGGACCAGTACCAAAGCGGTTGGAAAGGGTTGAATTCAGTGATTTCAAAGCACCCGAGGGCGCGCCAAGCCGAGCCCGGACAATCGGCATTCTTGAGATACTGTTTGGTGCACAGTACTGTGCACCTCATGGTTGACGCAGACGCTTTCAGCAAACTCGAACTCGAGCTGCGGCGCGGAGTCGTGGTGTTGGCTGCTCTCTCTCAATTGCGCTCTCCGCGCTATGGGTATGAGTTGCGGCAGGTGCTGGCGAACAGGGGAATGCCCATCGAAGAGGGCACCCTCTATCCGTTGCTCCGCCGACTGGAGATTCAGGGTTTGTTGAAAAGCGAGTGGCGGATCGAAGAAGGACCACCCCGGCGTTACTATTCATTGAATGCGGATGGACGAAAACTGCTCAAGAAACTTGCCGAGTCATGGCAGGGCATGAACCAGGCTATGGGTCGACTACTGAATGAGGACTCACAATGAACGCGAATGATTTAGTTGAATCTTACGTTACGGAAGTCGCCGTCGAATTGCCACGCAAGTTGCGCAATGATGTGGCATTCGAATTGCGGACACTGCTCAAAGAGGAACTGCAGGCCAAAGCCGACACAACCGGGCACGCTTGCGGAGAGCGGGATGAAATCCGAGTGATTCTGACGATTTGAAAACCGTGTTTTGGGCGGTGGATTTTCTTCGAACACTTCGACAGATTTTTTCTTCCTTCTTCCTGGATCTTCTTCACCTGCTGCGGGGTTTTGG
>SXSK01000170.1 GCA_005793375.1 Verrucomicrobiales bacterium | reverse complement strand
GTGGTCGAATGGCGAGTTTCCGAAGTGTCGATCAATCCGGTGTACGAGTGGGTTTTTATGAGTCGTCTAAACTGAATCCTGCAAGCTATACAAGCCATACGTTCAGACTAGACCTCATTGAGGTAGTAACACCGTTCGCTGTATGACGCTGGCAGCGGCCGAGCTTTCGGCAATTGAATGGAACCAATGGCTGGGCGGGCCCAGCCGAACGCTTACCGTGGGCAGGCGCGCTGTTGAAGATCAGCCGACGACGCTGACTGAGCGGTGGCGACGCCCATTGGGTAGTGGCTTTTCATGGCTATCGGTCTGGGGCTCCAATGCCTTCACGGCGATGACAGACGGCAAACAGGACGTCGCCATCCTGCTGCACGCCGAAACTGGAGTGGAACGTTGGCGCGTGACTCTCGGTCGCACCAAGAAGCGAGCAGAAGGCACGCCGCCGGGGCTCCTGTCCACGCCGGCACTCGATGCCGAAGCTGTCTACGTCCAGGCGTTAGACGGACGATTTCTCTGCCTGGATAACGCCTCCGGAAAGGTTCGCTGGGAACTCAACGTAAAGAAGACACTCAAGGCCTACGAACCCGGCTATGGTTTCTCCAGCTCTCCCCTGCTGCTGGAGGATCTAGTGGTGTTGATGCCCGCCGGCTCGACGGCAGCCTCGGTGACCGCTATCGACCGGCGCACTGGCGAAGTCAGATGGCAAACGCCTTTGGGCACCGCTACGGAATACGCTTCGGCCACATTGATGCACCACGGCGACGGTTCACAGGTTGTCGCCGCGCTCGGTTCCAACAAGCTCGCGGGGTTGGCCGTTTCCAATGGCCGTCCATTTGTGGCAGGTTGGTGACATCTCCGGTGGACTCTGGACTCCTTCGGTCCTCGCTAACGGGCACGTGTTCTTTCCCCTCACCAGAGAAACCCAGGTTCGCGAACTCGGCGGCGACGCTAGCCGGTTGGTTTGGAGTAGCCCCGTCTTTGAGGGAACCATGGGGCCGGTGGTCGAGATCAACGGCCTGCTGGTAGGGCACCATAAGCGGCGGCTCACCGCACTCGATGTAGCAACCGGCGAACAGCTTTGGCAGTTGCCCGACGAAACGGACGGACAGCTCATGGCGTTCGGGAGGTGGCTAGTCTTTCTTAATGATCGCGCCGGTCGACTCGAAATTCTCGCCGTCGATCGGCGGGGAGCCGAAGTCCGCCGGCGACAAGCCGTCATCAAGCCCACTCGAATGGAAACACCGCTCACATTTGCCCGCGAAACGCTTTACCTCCGCACCCAGGAGGATTTGGTCGCCCTACACCTCCGGCAATGACTCGGTTCCCTCCTGGATGGGTGACCCGGACTCTCTTTCGTTCGAAGGCCATTACAAATTGCTTTGGAAAAACTCAGATCGCCGCCGCTTCGGTTCCGCAGGAGCCCAGATTCGGATGTTATCCACCTTCCCGGTGTGATCGGAGTCACATCTGAATGGCGGTTAGTTAGGCGCGCCTAATTAACCGCCATTCAGATTTAACCCAGGACTTTCCAATACGGCTGCTTCATCATCTTTGCGACTCGGCGCGCCGAGTAGGACGAACCCAGGAGAAGATCCGTGTTTGGATGAGCCGAGTCGCTCGTCGGAACTTATGGAACAAAGTGATATCCCATGAAGTAGCCAGCGACGCCAACGGTGTACGGAGACACTTCGCATAAGCCGCCCACGTAGAGAAGGTCGCCGTCGAAACTCGGCGAGAGGGCGAAGACCGCGTGGTAAGATGTTGCCACCATGCCGCTGCCGACCGCCGACCACGCACCATTCCAGCGCGCGATCTGGACTGCCGAGTTGGCCGCGCAGCCAACAGGCGCCGTGAAGTAGCCTCCGACGTAAAGCTCTGTTCCACTTCCCGAGCCGTCGTCAAAGGTCGCGAGACTCATGACGGTGTTGTTCGGCCCGCTACCAAGGGCTGACCACGTCGTTCCGTACCAGCGCGCGTTGCCGCTTGTCCCCGAAACACCGCCCGCCGTCGGGAATTGCCCGCCTGCGTAGAGCGCGCCGTTGAAGGTCGCTAAGGCGAGGACTGAGTTCTGTGTGCCACTTCCGAGCGCAGACCAGTTCTCGCCGTCCCAGCGCGCGATGACGAACGTGCCTGGCACGCCGCCCGCCGTCCCGAACTGGCCGCCCACGATGAGATCGTCACCGAACGTAGTCACCGTTCGAACAGGGCCGTTGACTCCCTCCCCTGAAGCAAACGTGTCCCACGTTTCGCCAGCCCCTGCGGCCGACGTGATCATGAGGGATGCGATTCGAACCGCGCTGGATCCCCAACGAACCGCACGACGCAAGACGTTTGGCAACAGTCTCGTGACGAGATTCGCTTCTGAGGCAGCCAGCGTGCCGGCGCCGATGATGTTTATTGTTTTCATGTTTGTTTTACTGAAACTGAGATCACTTCCAGGAGCGTTGTGCGCGAGTTGAAATGTCCCGTTGCTGATACGTGCGTGGTCCGCCCGGAGAAACGATCAGCCCATACGTATTTAATTTTTTGGCTTCCCGGTCGTGGGAAGTAGATTTCGCAGGCTCGATTGATTTAAGGAGCGTTTCAGCTCAAATCGTTTAGCCTGCGGTCACATGAACGAGCTGACTAAGCTCCTGGGGAATGCGGCCAATGGCGACGCCCATTCCCTGAACCAGCTCTATGATCAGGTTTATGCCGAATTGCGGGCGATCGCGGCGCACAAAATGGCGGCCGAACGGGACGGGCATACGTTGCAGCCGACGGCGCTGGTTCACGAAGCCTACCAGCGGCTCGGAGGCGCGGAGCCTTTCCAGTTTACCAACCGGGCGCACTTCTTTGCCGCCGCCGCCGAAGCCATGCGCCGGATTCTCGTGGATAGTGCCCGCCGCAAGAGTCAGCTCAAACGCGGCGGCCACCTGGAACGGGTGGAATTGGAGGAAACCCAGATCGCCGCGCCGGTCGAGGACGACAAGCTCCTGCTGGTGAATGAGGCGCTCGATGCGCTGGGCAGGGAAGATCCCCTGAAAGCGGAAGTGGTGAAGCTGCGCTATTTCGTGGGACTCAAACATCAGGAGATCGCCGACGCGCTCAACGTCAGCGAACCCACCATCCGTCGGCATTGGGCCGTGGCCCGCGTCAGGCTGTTCGAGCTGATTGCCAAGCGGTCCGTCTCACTGGTAAACTTGGATAAACCCTGAGTGCCTCCAAGTGATTTTTTCTCCGAGATGATCGTTTTCGATCACCGACGACGCATGTAGGAGCGGATACGTATATTGAAAAACCTGGATGCAATCTACTTCGCCGCACGGGAACTGCCGTCCGCGCATCGTCCCGACTTTCTCGCACAAGCCTGCGCGGGTGACGACGAACTGCGGAAGCGCGTGACGCAGATGCTGGCCGTGTCTCGCGACGCGGAGGCGTTCATAACCGATCTGCCGGACGACGAGTCGGGAGATCGAACGTCAGACAACGGATCGGCCAAAAACCTCAAACTCGATCTGACCGATGCGCCCGATGAAGCCGTTGGCCAGACGCTCGGACGTTACAAATTGCTGGAGCGAGTCGGTGCAGGCGGTTGCGGCGTCGTGTATGTCGCGGAACAGACCGAACCGGTGCGACGTCGCGTCGCGCTCAAGGTCATCAAGCTGGGCATGGACACGCGCGAGGTCATTGCGCGCTTCGAGGCAGAGCGGCAGGCGCTGGCCATGATGGATCAGCCCAACATCGCCAAGGTACTGGATGCGGGAACGACAGAGGTGGGCCGTCCCTACTTCGTGATGGAACTAGTGCGCGGCATTCGCATCACCGACTACTGCGACCAAGCCAATCTCACCACCAAGGAACGGCTCGATCTGTTCATCAAGGTTTGCCACGCCATCCAGCACGCGCACCAGAAGGGGATCATCCATCGCGACATCAAGCCGTCGAATATCCTCGTGACGCTCCACGATCCCGCGGCTGCGGGAGTGCCGAAGGTGATTGATTTCGGCATCGCTAAGGCCACGGAAGGGCGACTGACGGACGCGACGGTTTATACGCAGTTGCACCAATTCATCGGGACGCCGGCCTACATGAGTCCGGAGCAGGCGGAGATGAGTGGGTTGGACATCGATACGCGCTCGGACATCTACAGCCTGGGCGTGCTGCTCTACGAATTGCTGGCCGGCAGCACGCCGTTCGATGCGAAGGAACTGATGGCATCGGGCCTCGACGCGATGCGGAAGACGATCCGGGAGAAGGAACCGATGCGCCCCAGCACGAGGCTGACGCAGGCGCTCGTAGCCGCCGAGGTAACGAGGCGGACGTCTGTGGGTGCCGAAGAATCCGCCTCCTCACGTCGGCGGCTACGGGAGTTAGCTCACCAACTCCAGGGCGACCTGGACTGGATCGCAATGAAATGCCTGGAGAAAGACCGCACGCGTCGCTACGACACGGCCAACGGACTCGCCGCCGACTTGAAGCGGCATCTCGACAACGAACCCGTTTTGGCCCGCCGCCCCAGCACAGCCTATCGGTTGCAGAAGGCTTTTCGACGGCACCGGCTTGCGTTCACCGCGACCGCTACGGTCACCGCCGCCCTTTTGATTGGGATCGTCGTGAGTACCTGGCAGGCGGTGCGTGCAACGCGGGCGGAGCGCGATCAAGTGAAGCTGCGCGAGGCCGCTGTGACTGCCACGACGCTTGCTCAACAGGAAGCTAAACGGGCCGACGAGCAGGCAGAGGCGAACCGATTAAACCTTTACGCGGCCGATATGCTGGCCGCCCAGATCGCTCTCAAAAGCTTGAATTACGGCAAGGTCCGCCAGTTGCTCGAGCGGCATCAACCTCGGAATGGCGAAAAGGACCTGCGCGGGTTTGAATGGCGGCTGCTATGGCAGCAGAGCCGGGGTGAGCAACTGGAAACCCTCAGAAGCCACTCCAACACGGTAGTGTGCGTTGGCTTCTCTCCGGATGGCAAAAACCTCCTCTCCGGCAGCGCTGACCAGACGGTGGTTGTGTGGGACGCCGACACGGGACGAAAGGTGAATTCATGGAAGGCTCATAACGGTGCGGTCAATAGCATCAGTTTCTCATCTGACGGAAAGATCCTGGCCACCGGGGGTGGGGATGGTGTCATCAAGTTATGGCAATGGCCCGGCGCAAGCTTGATGGAAACGCTTACGAATTCGGGCGGATATGCGGAGTTTCATCCGTCCGAGATGCTATTGTTCACGGGTGCTGGTCCAAACCTTAAATCCGGTGGGGATAACGCCGCAGGGGCATTGTTCAAATTCGGAGTGCTTCATCGGACGGGACGGGAAGCAGGGTATCGAACGCCACCAGAATCTTTTTCGGTTCCGGCGCGGGTGAACGAACTCGTGGCGGTTGGGGTCGGGGGCAAGCCAGTACAGCTGATGAATCAACACGGCACCTTGCTTCGAACCCTGAACGATTCGGTAAGTGTCGTCGCTCTGGCGTTTTCTCCCAAAGCCGATCTGCTGGCGGATACCTCTGATGAATATGGGAATCAGCCGGAAAATGAAATCCGGATTCATGATCCCGCGACTGGTAAACTGCTAATTACTTTGACCAACCATACTGGCAGGGTTTTAAGCGTTGATTTCTCCCCCGATGGCCAATGGCTGGCCTCTGCCAGCTCGGACGAGACGGTACGGTTGTGGGAGACGAGCACTTGGAAAGAGGTCAACGTATTGAAAGGGCATGTCAGTGAAGTCTGGAAGGTGGTTTTTTCACCCGATGGAAAACACCTGGCCAGCGCCAGCAAGGATGAAACAGTCCGCATTTGGGTTGTCGCACCGGGGCGTACTTCGGAAGAGATTATGGGGGCAAGGGTCAACCACGGAGGCGGCAACCTGGCCGAGTTCTTGGGAGGCGAAGAATTGTTCGCGGCAAATTCGGGAGACCACATCAGTGTCTGGAATGTCACCACCGGTCGCCCGGAACACGAGTTCGCGCCGGGCACGAGGTTCCTCCTGGGCGAGGACAGTTCTGGAGAAAGCATCCTCACTCTGATTCCTCGGGCTGGAATTGCTGTGCTCCAGTTCTGGGATCGCCACAACTTTCGGCTCAAGAAGGAGCTTCGAGTACTGGCGGATGTTGCCGGACTGAGAGACGTTTCGCTCAGTTTCGATCGGAAATCCCTTCTCTTGAGCCTGCCCGAGGAGGCGGTTCTGGTGGATTGCGCAAATGGCAGAGTTCTGCGAACGGTACCGCTTCCCGACATGACGGGCTTCATGGTTAGACTTTCCAGCGACGAAACCGCCTGGGCAGCCTTTATGCCGGGATCGAATTTAGCCGTAGTTGGACCTACGGGACGATCCCGCGAAGCCACTGGATTAGAAGGCCATCGAGATGACATTTACACCCTCGCTTTTTCGCCCACTCAAGGTCTACTGGCGACCGCAAGCATTGACAACACGGCGCGGCTATGGGACGCATCCAGCGGTCATCAGATCGCAGTCCTTACCGGGCACAAAGAGGGACTATTCGACTGCGCGTTCTCCTCGGACGGCAGGACGCTGGCCACAGCAAGTGGAGATCGTACTGTAAAACTGTGGCACGTCCACACCCAACGCGACATGTTGACCTTGTCGCACGATTCCTCCGTCACCTCGATTGCTTTCTCCCGCGAAGGCAATTATCTCGCCACCGGAACGATCGATGGAACCTACCACTTTTGGCGTGCGGCAAGTTGGGAGGAGATAAAGACAGCGGGAGCAGTTGTTCGCTCAGACTCCCAGAGAGCAACCCTCCGCGAGGGTAAGATTTCAACGGTCTCTGACACCAACGACGACGCGACTCAAACCACCCAGTGGCAACGGAGACTCGATGTTTATAACCTTTCGAAAAAGCAAGCCGCTGGCAACCCCAATACAAAACAAGCTGCCGGGCCTTTGCCGGATCATGCGCTGGCTCTTAAAGACTGGTTCCGAGCCGGGACCCGAGCGAATGATTACATGATGGGTTTAGATGATTCGACGACACTCGACGGTCAGACGGTCGCGTTCATCAAATCTAAAGAACCGAAGACTAACGGATTTGGGACTTACACGCACAAGTTCCAGTCGAAAGATTTTGTGGGAAAGGGAATTCGGTTCTCAGCCAGGATCAAGACCGAAAGCATCAAGAATTGGGCAGGTTTATGGATGCGAGTGGACGGTCCCAACGGCGAAGTGTTCGCACTCGACAACATGTACGACCGGCCAATCAAAGGAACTAAAGATTGGGCACAATACGAAACCGTACTCTATGTATCCAACCGAGCCAAGGCGATTGCCGCCGGGCGAACGGTGTTACTACCTCAATGAGGTCTAGTCTGAACGTATGGCTTGTATAGCTTGCAGGATTCAGTTTAGACGACTCATAAAAACCCACTCGTACACCGGATTGATCGACACTTCGGAAACTCGCCATTCGACCAC
>SXSK01000169.1 GCA_005793375.1 Verrucomicrobiales bacterium | reverse complement strand
TAAGAGTCAGCTGCTCTGCCATTGAGCTACCGAGGCCCACAAACCTTTGAATTCACGCTGAAGACGCAGTTGCGCCGTCAACAGTACAACCCGAAAGGCCCACGCACTATGCTGGACGAAGACGACGATGTCACGAAATTCTTAAAACCCAGGTGACACTCGGACGAGTCGATCGTGATGAACTTCCGATGCGACCATCCGATTCCCTCACTCCTTCAATCGTGTGCTGGCGCGCACATTGATCCAAGGAACATCCCTCGGTGCGATGCGCGGCCCGGCCAATCCCTTCCTTAATGTATTCGGATCCAACCACTTTTTAATTTCGGCGTGCCCATCCGAGAAGGACAGCCCACCGGCTCCATTATGATAAACTGCCGGTAGATTGCCCCAGGAATTGTCCGTTAAATCCGGCACCGTCAGGAAATAACCATCGTCCACCGCTTCTTCCCGTTCATCGATAAAGACAAACTGATTCGCGCTATCGCGGATCTGACCCAGTTTGGTATAGGTCCAGAAGGTATTCTTGGTCCGATCCGTGTGCCAGCTCAGCCCGTTCATGAAGCCATTCATGGAAATACTGCGCGTGCGTGGGTAGCGTTTTCCGCCAATTTTCACCGTGAACCGGTCGGCTGGGCATTTGTAGATCCCCGGCGATTGGTTATAGTCCCAGAGTTTGCCGTGCGGTGGTTTCAGCAAGTTGACATTTGTCGTGTCGGTAGGGTTGGACGCGATGCCATTCGCATCCGCCAAAATCCAACCGCCAACCCAGCCCTGCTGTTCCGTGCCGCTTCCCGTGCCATTTCGGACAATGTTATCATTGTGATCGCCCGCATACATGATCCAGGCCAGTCCCAGCTGTTTGCCATTGTTGAGACAGCCGATGCCCTGGGCCTTGGTTTTGGCTTTGCCCAACGCCGGCAAGAGCATGCCCGCCAAAATGGCAATGATAGCAATCACTACCAGCAACTCAATCAAGGTAAACGCTCGATCCAACATAGCGGGACAACGACGGTTGTGATTCATAAGAAGGGGTTTCGAACAACTTCCGTACGCTCCCTCTTGTCCAGATGCAATCCTAAAGAGTCGAATCCACCAAGCCCGAATCAATCGCATCGGCGCTTGCACTCCAGGTCACCCTGCGAGACAAACCACGCCCCGCGTCACAGACGTCGGGATCCAAAATACGAAATGAAATCGAAAGGCATGAATGACGCGCAATTCCTGGCGCTCCTCGAAAAAGTTCTCCCCAAGGCGACACCTGATCCTCGGTTGGCCTCCAGGATCTACGATTCCGTGGCCGAGGAATTACGCCTCCAAAACACGGTAAAATCTTTCGAGAAATTCTGCACAGAAGGCTCCCTGCCAAATCTCGAACCCGCCACCGTCCAGGAATTCAGGGATCAAATTACCACCAAGTTCTCCAAGGCCCAGGTCACGGTTGAACCGACCGATAAAGGGGACGCCGTCGCGGTGGAGATCGTGCTGCCAGATCGCAAAATCAGCAACCGCTTGAAAGTCATCCCTCCAGGTGAAACGGCGGATGACGACGAAATAAAAGCCAAGTTCGTACCGTTTCCCGTGGCCTTGCCAGACGACCCCGAACTGTTGTGGGTGCTGGCGCGCCGCGAGGACGTCGGTCCCGATGAAGCCGGGATCATGCTGACCAACGTCGAGGAGGAGTTCTGGGAGACCAAAGCGGGCCTAAAGCTTCAACAGGATCGCGTCGAGAAGACCTTTGCCGAATTCATCGCCAACGTGCCAGCAGCGGCACTGACCGAACGTGGACTCAAGCGCCATTACAAAGAACCGGAACCGTTGAAAACCTTGCATCGCGGACCCAAGATTCTCACGGCAGCCGAGCGGCGTGCCGCGGTGAAAAACCCCTCAAAACCCAATGCAGACGCGATTCAATCGGAAACTGTGTAATATCGGAATACCGCATTGATCGAAGCCACATTGGCCCCGCTTGCTGGCACTCAACTGACTGCGACTTCGTAGCTGCGAAATCGCAAACTCTCTTGTGCGCCGAAAAATGGAAGGGCGAGTGGCCCATACCACTCGCCCCTCAGGCCCCTCAGGCCCCATCGATCGGCGATCCAACCAATGCACCTACGGAATCCCCCAACAAAACACCTCCGGCAAAAAAACCATGCTGCCATGCCAAACAAGCGGGTATTCCGAAAACGAAACTTGGGTTGCCCCAAGCCTTCTTGCGGAACACCTGGAACCCACCCCCATGACGGACCGTTCGAGCGCTTCGTCGACCGCGAATTGCAGTCGCCTATGATCTTCAGCAGTCCTCCCTGTACGCGCAAAACCTCCCGGCCAATCGACGCTCATTTCTTCGGGGCATAGCAGCATTCTCCTGCTTCTCAGGATTGCAGTTCCAAAAGTTTTTAACTTTCTCGAACAATTTTCCCTGATCCCTCTAAAGGCCCCGTCCAGATGGACGGTCGATGGCAAAACGGATCGCTTGATCTAATTCACGACCCGTTACCCGCGTGATCCAGGAGATGTCTTCTCCGTGGAGCGCGACACCAGAAATCGAAAAGGAATTTCCCTCCTGACGATATCTAAGCCGTTTGCCACTAAATGGATCCAATCGCTCGGGGTTGGCTAGAACCTCTTCGACAAGTGCGTCCGAGACGGTTCCATGCTCCTGGCGGTGACGCTCAAGTTCTAACCCCACCAGCGCCGCGCGAACCCGGGTGACACACACCAGATGCCCTACCAGGGTGCCTCCTATATTTTGAGCGACTTGAGGGGCGTCAGCGAAGAAATAACCAGCCGGACCATTGGTATCGCGCAACAACGTCCCCAGGCGCAACTGCAATTCCTCAGTGCCAAAGCTCGCCAACAACCCTTGACGCGTCATGGCAAGCACCTGGAGAAACTCCTCACTGGCCAATCCAGAATACCGACCGACGGCCAATCGCAGTCGCTCTGGAAAATCCTGTGGTGACCCCCCTCCAGCCACAGCTCCAGAAATCGTGTATCGCCCACGACGCCAAGCTTCCAAAACCAGCCATTGCTCTCCGATCAGCGCACGGGAAAGTTCCGAGCGCTGGAGTGTTTCCTTGAGCGCCAAACTCAGTTGATCCATCTGATGGGCCGACGTTTCGGCCCGAGACAGAAGCCGCTCAATTCCGTCGATCGCTTGGTGAATGGAGGCATGTCGGACGTTTTGCCCCAGGCACCGTGGTTGGTGTCCGACGATCTTAGCGAGTTGCAACGCCTGTAGAATCCCTTGGCAGGCATTCTCAACTCGACCGTCTTCCGTGTCCAAGGCCACCTGAGAGAGCAGTAATCCACTCAAGCGAAGTGGAAGCGATCCCCGAAAACGCCCGGGACTCAACGCAAACTGCGACGCCGGATCAAACCACACTTGAGGACGTTCCAGGCAAGTCTGCAAGGCCGCCATCGCGGCGGCATTGGTCTGAAGCAGACTTTCATACAAGGCACGCTGGCGCGAGGTCAGGGCTCGATTGCGCTGAGGCAGGACCACTGGTTCCACCCGGACACCCGGCGCCACGTTTAAGTGATCTAACGCCACCCGCAACACGGGGATGGCATTGCTCGAATCCGGCGCGGGTGGGTTCCATAAATCGAGTGCCTCCGACGTCAGCGGCACCCCCAGCAACCGCAGCGAATCGATCTCCGCCTGAATCGTTCGCTGCAACGGGATCTGCAACAGCCCGACACCCACGATCCCCACGCAAAGGCATCCCATTACAGCAGACGCCAAGGGGCGCGTCCTCCAAAACCGCATCCGCAATGGCTCGCGCCAATGGTCTCGGAAGTGGCGCGCCAAATCCACCCATGCGGATATCGGCTGGCGTTTCCATTCCAGAATACCTTCCGATGCCAACCGCCGACAGTGGTGGAGCAGCAAGTTTCGACTCCGCCATCGCCACCAACTCGCGTTCACCAGTCCCAGAACTAGCACTACAGCGACAGTTCACTTAAAGTTTGGAAGATGAAGGGGAAAAGCGCCGTTCTTGGCGCGACGGTTGGAAAGCTGTCGATCGCACCCGACGACATTTTTAGCTTGCGCGGAACTGGCCCGCCCGTTAATC
>SXSK01000168.1 GCA_005793375.1 Verrucomicrobiales bacterium | reverse complement strand
GTGGTCGAATGGCGAGTTTCCGAAGTGTCGATCAATCCGGTGTACGAGTGGGTTTTTATGAGTCGTCTAAACTGAATCCTGCAAGCTATACAAGCCATACGTTCAGACTAGACCTCATTGAGGTAGTAACACCGTTCGGCGCACCCCAATGTAACACCGCACCTCAGCATTTTGCCGGACTTTGGTTCCGTGAACCCCGAGACATTAATCGCGGTCTTTCTCCTGCCGCTCGCGGTGCAATGGTGGTCGACGTATTATCCCGGCGCGGAACCGGGAGGCGGAGGTTATGTGGTGCAACGCATCCTGGCAGCGAAGAACGAGGCTCACGGGGTCGGGGCCTGCCTCTTTTTTAACGTCATGCACTACGCCGTGCGCCCTTGGCCGTGGATCATCGTCGCCCTAGCGTCGCTCATCATCTATCCCGATCTGGAACAACTTCGGACTCAATTCCCCGACCTGCCGGCGCACATGATTCAGCACGATCTTGCCTATCCAGCTATGCTCACCCGACTGCCGGCGGGATTATTGGGCATCGTCGTGACCTCGCTGATCGCGGCTTACATGAGCACCATATCGACCCAATTGAATTATGGGTCGTCGATTTTAGTGAACGACGTTTATCGGCGCTTCATGAAGCCCGGCGCGACCGAATCCCAGCTGGTCTGGGCAGGACGTCTCAGCACGTTGGGCTTGATGGTGGCGTCGTGTGTGATTGCACTTCAGCTGCAAGACGCACTTTCTGGGTTTGAACTATTGCTTCAAATTGGGGCCGGCACCGGATTGTTGCTGATCCTCCGGTGGTTCTGGTGGCGCATCAATGCAGCGTCTGAAATCGTTGCGATGGCGACTTCATTCCTGGTTGCCGTCGGATATTTTGTTTTGAACAAGGCAGGCAAAGCCCCGGCCGGTTGGGTTCAGATGATCAGTGGCGTAGGGATCACCACTGCGGCCTGGATGGTTACCGCTTGGATGACCCAACCCACGGAGAAGTCGGTTCTTCGAAAGTTTTACCGAGCGATTCAACCCAGCGGACCCGGATGGGCGCCGGTACTGGCGGACGCGCAATCCGAGGGAGTTAACCTAAGGAATTCGACGGGTGGCTCCGATTTGGGGCCCGCATTGGCATCGGCGGCGCTGGCGACCATCGGCATTTGGGCACTCATCTTTGCGGGTGGCTTCACGGTTTACGGGAGGGTGCCCGGAGCGATCTTATTAGCCGCAATCGCGCTCGCCTGCGGTTGGGGGGTGAAAACCCTGTGGCCGAAGTTATCGATGCGCTGACGCTAGCCCTGGGCCGTGTTGCATCGGTTTTGAATTTGTTCGATCGCCCAGAGAGCGTGTTCCGCGATCAATGGCTCGGGATCTTGGGCTGCTGAGTTCAGCGCGGGCAATGCCTCCACGGTTCCGATATTTCCCAATGCCACGCAAACGTTCCTCAACAAACCGCGACGCTTACTCCGCAGGATGGGAGTTTCTGCGAATTGCCGCTTGAATTTGTCGTTGGTCAGTCGCAATAAACTGAGTAAATCGGGAGTCGCCAAGTCCGGGCGTGCCACCGGGCGCATCAGCGAACCCGCCTTGGCAAACCGGTTCCAGGGACAAACCGCCAGACAATCGTCACACCCAAAAATCCGGTTGCCGATCAATGGTCTTAATTCAATGGGAATGGCCCCTTTGAGTTCGATGGTCAGATAGGAAATGCAGCGTCGGGCATCGAGTTTGAACGGAGCGGTAATGCATTGAGTGGGGCAGGCGTCCAAGCATCGGACGCAGTGGCCACAGCGGTTTCTCTCAGGGGCATCCGGGATTAATTCCAGCGTGGTGAGAATTTCCGCGAGCAACAACCAGTTGCCACGGGAGCGGCTCACCAGGTTCGTGTGTTTTCCCACGAACCCAATGCCTGCTCGCTGCGCCAAGTCTCGTTCCAAAACTGGGCCGGTGTCGACGTACCATAACGAGCGGGTTCCGGATCCGCCCAGGTTTTGGACGAATTCGGTCAGCGCCTTAAGAGGGGAGATCAAGACGCTGTGGTAATCCCGATGGCAAGCGTACCGGGCTACTTCACCTTTTGGTAAGGCCCGATTCATGAGCGACTGGGCCTCGACCCGCTTCCTCGTATCACGATCCGTGAGATGGTAGCTAATTCCTAAGACCAGCACACTGCGAACCCCGTCGAGGACGAGTTGAGGGTCAATCCGTTTGGATGCGTTCCGCGCCAGCCATTCCATGGCGCCATGACGCCCCTCAGATAACGCCGCCAAAAACTGCGGTCCGCTTTGTGGGGGGGCGGCCGTGGTGAAACCACACGCGTCAAAACCCAATTCCCGAGCCCGTGTTGCGATGGCATCGCGCATGCGGGAAACCTGCGGCGGGAGGACCAGGAGGGCCAGAACGGATCAATAATAATATTTTGTATCCGCGCTGGGGCCACCTAGTGCACGGGCACGGATCTGAGCTTTGTTCCGAGTAATCACGCTGCCATCGGCTTGGCCTACAGGTTGATCCGGCGTGACAGACCAAGCCCATAGGGGTTTGGTTTGACTGCCGGCCCCGTGTTTACCGAGATGCCCGACATCCCAGAGTGCTGACCCCGGGGTGTCGCTGACACGATGAGTGATGAAGGCGCGTCGGGTTTCGCATTCCTCCAGTTTGTTGGGCCAGGCGGGCTCGTTCTGTTCTGGATCTGCATTCACCTTGCCGTCCTTGTCCACAAATTTCATGGGCGGAGTGGACTTGAAATTCGCAAACCACATATAGGGTGTGTAAACATTGCCGGCGGTCGTATCCCAACCCCCGTAATCTTTAGTATTCTTGTCGGCGAAGTTTTTCATGCTGGCGTAATTGAGCCAGACTCGGCCGAAACTCCTTTTCGTGACGGGACAGATTAGAATGCTCGTGTTTTGCACATAGGTACCCCGCATCAGATCCACAATACTGTTCTTGCTACCACCGAGTCGATGGTAGTCCGGGCTGCCATCGGCGTGTTCGGGAAACCGCCCTTTAAAATCCTCGGCGTAGAGGATCTGGGAGAGATATTGTTGGCGAATGTTGTTCCAACAAGCGGCGCGCATGCCGGAGTACTGTGCACGCGCTAGGGCGGGCAAGAGCATGCCAGCCAAGATCGCAATGATGGCGATGACCACCAGTAGTTCGATCAATGTGAAACCGTCCAGTCGGCGGGAATGAGGTGGAAGGATGGAGGACCATTTCATAAAGCTGGAGATTGATTTATGGGCAAATTTACCAGACAGGCTCATCGCTTCGCAACCCCGCAGATGCGCCCGATCCGGCGACAGCAGTTCTTATGATGAAGTGGAGCCGTGGCTGTATGGAGTGGAGGGTGAATTTTTCGTGCGTGATTCTTCGGACCAACCCTGTCTTGCTCTCTGGCCGCATGTCGGCTGACAAAATTCATTTCGTGGATCTAAGTGCGCAGTATCGCCAACTCGAATCCGAGTTCAACGCGGCTGTCATTCGGGCGATGTCCCGTGGCGACTTCATCCTGGGCGAAGATGTCGGGGCGTTTGAGCGGGAATTTGCGGAATTCTGTCAAGTGGAACACTGCATTGGGGTCAGCGATGGTGTCGATGCGTTGCATCTGGCCTTGCGCGCACTGGGGATCGGCCCCGGCGATGAGGTGATTGTGCCGACTCACACCTTTATTGCCAGCGTGTTGGCGGTTTGGCAGGCGGGGGCGCGGCCGGTATTGGTGGATGTGGATCCGCGGTATTACACGATGGATCCGGAAGCCACTGCGAGAGCCATCACACCCCAGACCAAGGCGTTGTTGCCGGTGCATTTGTACGGGCAGCCTGCGGACATGGACCCCTTGTTGGAATTGGCGCGGCAACACCGCCTTAGCATCGTTGAAGATGCTGCCCAAGCGCATGGGGCGGAGTACAAAGGACGCCGCTGCGGGTCGATCGGGGATATCGGTTGCTTCAGTTTTTATCCTGGCAAGAACCTGGGAGCGTATGGCGATGGGGGCGGTATTACCACTCATCGGCGAGACTTGGCAGACACCCTTCGCACCCTGCGGAATTACGGTCAACAGCCAAAGAATGTCCATCCGATCAAAGGATTCAACAGCCGATTGGACACCTTGCAGGCTGCGGTTTTGCGGGTAAAGCTGAAGCGGTTGGAGGCTTGGAATGAGCAGCGGCGCGTGGCCGCAGCGCGTTATGCCGAAATCCTCCGTCATTCCAGTTTGGCCTTGCCGGAAGCAGCACCTTATTCATTGCCCGTTTGGCATCTGTATGTGGTCCAGACAGCGCAGCGTGCGAAACTTCAAGCGTCGTTAGATTCCGCCGGGATATCCCATGGAGTTCACTATCCGACGCCAGTCCATTTGCAGGAGGCATTCAAGGAATTGGGCTATGGACCGGGCAGCTTCCCGGTGGCGGAAGCCTTATGTCCTAGGATTCTGTCACTGCCAATCTTTCCCGAAATCACCGAGGCCCAACTCCAACGAGTGGCGGCGGCATGTGCTGGCTGACTGAAATCGTGCTTTCCTTGCCAGCACATTCCGGCGTAGATAGACGTGAGCTGATTTTCAAACGTCTTGCTGCCCACCGCGGACGTTTCCTTGAAGTGTTATGAAGACTCAACCATTGCTCCGGAGAATTTACTCCGGGTTTACTCTGATCGAACTGCTGGTGGTCATAGCCATCATTGCGATTTTGGCAGGAATGTTATTGCCAGCATTGGCGAAGGCCAAATCCAAGGCCCACTCCATCAAGTGCATCAATAACACCAAGACGCTGACCCTATCCACGTTCATGTACCTGCAAGACTACGGCAAGCCGGTGCCGTACAATGGGCAGGCGACGGCCACCATGGATAACGCACTTTGGGTGACGGTGTTGGCGACCAATTACGGCGGCATCAATCAAGCGCGTGTCTGTCCGTCCGCTCCTTCAGCCTCGAAGAAGTCGCGTCGCCGACACGCCAACAGCGGTTCGCTCGATCAAACCTGGCTATGGACGGGTTCAAAGGGATTCGATTACGAAGGCAGTTATGTCTTTAACGGCTGGTTTTATGGCGATGACGATCCCTACTTCAGTTCAGCCGACCAGAAGCGGAAAAAATACCGCAACGAGGCGGATTGTCCCAATCCAGCGTCCACTCCAGTGATCCCGGATGGCAACTGGATCGATACGTGGCCTCAGCCGACCGATCCGCCGGCTCGAAATCTGTATACCGGCGACGATTTTCAAGGTGCCATGGTTCGCGTGACATTGCCTCGACACGGCAGTTCGGGTTGGCCCAAAAACCAGAACTTTAATCCCAAAGACACCCTTCCCGGCGCCATCAATATTGGATTCGTTGATGGTCATTCTGAAGTGGTGAAGCTCGAGCGATTGTGGGCCATTGATTGGCACAAAGACTGGGTGACGCCGACCAAGCGCCCCGGAAAATAAGCGGCCTCGAATCTTCACGGCGGTTGGTCCCGTTTAGGGTGCCTGTCCGATTCAATCGGTTGGCACCTTTTCAGTTGAAGAGACCTGAGGCAATCGCCATGGCGATGAGTTTACCCGACCTGGAGTGCTGGAGTTTCCTTGCGGCTTTTGGTGCTTAACGACTGAATTCCAGTACCGAACAGCGCCCGTTGGGGAGATTCACCTTGCGACTTTCATGAATATGCTGCTACCACTCCGCACAGCTTATGGCAGCAATCGGGCGGTTTCAGAAAGGTGACGACACCTTTTATGCGAAGGTTGTCGATGGGGAAATATTCCGACTACATGGCGATGTCTTCGGCTCGCCTTCATTTGACAAGAAGCCGACACCCCTCAAGGGCCTCAAAACCCTGACGCCTGTCCAGCCGTCCAAAATCATCGCCGTGGGACTGAACTACGCCGATCACGCCCGTGAATCCGGCAAGCCACTGCCAAAGGAACCACTCTTCTGGCTAAAGGCCCCTACCTCACTCATCTCGGATGGCACCAAGATCGAGATTCCATTCCCGACACATCGAACAGATTTTGAAGCGGAATTGACCGTGGTTATCGGTCGGCGGATGCGAAATGTCACTCCAGCCGCCGCCGCGCGCTACATCTTTGGGTACACCGCGGCACAGGATATTTCTGACCGGACAATCCAGGCTGCTGAGAGCCAGTGGGCTCGCGCAAAATCGTTCGATACCTTTACACCGCTCGGACCTTACGTGGAGACCAAGATCGATCCACACGATCTCAGCATCCAGCTTTTCCAAAATGGTCAGTTGCGTCAGAACAGCAACACCAGCCAGATGATCTTCAACTGCTTTCAACTGGTAAGTTTCATTTCGACCAACATGACACTGATTCCCGGTGACATTATTCTGACGGGGACGCCCAGCGGTGTTGGCCCGATAGACTCGGGTGACAAACTCGAAGTGCGGATCCAGGGCATGGCACCCCTGGTGAACAGCGTCAAATAGGGCATCTTTGCGGACGGACCAGTGCTTGCACGGCACATCCTGCTCTGTTTGGCCGAAAACTCAGTTGAGAAACTGCTGGATTGCCATCAATCACCACCGGTGTTGCCATCAGCATCTTGCCCCACTTCGAATTGGGGACGTCTTTTTTGAGTGCGGTTGTCCTCAACCGCTTTTCGCCGCCGCCGAGATGTGCCTGGGAAAGTGCCGGTAACTTCCCCGGCATATTTCTGCCCATCGACTTGTTTGCCCCTCTCCAGACGAACCGCTTCGCCTCCCCGACAAAGTCCACTGGACATCAATGAAGAACACGCGGGTCTAAGATGTAACGATGACGATACGGAGATTCTGAAAGCATTAGTGAAACAAATAACTGGTTAGCCACTTAGAGGATTGCATTCAGCCGAACGGTGTTACCACCCCAATGGGTTTCAAGGAGTCCGCATTGGGGTGTAGTAAATCTTGAACAGTTCGTGGCGACCTTCGGCTGAAGAGCGGGACAGGGATCTGCGCGCATGTTTCGGACCTGTTGGTGAGGAGC
>SXSK01000167.1 GCA_005793375.1 Verrucomicrobiales bacterium | reverse complement strand
GCAGCAACAACGCGATCAATTGGAAAAAGGCCTCCAACAAACCCAACGCGCCGTGCAGGAATCCAACGAACGTCTTTTGGCCACTTCCCAGCAGGCGGCTCTCGCCCAGGAAAAACTTAAAGAATCAGAACGTTCTCTCACCGCTCGGCAACTGGAATCAGAACGTCAGCAAAAAGCCCTTTCCGATTCCCTCCGGGCAGGCGAACAGGAAAAAAAACAACTGCTTGAAAGCCTCCGCTTCCAGCAACTCGAAATGGAGCGCCGACAAGCGGAGGTGGAGAGACAGCGACAAGCGGCTGCAGCCCTTGAAAGAGAAAAACGCGACGCGGAAAAGCAGGTCGCCGCATTGAACACCGCAGTCAAAGTCGCCGAGACCGAAAAAAGCCAGCTACAGAAAAACGTCAACGACCTCAAACAAGAGGTCACCGTGGTCCGGCAGGAAAAAACCAAACTCCAGGAACAAACTTCTGCCCTCGCCTCTGGAGTGACCCAACTAGCCGCCAAGTCCGGAGAAATCTCGAAGGAAGTCCGTGAAATCCGCGAAAACACTCCAATCAACGCAAACTTAATCTTCAGCGACTACCTCTCCAACCGTGTCGCTGTCTCGGTCTCCGCGGTCGCCTCAGGCGTTCTTTCCCCATCAAACAAACAGAAGACCACCGCCACCGTGCTCGTGGCCGACGGCAATCGCATCCTGGCCCTTCTCCATGTCAGGGAAACTCCCTTCACTTTGTCTAACCCGGCAATTGGCATGGAGAAAATTAGCATTCGAGTGACTGCCGAATCCAACGACCTGAAGCACAGCAGTCTCTTCACAGCCCTCGCCGACCCTCGCATCTGCGCAGTTCCCGTCGACCGCACCAGCGCGGATGCTCTCGGTGTCAAAGTCTACCCTCTGTCCAAGAATCCCTTCAAATTCACAGAAGCCATCCTCATCAGCCGCAGCGGGAAGTATGGCGAAGTCGAGTTCAAACTCGACCCCAAACTCCCCGACTTCGTCAAAATGAAGAACAAAATCTTCAACCGGCTCTTTGGCGAATTCGCACCCAACGCCGGTGACCTTGTCCTAAGCAAAACCGGAGAGGTGCTCGGCGTCATGGTGAACGACGACTACTGCGCGGTCGTCAAATCGTTGGCGCCACGCCCAGGATTTGATTTCGCACCTTCCCTGACTCGAGACGCGGTTGCAGCCAAACTACTAGAATTGTTCACCTTGGTCGAACGACTCCCTCTCAATCTCCGCTAACGTCCGATCTCTCCCAGCGCCCCGCCACCTTCAAAATACTCAGCGCAAGCCTAACCCTCAGTAACTCTTGAGTCGTCAATAACAAACAATCCCCACGGCTCAGCACTTGCGCCCAGCACGGCACTGCTCACACACTGCATCCGTGATTCGGTTCATTCACGACATCCATGTCGAGCGCGCCTCACAAGGCCGACCAGCAATTTCTTTCGAATTTTTCCCCCCGAAAACCGAAGAAGGCGATCGCAACCTCCTGGAGAAAACACTCCCGGAATTATTGAAATTCCGGCCGGACTATTGCTCGGTTACCTACGGTGCCGGCGGCGGCACTCGGCAAAAAACCATCGCAATCGTCGACCAAATCCAAAAGCGATACGACCTCACCACCATGATGCACCTGACGTGCGTCAGCGCTACCCGCGCAGAACTTCATTCCGTAATTGAAGAAGCCAGGGAACGAGGCGTGAAGAACTTACTCGCGCTCCGTGGCGACCCACCGGGCGGTTCCGGTGAGTGGATTCCAACCGACGGCGGTTTTCGGTACTCCTCTGAATTGGTCAAGTACCTGCACAACCTCGGCGGCTTCAATATTGGAACCGCCGGGTTCCCAGAAGGCCACATCGCTTGTCGCGAAGGCAAGTTCGTGGATTGGGGCTACCTTGCCGATAAGGTCAAAGCTGGGGCTGACTTTATCGTTACCCAGCTTTTCTTTGATAACGCCAATTATTACCAATTTCGGGAGTACCTAACGGCCAAACTCGGCGTCCAGGTGCCCATCATACCAGGCATCCTGCCCGTTGTGGCTCGCAATCAAACAAAGAAATTTGTCGCGCTTTGCGGCGCGCAGTTACCAAAAAGTTTTCTCCAACGACTCGAGGATTTGGGCGACGACGACGCTGCGGTCACCCGTTTTGGCATCGAGTACGCCACCGAACAATGCGCCGACCTCCTGCGCCAAGGAGCCCCAGGCATCCATTTCTACACGTTGAACAAAGTGCATTCCACCGCTCAAATTGTCCAAAACCTCAATTTAACCTGATCAAGAACCAACCGAAAGCAATACAGGTGTAACCGCCTTGCCTGGCTCGGGTCTCAAAAGGTAAGTGAATTGGCGAACCATGCAATTATGCCAGAGTCCGCGCCCGAGTTGGATGTTCCTGCGTGCGTGGCTCAGGTTTTGAGTGGTGATCAGGAAGCCGCAGTGGCGCTCATGCATCACTTGAACCCGTTGGTACTCAAGCTAGTTCGCGCACATTTACCCCGGCGAAGTGCCGAAGAGGATCTGGTGCAAACGGTATTCTTAAAAATCTTTAGTCGATTGGGCCAATTCAGCGGCAATGTCCCGTTGGAACATTGGGTCTCACGCGTTGCCGTCAATACGTGCCTCAATGAACTGGATAAGCAACGCGTTCGACCTGAACTGAGGTGGGCAGACTTGAGTGAAGACGAAGAGGAGGTCATAAAGAACTTGGCCCATTCCGAGGAGAATCTGGATTCGTCACAGAATGTCGCCGCTCGAGAATTGGTTGAGAAGATGCTAACCCAATTGAGCCCAGAAGATCGCTTGGTGATTACTCAACTACACCTTGAAGGACGGAGTGTTGATGAGCTGCAACAAATTACCGGTTGGAGCCGCACTTTGGTTAAGGTGCGGGCCTTTAGAGCTCGCCAAAAGATGAAGAAACACCTGCAAAGCTTGCTAAAGGAGACCCGCCCATGAAATCCAAAACACCTCTGGATCGCCTTTTCCAAGCCGCTGCCGAAGCCCCTCCCCTCCCCATCAAAGAACTCCACCCAAACTTCGAGCGTCGCATCCTGGCCGAATTACGTTCGGGCATCCAACATTCCCCGGAAATTGGCGACCTCATCACATTGTTTCGCCGGGGATTGATTTTTGCCACCTGTGTCGCAACAGCCACCGTCGCGCTCTCTGTCCGGACGTCTCCGCACGATGAAGCCGATGAATTCGCCCTCACGGACGCCGCTATTGAACTTGCATTGCGATGAACTCCCTGAATCAAAAAACGGCCGTTTTCTACCTTGCTGGTGTTTTCATTCTTGGGTTCATCGCCGGTGGAGCCGTCGGCTACTCCCAGTCTCGCCCGCGTCCCCGCTCGTTCCCAACCGCTCCAAAGCCAGACGATTACGTCCAGAACAAGTGCGATCGCTTAACCAAGCAGCTGAATCTAACCTCGGAACAACGCTCCAAAATCGAGCCAATCGTCCGCGATCGAATGAATCGCATGCGCCAGCTTCAGGAAGAATCCTGGCAACGAATTCAGGAGGCGATCCGCGAAACGGATCAGAAGATCCAGGATCACTTGAGCGCGGAACAGCAGCAGATTTTTACCGAAGCAAACCGCCAACGAATGAGCCGCAGCCCGGGACCTGGCTCAGGCTTTGGACCCGGACGTGGACCAGGACCAAACCCCAAGCCCAGTCACGATCACCAACAAAACTGAGCACACGGCGGGATTCCTGTTAGAGATCCGCCCGTCAGGCCAGTGCTCAGCGCTCTAGGCGAACCCAGCCCCCGCGCTGCATCCGACGCAACCAACGGTTCTCCTCCAGCTTCATCCGACGCCGAGCTAGCGGCTCCTTGTCATCGAATCCCTGCAAATGGAGTAACGCATGGATCAAATACCGCGAGGTCTCCTCCTCCCAATCGGTCCGAAATTCTTCCGCTTGGTTCACCGCATCCGAAATGCTGATCAGGATATCTCCCTTGAGGTGCTTTCGCGTGGAACCGTGATCAAACGTGATGACATCCGTTGACCCTTCGTGTTGAAGGAACCGCCAGTTGGCGTCAGCCATCTTGCGGGACGAGACGAAGACAACCCCCAGCTCCGCCGTAATTCCCTGCGCACGAAGGAACGCCTCCAACAAGCCACGCACCGCCCTCATCGACAGGTTCCGGACTCGTTGAGAGTTTCGGATCACGAGGGAGATGTTCGATTCCTTGTCCTCGTCCACCGGCATCACCTTACCCAATGCGGTCCTTGGAAGGGCATTGACAGAGGCAACCCCCGCTGAACGCGACGAGCGCTTGGCACTCATTCACCCTGATACGTTCCCCGATGCAACTCGTAGGCGTGTACAATACGTTGGACCAAGGGGTGCCTCACCACATCCCGCTTCTCAAAACGAATCAGAGCCACCCCATCGACGTCAGGGAGGGCGTGGATAGCCTCCACCAACCCTGACTTCTTTTTCAGCGGTAGATCAATCTGAGTGGGGTCCCCCGTGATCACCACTTTGGAACCAAAACCAAGCCGCGTCAGAAACATCAACATCTGCTCAGGCGTCGTGTTCTGCGCTTCATCCAAGACAATGAAAGCCTGGTTCAATGTACGCCCCCGCATATATGCCAATGGCGCAATTTCAATAATGCCGCGCTCTCGATTTCGTTCCAACTCGTCGCCAGGCATCATGTCATGCAAGGCATCTTGAAGCGGACGCAGGTACGGATCCAACTTCTGGTAAAGATCGCCAGGCAGAAACCCCAACGCTTCACCCGCTTCAACCGCAGGTCGCGTCAGGATGATACGACTCACACGCCCATCCTTCAATGCCGCCACTGCCATGGCCATCGCCAGATAGGTTTTTCCAGTTCCTGCGGGCCCAATCCCAAAAGTAACGTCATGCTCACGAATGGCGGCGACGTAACGCTGTTGCCCCACGGTCTTGGGTGTCACGACCGGTTTTTTGGGTGATGTCGTGATTCGGTTGTTGAACAAGCTTTCCAAGGCCTCCGTGCCGTCATGTCGCACTACATGCACAGCATGGGCGAAGTCTCGAGCTCGGGTAGGAACTCCTTCCTGCTGGTTCCGCTCCAGGTGCTGAAAAACCTGACGGGCGGAGGCGACTGCATCAGGCTCTCCTTCGAGCTTGATCCAACCATCTCGAGACGTCGCCTTCACATCTAATTCCGTCTCCAAGGCGCGCAGATTCTTCTCGTCATTGCCAAAAAGACTTTGGGCAACGCGTGCCGATTCGTAATGCAAAGTTTCAGTCGTCACAGTCAATTTCCAGTCACTCTTCGCGGAGCCCTCGGCGAGGCAAGCTCTCAGTAAGGCTTCTCTGTGGTGATCTCCATGACGCGGCGGAGCTTTGCAGCCGTCTCTTTAAGCGCCTCTGGCACCACCGAGGTTCCAGCGATTAGGGGCATGAAGTTTACATCTCCATCCCACCGTGGCACTACATGTACATGAAGATGTTCCACAACGCCAGCCCCAGCCACCCTCCCCAAATTCACTCCAATGTTGAAACCCTGTGGCCGCATCACCTCTCGCAGAGCGTTCTGACATCGGCGCACCAAATGCATTAATTCCAACAGTTCTTGGTCATTCAGATCGTTCCACTCCGACGTTTGTCGATAAGGAACGACCATCAGATGCCCCCCATTGTAAGGATACGCATTGAGCAGCGCATAACAGGTTCGGCCGCGAAACAACACGTAGTTGGCCTCGTCATCCGAGGACTGAGCGATTCGGGTGAACAACGACTGATCTCCCATCGGCGACTTGGGCCCCAAAATGTAGTCGATGCGCCATGGGGCGTGGAGCGATTCCATCGAACCAGTCTAGAAGCATCATCCACGAGTTTCAAGGGCGCCAGATCCAACTCCCGACACTCCTTGGCTTTCCACCAAGGCTTCGTTAGGCTTACCCACCGTGCCCGCCCTGCCACCAGCAGACTTAAGAACAACGCGCCTGTACCACCAGGGAATTTGCGTGGATGGCCTGTTCATGAAAACAGAACAACTAACCCGGGCACGTTCAACCCGTCGGCCCACGCATCCATAGCCTGCCTTTCCGCACTGCCCATGGATGCACGCCTGATCTCGCTCCTGAAAACGCTGCTCGTGCTGGGGCGCGTCTCCAATCTGCCCACAGTCTGGAGCAACTGCCTCGCTGGTTGGTTGTTGGGCGGCGGAGGATCGATCCCATCACTCGGCTTGACCACAATCGCTGCCAGCCTTTTGTACGTCGGCGGCATGTATTTGAATGATGCCTTTGATGTGGATTTTGACCGGGCTCACCGAGCGGCACGCCCAATTCCTAAAGGAGAAATCTCAGAACGCACGGTTTGGTCCGCCGGATTTGCCATGCTCCTTCTCGGCTGGCTCCTGCTAATCCCGCTCGGCATCCATGCGACGATCCTAGGAATTCTCCTCGCGTCCTCAATCGTACTCTATGATGCGATTCATAAATCGGTAGCGTTTTCACCGATCCTAATGGCAACCTGCCGCGTTTTGCTTTTCCTGTTAGCCTGTTCGGTTGGCCAAGATGGAATTACTGGGTTAGGCGCCTGGAGTTCTTTGGCCCTAGGATGCTGGATCGTCGGCCTGAGCTATATCGCCAAACGTGAAAGCCTGTCCGCTTCCCCCATTCAATTGTGGCCACTGGGAGCCATGGCCGTACCACTGTTGTTGGCCTTTTTAACAAACCCGGGTTACACGCGCACACGGGCGCTGCTCCTATCGCTCCTCCTCATCGTCTGGACTTGGCGCAGCCTTCGCTTCACATTCGGTGGTCCCTCTCGCCAAGTCGGAAAGACCGTCTCAAGCCTGCTGGCAGGAATCTGCCTTGTCGACTTACTAGCCGTCACACCAAGCTTCGGCTACGGGCTTATATTCGCAGGTTTCTTTACGCTTTCCCTGCTTTTTCAACACTATGTCCCAGCCACCTGAAACGCAACCCACGGAACATGCACCGACAGGGCGGCATTTCCATAATCTCGCGTTAATCGGATTTATGGGTGTTGGAAAATCAACCGTCGGCAATCTGCTCGCTGATACGCTTGGCTTCGAACTGATTGACACCGATAAGGTCATAGAACAACGCGAAGGCCGTCGGATCGGTGAAATTTTTACTCACTCTGGAGAGGCATACTTTCGAAAGTGCGAGGCCACACTTGTCAGTGAATTGGCTTCCGCTCGAGGAAAGGTGATTTCCACCGGTGGCGGCATGGTTGCGAACCCAAGAAATCTTGAAAACTTGCGCCAGCATTGTCTCATTGTCTGCCTTTGGGCTTCCCCCGAGATCATTTACGAACGAGTTAAGAACCAAACCCACCGCCCCCTCCTCCAAGCACCGGATCCTCTGGCCAGAATCCGTGAGTTGATGCAGGAGCGCACGCCCACCTACCGTGATGCGGCGGATATCATGGTCGGTGTGGAACACCGCCACGCACCTGAAGTTGCGCGCCATATCGCCAAGAGTTTTCACGATGCCTCAAAGCCAAGAATTCCAGGCAATGCATTGACAACACCAATTGGTAGTTTTCGACCCTCTGCGCCCAAAGTTCCATGAGCAGTCACCTTAACCGAGTCCGCGATGACTTGAGCTACGCCGACATCCTGGCAGGGTGGGACTCAGCATTCTATTCTAAATTTACTCGGATGATCCAACCTCCATCCCCTGGAGGGCGAATCCTTGATATTGGCTGTGGCGTCGGCCAAGTGGTCGCTCACCTGATTCAGTCGGGTTTTGAAGCACATGGCGTCGATGTGGCGGAAGCCAACATTGCAAGAGCCTCTAAGATTTCACCACGATGCGTGGTCTATCCCGGAAAGCAGTTGCCATATCCAGATGACTACTTCGACGCTGTGGGTGCCTTAAATGTCTTGGAACATACCGAATCCCCGGAATCGTTCATTTCCGAAGCCGTGCGTGTCTGCAAACCCGGAGGAAGAGTCGTTCTCAGCAGTCCAAATTTCCTCCGCGTCATCGGCTACCATGACTACCACCCCCGTATGCGCGGTCTAAGATCCAAATATCGAAACGCCTGCGGGCTCATACAGCGTTGGCGGATGATGAGGAATGATCCGGCAGCTGTGTGCTTCGAACGGATGACTCCGACCATCAAGGTGCCATTTACTCCCGACGACGATGCCATTGTGGCCACCAACGCTCTGGATATGAAATTCTTCTTGGAACGTTTTGGTTGCGACACCGAATCGGTATCCTGCACCGATAGAGACGTTCACGACTGGGTCGAGTGGGTGCTGAATGCCACACCACTTCGTTACGGAATGTTCAACGCATTGGTTGTGGCAACCAAAAAAGCCATCCACGTAGCGCAAAGCACCCCTTAAGACTTGGGAGGCGGGTCTGCAGTCGACGGGGTGTGAGACGCGTTTTCCATCCGGTTAACGGCGCATGAAGTCGGCAATTTTCCCTGGAAAGTACGGCAACGCTTTGACGACTTCTTTGATCATCCGTGGGGACATTTCACTAGGCACCGTCGCACGCACGTAGGCCCTGGGGTGAACCAAGTCATTGGGCCAAGGCCTTACGGCCTCCTCGGCCAAGGGGAAATCAGGGAGACGACTTCGTTTGACGAAGGCAAAGGCGTTTTGCACATACCACCACGCGACGTTCGGATTCTGCCACACTTGGTTGCGCAAACAATCCAAAGCCACATATCCCTCTGACTCAAATTTCTGGATCCAGTAACTGGGCCACTGTTCGTTAACATGGTGAGTTCCACCCTGACCAGGAACTGCTGCCGAAAAAACAATCACGTCGGACAATTTAGACAAATCGATTACGAACCCAGCAGCCCTGGATTCGTCCAAATGTTCAGCGACTTCGAGGCAATTGGCTAAGTCGAAGCGTTTTGTAAGCTCCAAAGATTTGGAAAGATCCCTGCGCTCAAACTGAGTGGGAGGTATGAGCATTTGTTCAGTGCTCACTTCAAAACCGTCTACCCCGATGACGCCAGCTCCTGCATCCGAATAAGCCTTAGCCCATGTCCCAGATCCACATCCAACATCCACAACTGACGAGGGATGGAAAAGGTGCATAATGATTGGAACCATCACGTTGGCTGAAGACGCTGAATCCTCCTTAAGCCGTTCGTAGTATTTGTTGGAATAAGGCGTGCTCACGTTCCCTGTACTTTCATTGGAATCCACACCGATCACAAGACGTAGAAAGCAAAAACCCAAGGATCCTTTAAGATCCTTGGGGATGCCCGACATCATAATGATGTAGAATAAAGTAACGGCGGCGACCTACTCTCGCGCAAGCTATACATGCACTACCATCGGCAATGCGACGTTTGACGGCCGAGTTCGGAATGGGATCGGGTCGGACCATCGCTTCATGGCCACCGTAAAGAACTAGGGACTGGTGTTCCCTGAAATCTGCATACAGCGATTAGTTTAATTGAGAGAGTAAAAAAGTAGTCAAGGCCATCGACCTATTAGTATTGGTCCGCTCATACCTCGCGGTATTTACACGCCCAACCTATCAACCAAGTGGTCTGCTTGGGGTCTTCATGGGGATTGCTCCCCG
>SXSK01000166.1 GCA_005793375.1 Verrucomicrobiales bacterium | reverse complement strand
TCATCCGGAATGTAGGAGATGACTTCCTGACCATTGGTCAGGCGCACCTTCGCCACTTTCCGCATCGCGGAGTTGGGTTTCTTCGGAGTACGAGTCATGACCTGGAGGCAAACGCCACGTCGAAACGGGGCGCCCTCCAAAGCAGGGGCCTTGGACTTGTAGTTAATCTTCTTACGGCCCTTTCGGACCAGCTGGTTAATCGTAGGCATCGCGGCCAGGAAAATCGGTGACTTGTCGTTACCCGTGGGAAACGGGGCGCGCACAATATCAATCGGCCTTTTGGGTGCAATAGGTTTTTGAGAATTTTTGCGCAGACGAACCGTTGCCACCCGCTTTTGGGACAAAATGCCCCGGTTGCATCAACTAGGCTTATGCACACTGTGGCAAGCCTTACAGTTCGAGGCCGCTTTAAGGCTGTCCAAAGCACCAGGGGTTCCCTGCACTAGATTCTTCGCTGCAGCCGACAACGCCGAGGTTTTCTCTTTCCAACTCGCCATATCCCCTTTGGTCGGCTTGTTCTTAGCCAATTCGTTGACCAATTCAGACAGACGCTTGAAATCGTCTTGGGTTCCCTTCCCTTGGGTCACCTTTTTGATCAAAGAGTCGTCCCCCTTGAACCCTTGTTCCATGACCTGTTCCGCGGTGTACTTGGGTTGCGACGAGAAGCTGGCGCACCCAACGAGCACCGTAGCGATTACCCCAAAAACCACTCCTACTGGAACCCGCAAGCGTTTGATGACTTTCATGAGCCTTTATCCGTAATGATTCGGTTGTTTCAGTCTTAATCCCGCGTCTCAGACAATCCTATTGTCTGGAGCGGCCGAAACCAAACCATACCCCCCTCCACTAAGGTCAAGTCTACAATGATCAATACCATCGCAATCGGAACCAAGGAAAGATCACCTCAACCGCGACGATGATCAAGAATACCAGACTTATGATCGCGTTCAATTTGAAGAACGCCACGTTGACCAATCGCAGGTCGCGGCGACGCGCATAAAGGTGCTCCATCAAAAGCAGCGCCGCAATGACCATCATGCCGAGCCAATAGATGAGTCGGAACTTGTTCACCAAACCGAACAGAACCAAAACCCCCCACATGAATATGTGGCAGATGAATGCAACACCTAAAGCATTCTGTGGCCCCCAGCGGACCACGAGAGAATGCAACCCCTGGCGCCGATCGAATTCGTAGTCCTGAGTCGCATAGATAATGTCGAATCCGATGAGCCATAGAACCACTGCCGCCGCGAGCAGACCGGGGACCAGCATGCCGTGTTGCAAAGCCAGAGCTCCCTCCACTCGCGGCAAGAACTCGATTCGGCCTTCGACCGCGAGCCAGGCTCCCAACGGGGCCAAAGCCAGCGCGATTCCCAGCCAAATATGGGTGAAATCCGTAAAGCGTTTGGTTAGGGAATAGAAGCAGATCAGGAACAACGCGATCGGGGAAAGATAGAAACACAGCGGGTTCAATGCTCTCGCCGCCATCACAAAACCGCCTGCCGAAAGCGTGCAAAGTACCACCGCGCTAGCGAGAGATATCTCTCCAGTCGGCAAATGCCGTCCTGAGGTCCGTGGATTTAACGCATCGAAACGGCGATCCACAATGCGGTTGAATGCCATGGCGCAAGTCCGGGCGCACACCATCGCGAGCATCACCAGACCAAAGAGCCGCCATCCAGGCCATCCCCGGTTTTCGCGCGCCGCCAGCAACATGGAAGCCAGTGCGAACGGCAGTGCAAAGACAGTGTGAGATAACTTAACGAAATTGCCCCACTTAAATAGCGTGCGAATCATGGCAAGCAGACCAACCTACGGCGCTTCGAATCGATAGAGGTGAGCAGCCCCACGAAGAACGATAGAGTCTCCCACAAAAGCCGGTGAAGCCAGCGTCCGCTCCTGGATATCGTTTCGCGCCAGCAGTTCATAGCGTCGGCCGGCTTTCACCACAAACCCAACCCCTTCTTCATTTTGAAAGTACAATCTCCCTGCCGCTAGCACCGGCGATGCCGAAAAATTGCCACCCAACCGCTCTGACCAAATCGCCGTCCCCGTTTTAGCCTCCAAACAGCTGGCGATTCCAGCGTCCGACACCATGTAAAGCTCTTCCCCATCCAAAACCAAGGAGGGGGTGTTCGGCGCGCCTCGAGACACCGACCACGCCACATGGGTGTCCGTGACGTCGCCTTTGCCATCCACACGAATCGCCATGGCGTTGGGGCGATCATAACCTGTAGCCAGAAAGACCATCCCATGTCCAAAAACGGGACGCGGTATTACCGAATACCCATCGCCGTAGCGGGCTCTCCAGATTTCTTGACCTGTGAGAGGTGAATACGCGCAGATTCCGCCACTAGCGGGACTGACAATCTGCAGGTCACCGCCAACCTGGATCACCAGCGGCGTGCTGTACGAAAACCGTTTCGGTGCACTCACGGAGCGTGGCGTCTTCCAACGCTCCGTCCCCGTCTGACTGTCAAGTGCCACGATGAATGGATCGCTGGCTCCGTCGCAGCTAAACACCAGCAGATCACCCACCAACGCAGGGGATCCACCATTCCCATGCACCGGGGAATATGCGAGGGACGTGTTTCGCCAGATCACCTTACCATCGAGATTCAAACACGCGGTTCCCAAGTGACCGAAGTGCACAAAAAGCCGCCCGCCGGCAACAATTGGCGTTGGACTCGCATCGCTGTTTTTTTGATGAATGCGTGTCACCGCACCCGGGTTCGAGGCGAAAACTTTGACATCCCAGAATGGCTCTCCGGTGGCAAAATCGCGACAGGACACATGCAGACTCGGGCTGCCACCCTCGACGGGCACGGCGCTGGTGAGATAGATCCGACTGTCCACCACCACGGGAGACGACCATCCGATGCCAGACAATGGGGCTTTCCATCGGACATTCTTCGCAGACGACCATTTCAGTGGGGGGCTTTGGCTTTTGGACAAACCCTGACCGGTGGGCCCTCGGAACTCCGGCCACTGCTCGGCACCGAAAAGCATTGCCGAAGTCATGAAAAATCCCAGTCCCGCCAATGGCAGTCTGAAAATTCGTCCGCAGGGAATCCCTTCCCCGACCCGACGGAACCCAATGAATTCGGCGACCTTGCTCCGAATCTCGTGAAATCGATGTGGTGACTGCATCACGCCGGATCATGCACAGAACCTAGCCGTGGCGACAAATGCGAATCGTTCTTTGGCCAAACATGTTTCGGTGAGGGTTTGATTCCGACCCGATTGCCGAGCGATATCTGAGGCCACAGCGCACCGGCGCAGCGGGCGGTTGAGTGGGCTTTTTTGTTGCGCTTTCTACCCGCCGGCAAGGATGGTCTTTCCATGGCTGTTCCGATCACCGTTGAACGTCTGCATCTCGATCATTCCTCCACCTTGCACATGCATCTGATCGCCGGTGCCCGTGGGCTCAAACGCGTTATCCGTGAGCCGACCGTAAATCGCCCCGGACTCGCCCTGGCAGGCTTCAAAAAATATTTCGCCCCGAAAAGGCTCCAGGTCATCGGGAATGTCGAGACAGCCTACTTGCGTTCCTTGCCTCCCGAAACCCGCCGACAGCGTTACGTCGAACTACTGTCGTACCGTATTCCCTGCGTGGTGTTCTGTCGAGGAATCGAGCCGGATAAGGAGTTTCTGAGGGCAGCCGAAGGCGCCGGCGTTCCGGTTTTTCGGACAGAACTAATCACGATGAAGTTCATCAATCTGGCCACACTGACTCTCGAGCATATGTTTGCCCCGCGCGGGCAGGTCCACGGCAGTATGGTCGACGTCCAGGGGGTCGGAGTCATCATTCAAGGGGAAAGTGGCATCGGTAAAAGCGAAGCCGCCCTCGGACTTCTGGAACGTGGCTACAGCCTAGTATCGGATGACGTCACCCTGCTCCGTATCGACGACAATTCAGAACTTGTTGGATCCGGAAAGGAATTGGGGCGCAACTTCATGGAAGTGCGGGGAATTGGTCTCATCAATGTGGCCGCCATGTTTGGTATTGCCTCAATCCGCCGCGAAAAGCGGGTGGATATGGTGGTTATTTTAAAGAAATGGGAAGATGGGATGGAGATCGATCGACTGGGTCTGGATGAAGAATTCTCCGAATTGCTTGGAATCCAGGTACCTCAGGTCACCCTGCCGGTACGCCCCGGGCGCGACCTGGCACGCTTGATTGAAGTCGCGTCGCTTCAAACCAAACTGCGAAGCTCGGGTTACAATGCGGCCAGTGAATTCACGTCCCGTCTTGCCGCACAAATGAATGTGGGCAAGGGGCTTTAGGGGGATAATTACCACCTTCATTAGGAGGGTTTGGATCGATTAGAATGAACGAAGTGGGCCTAGAACTTTCCTCTGTCTGCGGTTATACATAACTTGCACATGGCGCAGTTTTCTTATCGGGCACGCAAGCGAACCGGTGAACTCGTGGAGGGACTCCTTGAGGCGGCGGATCGTGGTGCTGCCTCCGTTCAATTGGAGCGCTTGGGGTTGTTCCCTGTAGCGGTGAAGGCTTCTGCTGCTGCAGCCGCAAAAGCGGTTACGGCGGCGCCAAAACCTGGTCGCAGTGGTGCCTCAACCCCTGCCGCGGGGCGATCCTCAATCCTGCCTGCCGAGCTCAAATCGATCCTTCAGCGCAAACGCCGCCCCTCACTCCAGGAGCTCGCAACATACACACAGCAGCTCGCCAACTTGCTCCGAGCCGGCATGCCACTCACCGCCGCGTTGCAAAGCATGGCCAGCCTCAGTTCCAAAGGAATTCCCTCGGAGATCAGCCGCCAGCTCAAACAAGACGTCACCGAAGGCAAGAGCTTGTCCGAAGCCATGGGTCGTCAGACTCACATCTTCCCGGAACTCGTGGTCAATATTATCAAAGCCGGCGAATCATCGGGTGCGGTCGAAGAGGTGCTGCGCCGCCAGGCTGCGCATTTCACACGGTTCGCAGAGGTCCAGGCCAAATTCAAATCGGCCATGATCTACCCTGCCGTCGTGGTCGGCGTGGGCGTGGTTTTGGTGGCGTTTTTTATGACCGTCATGCTGCCGAAGTTCATGACCTTGTTCGAAGGCATGAACATCGAACTGCCCGGGTCCACCAAATTCCTGATCGATACCAGCCACTTCACCAGCCGCTACTGGTGGTCGTTCCCGCTGGCGGGCATCATGATGTGGATCTTATTCAAACGGTATCAGTCTACCGCAAGCGGGCGTGAAACTATCGACCGCTTCAAGATGCGCGCGCCGATCTTCGGAAAAGTCATTCGCCTCAACCTATTTGGTCAGTTCTCCCGCACACTCGCCACGTTACTGCAAAATGGTGTGCCCGTGCTCCAGGCACTCAAAATCACTGAACTCGTGATTCCCAATGTGGTGATCAAACGAGCCATATCGGAAACGCGGGATGCGGTCACTGACGGCAAAACCCTCGCCCAACCACTCGCCAAGAGCGGTATTTTCCCCCAACTCATGATCGATCTGATCAAGATCGGGGAAGAAACCGGCAATGTGCCTGAATCGCTCAACAACGTGGGAGAAACCTACGAGAACGATCTGAATATCGCGCTGCGTGTGATGACCAATCTGATCGAGCCGGTCCTCATCATAACCATCGCCATTGTCGTCGGCTTTCTGCTCTTCAGCGTGATGCAGGCCATGTTTGCCATTACGTCCAATCTCCAGCGATGAAACCGGCCGGACACCCGCATGGACGGAAGGAATCCCCATGGCAGACCAAGGCTCGCCGCCGGTGTCAGGGATTTACCTTGCTGGAAATGATGGTGGCCGTGTTGGTGATCGCCATTGTGATGGGTTTGAGTATTCCCAACCTCGTCGCCAAAGCCCGCAAGGATCCATTGACCCAGGCCGTCATGGATTTCACTGAGGCCTGCGCCAATGCTCGCGAGCTCGCGATTATTACGGGCAAATCGATGCAGGTCCGGATCACCCCGGACCACCAAACCACACACCTCAGCGTCGAACCGGCCCCGCGACGCGATGCCAGCCGGTTTGTGGGCATCGACGGCGTGCCCACTCCAGAGGGCGAACCACCAAAAACGTCCAAGATCGTTCCCTTCAGCGCCGCGTTTGACGAAACCGTTGCCTTTGATGACCAGACGCTCCTGGTTAATCTCCGTCCGGTGGATCGACGCGAGTCCGGAGTCGCCGTCCGGTTCCACCCCAACGGTACCTGCGACCAATTCGAAGGGATCATTCACCATAATATTCTCGGGGATCGAAGGATCACCTTGGAAGTCACCACCAGTTGGGCGGAAGTGGAAAAAATCCGATGAAACTCACCCATCCCCAAGTGCATTCCTGCCAGCGGACTACCCAGGAACGTTTCCAGGCTTTCACTCTCATCGAGGTGTTGATTGCTTCCTCAGTGCTGGCGGTCACTCTCATGGGGGTGCTAGCCATCTGCTCAAACGGCTTGCGGATCGCCCGCGCCCTGCAACACACGCATGTCGATGCTGGGACCGTTGCCGCATGGACCTACAATATGATATCGCTCACCAACCGCCTGGAGGAAGGAGTTGATGGCGGCAACTTTTCCGAAATGGTGGGAGATTTGTATCCCGATGCCATCTGGCAACGCCAGATCACTGAAGTGGGCAGCAATGGACTCTATCGCGTCGACTTTCTGATCCGATATTCCGTGGAAAAAAAGCCCCTGGAATCCCAACTAAGCATGCTGGTCTACAAGCCAGCTGGAAGCCCCGGGCGCCGCTGATGAACCTCCGAACCTCCACCATGGCCCGCCGTCGGCCAACCGCCGCTCGGCTCGGTCCTAAAGCTGGCTTCACACTTCTCGAAGTGCTGGTAGCCTTGATGGTTTTTACCGGTGTCCTCGCCAGTTTGTTCGCGACCTGGACCATCGTCCTCCGCTCCAACACCGCGGCACTGCGTTTGACTGCGGAAGCACAGCGCGCTCGGATGGCCATTCGCACCCTAGAGGATGCCATTGTCGCCGCTGAAATGGTGGCCGGCCTCAATGGCCGCCATTACTCGTTCCTCGTCGATACCAGCAACGAATTCGCCATGCTGAGTTTCGTGGGACACATGTCAGATTCATTCCCAGGCAGCGGCTATTTTGGAGATGAACGAGTGCGCCGAATCACTTTTGCCGTGGAGGAAAATCAATTGCTGATGGAGCAGAATTCTATCCTGGCATCACTCGACGAAAAAAACCGTGCTTATCCCTTGGTTCTGGCGCGCGATGTCCGGATGTTCACTCTGGATTTCTGGGAACCTCGCCGGAGTGAATGG
>SXSK01000165.1 GCA_005793375.1 Verrucomicrobiales bacterium | reverse complement strand
GAGATCGTGGGGACCGCGGTGGAGATCGAGGTGGGAGGCGCGGTGGAGAACGAGGTGGAGAACGTGGCGGGGATCGTGGCGGGGATCGTGGCGGGGAACGTGGCGGGGATCGTGGCGGGGATCGCGGTGGAGATCGAGGACGTCGCGGTAATGATGCATCAGAAGTGGCCAACGCGGAGCCTCCCGTGGAGATTGGTAAGATCCATCGTGGCAAGGTAGTTTCAATCAAAGACTTTGGGTGCTTTGTGGAATTCTTGCCCGGCAAGGAAGGCCTTTGCCACGTCAGCGAACTCGCGAATTTCCGCGTGAAGCAAGTTACTGACATCGTTCAGGAAGGCGACGAAATCTGGGTCAAGGTCCTGGGTGTCGACGAGAAGAACCGCATCCGCCTTTCTCGCAAGGCGGCGATGGAAGACCGCGAAAAAGAACATTCAGCCCAAGGCTGATCGAAAGGGTTGGGTCAACCGACCTCTTCGAACACAACTTCAAAGGGACGGCGATGTCTGCGAAGACCTCGCCGTCTTTTTTTGAAGTGTTTCCCGATTGTACTGCCTTGCAGCGGCCATTCAGTGTGGTGAGGACGTCTTATGCACGGTGTGGCCTTCTTGCAGGACCTCGCGGTCGTCATGCTGGTCGCGGGAGTTGTGACGATCCTTTTCCATGGGTGGAAACAGCCCGTCGTGCTGGGCTATATCCTGGCCGGATTCGTCATTGGCCCGCATTTACTGACTCGACCGTTGATTTCCGTCTTGGGTCTTTGTTTTGGGCTGTCGTTGGTGGCTTCGAAGTTGGGATTCAGCGTGGCGTTAGAGCCCCAAAAATCGCATTTCAGCGAGGATGGAATTTCAAGACGAGCGATTCGTACCCCATAGCCAGTCGATAGCGCAGTTCATTCTCGACCCGTTATTTGGCCTGCAAGTTGCTATGGATTTTCCGACGTTGAGGAGGTGGGGGGGTGGAGCATGGCGGAAGGGGCCGTGGCGGAAGGGGTCACTAAGGATATTGATTCGGAGGTTTCCATGATTTTGCGGGTAAAGACTTCACGGTAATCCACTCGATAATTCATGTCCTTAGTGAACCAAAGGCCTTCCGGAGTTCGCTCGCGTTCGGAATGGAATTGGAACGATTTGATGGCACCAGCGAGGCCGCCTGCAATGTCGAGAGGACTGGTCATTCGGACATCGAGGGTCAGGAGGACTCCTTCGGATTCATCAATCCATGCCTCGCCTGCCATTCGGCGAAGGAATCGGGCTTTCATGTCGCGCTCGGGGATTTCCAGGCGCGGGCTGAATGTTAGACGCACAGCGGGGCGTCCATGGCGAATCTCGCGCTGTGTTACTTCGAATCGAAACTGCGAAAGCAGTTCATTATCCATCTGAAATTCACGCTTACCACCCTGTCGTTTGCCAGGCTTGGCTGCAGGGTCGCGAGTCGGATTGGAAACGGTAGAAGCTTCAGTATCGCGGCCCTTGGCGAACTTTACACCGGCTGGAAACCCCTCGACTTCAGATTTCGGTGTGTTCGTGATGAGGGATGTCGTTTGTTTTTTGATCTCACCTCGAGCGGATTTTTCGATTTCGGTACGCGACTTGATGAATGGATATCGCCGACGGAATGCGCGGTCGTTCTTGGCTTCGCGGAGGGCATTGGTGGACACGAGTCGGAGAACGGTGTCTGGGCTGGGAAGTGGTTGGATACCTTCCGCCATCAGACTCATTCCCAAGCACAAGACGCCGCACAACGCCAACCAAGAGCCACGCATGAGGTCACTATGGAGGGAACCCATTAGATTGCGCAATGGAGGAATCGTTCAGGCTAAGGGTCAGGTGACCCGACTCCAGTACGGGTGACTCGCAAGGACTCTTCAAGAAATTCGACTTTGCCTGAATGAGCACTGAGTTCGGCGACGAAAAACACTTCCGCAGATTGTTTGAGTCGGAACCCATGTTGTAAGGGTTGTGCGGCAGTCGAACCGGAGGCGCCCGGACCGCGGCGACCTGGGACAATCCGAAGACCGACGCCTGGATCTCGGGCGTTTTCCCACGAGCGCACCTGATAGAGCTGAGCCTTGCCTTCAAATCGGTAATCACCAGCGGGCAGCATCAGGCGGGTTCGCCAGGATCCGTAGGTTGCTGGTGTGTTGGCCTGTATGCTTAAGACTGGTTTCCCGGCAGCATTGGTGGCACGGATCAAGTCCGTCTGAGGGATTTCAGCCCAGGGTTCCCAACCACTCAAGACTACGCTCTGCCCGGTGAGCATCACGAGGTGTGCAGGTGGTCCCTCGTGCAACACGGCCAGGCGCCGCCTCAGGCGTTGGCCGAGGGAGTTCGCACGTTCTTCGTAAAACCGCCGAACCCGTTCGGGTTCATTGACCAGCGCTGATTGAATTCGGTGGCTCGTCCGATCCACGATTGTCAGCAGGTTGGTCTCTGTGAACACGGTGCGCTGGAGGGATTCGATGCGAGCTTTGATTCGTTGAGGAACTCCAGGAGTTTCGAACAGGCGCCGGGCGACAAGCCCCGTGAATTCGGGCCAATAGATCGGAGACTGCGGCGTGCCCAGAATCAGGTCCATCCCGTGGGGTAGGAAAACGAACCGCTCTTGAGACGGATCCCAGTACAATCGAAAATTATTGTGATGCCGGGCATAGCCATCCCAGTCGTCTAGCAAGATCTGAAGCCCCACAGCATCGAAAAAGAGGCCCACATCCAGCACTTGAGTTACGGCGCTCAGGCGCGTTGATATCGGTCCATGCAGAGCGTTCACGAGCCGTTCTCGCTCGGGTTGTCGTGGGAACTGACGGCTGGCTTCTATTTCACGACTGGTTTTGCCGGGACCTGAGTCGCATTCGAGTGGGGAGTCAATGTCATGAGCCCAGCTCGGATCATAAAGGTTTCCGGTCGCGTCGGGGAAATGACGTTTCAAGAAGCGTTCATCGAACCCTTCCTTCAGTACATATAAGCCAAGGTCCCGATCATTGAGGCGGACGTGCACTGGTGTGGCACGTGGCGTCGGAATCCCGGCTTGGAGATGCAATTCCGAGGCGAGTACTTCATTGAGGCGCGCTGGATCGTGGACGGAATTGTTCAGGTGCAGTTTGGTCAGGCCCAAACACGGTTGCGACTTTCGGAACTTGAGCGTGAAGGAAGGGCGGTATTTGAGCGGTCGAAAGCTGCCGGAGCCTTTCAGGTGGATCTGCACATTGGTGTAGGTTTGAGTGCCCACCACCACCGTGGCCGTCGCATCGTGGTGGGGATCATTCATTCCCCGTACTTGCCCCAGAGTGAGACTGGCGTCGGGTGTCAGGATCACTCGGAACTCGGCCATCGCCCCCGTGAATAGTGCTGTCGATTCATCTGCAGAGGATATTTCTGCACTCCAAACTGCCAACCGTGCGCAACACAACACGGAAACCAAGTAAACGGCATGACGACTTATTCGGTTCACTTTCGGAGCCGATAGAACCGGGCAGTGGTACCCTCGGGCACCACAAACGGACTGGATGTGACTGGGCCAGGACTTAGGCTCCAGGGTCCAATTGGTGATTCGGCTTGTTCGAGGCTGAACCCACTGTGATTCCACGTCAATGTAGTCTGCCCACTCGCCGTGGAAATCTGAAGCATTGGACGGGAGACAAACCGCTCCTGAATGGCGACCTCGAAGCCCATGGTGATGTCTCCACTACGGGCGTTGTAATTGTGAACTTCGACAGCGAGGACGTTGTTGCCCTCGCGGAGCAGTTCGGCGTCGTTCCCTTCCAGAATGAACTCGTCGGCACATGTCGCGTCCCCATCGCAGGGTGGTGTGAGTGCGAGGGTGGCGTTCTCAATCGGAGTTGGGGCGGCTTCCATTCGAATGCGCTGCACTTCCTGTCCATTCAGATAAACCACGGCACCATCATCGATATAACCGAAGAACGTCATCGAGGCGCCTGTGGGTTTTGACGCCAGCTCGAAATGGGTTCGGGCGTAGTAAGTCAAGTAAGGGAAACCGGTCGCCGAATCCGGCGGCATCTGGGCTCCCAGCGGGCCGACACCTGGGTTATTGTATCGGATATTCACCCAGAGCAGACCATCACTTGGATCGGACCATGAATCCTCCGAAAAATCCAAAGCCGACCAGTTCTTGCCATCTTGATTTTCGGTGGTGTACCGCCATGGGGAGGTCAGTTGGACGACCACGTTGGTGGTGACGGGATTCGTTGTAGTGAATTGGAAAACTGGAGATTCGTAGGTGGCTCCGCCGGCGGTGGATACCGCGCGATAGTAATAGGTGCCACCCGGCTTCAGCGCTGCGATGACCATGGAGTGATTCGTCTTCTCCTGGGGGGATTGTGGGGATTCCCAGCCGAGAGTTACCGCGGTTCCGTACTTCACCTGCGACGTGGCGGGGGCCACTGTCGTCCAGGAGATCGTCGCCGATTCGGGCTCGGTGGCGACCTGGACTTCGTTGATGAATCCTGGAAGCGGATTGGCGAAGACGCCGAAATGACTTCCGACGGTCCGTTCTCTTCCGGAGTCTGCCACCGCACTGGAACGATTCAAACGTTTGGGTTTCCCTGTGCTGTCGGCCATGACCATGGTCGTAGACCCTCCGCCGTCGAGGTTCACAGCGTCAAAGGCACCCACCGATAGCAACCAGGCGGCCGTCTCAAAATCGTACGCGCCCGTACTGTAACCGGATTGGCGTCCATCAATGCAGATAAGGAATAAGGGCTCTTCAGCAGAATCTGTGGGTGATTTGGAGTGGAATAGGGTGTAAGTCGATGACTTTTTGGATTGGATTCTGGTTGGTGGGGTAAGCGGCGAACTGGAGGTGCTGGGTGTCCAAGCGCCCGACGGCGCGAGCTTTGG
>SXSK01000164.1 GCA_005793375.1 Verrucomicrobiales bacterium | reverse complement strand
GTGGTCGAATGGCGAGTTTCCGAAGTGTCGATCAATCCGGTGTACGAGTGGGTTTTTATGAGTCGTCTAAACTGAATCCTGCAAGCTATACAAGCCATACGTTCAGACTAGACCTCATTGAGGTAGTAACACCGTTCGTTTGGACGAGTTCGGCTGCAATATAAGCGGACCGCGAAAGGGCCTGGTCAGGGGCGTGTCTATTCCGGGTCCCAAGATAAAGAATCGGAGTGCGTCCCCAGAAATAGACCAGAATGTCGGTGACACCATCTTCGTTGAAATCGCCGGCGAGTGTGCCCATGGGTGCCATGGTTGTGGAGTCGAACACCAGAGGAGTTGGGAGGAGTGCAAAGGGTTGGTAGCGCGTCCCGGTACCGGGAATAGGGGCAACGGTGACGAGGTCGGTCCGCGGATCCACGAGGATCAAATCATTCGGCAAACCATCCCCATCAAGGTCGGCCAGGGTGGCTGCGGCGCCCAGGGAAGAAATCCAAGCCGAGATGCGCTCTAGGCTCGGATGCACGTTGCGCACGATTTTGTGGGCCGGAGCGCCTGGAATCTCGGGCAAGGCGTTCTTCGTGAACCGAAAGCGAGCTCCGAGTTGTTCACTTTCCCCAAACGGAAGCGATGGGTAGCGGGTCAGGATAAACGCCGCTGCCACGCAACCGAAGCCGGCCAGGGTGGCGGCGTAACGCCGGAGGTAGTCGAGGTTCATCGGGGGAGTGTTGTTCGCTCCGAGAGCAGTTGTTGGGTGCGCCGGCGCCACGCTTCGTAAGCGGGTTCAGCGCCGTTGGTTGGAAGATTCTCTAAAGCGGCGTCCGTGATGGCGGCCGCGTTTGCGCTCGTTTGGCGGCACAAGATGCGGCAAGCGCGGTCGGTATATTCGGTGGGATTGCCGGCCCGGTGGCGGGCCTTGGCGGCGAAAGCGGCGCCTTGCGCCAATTGTGGTGCATGGACACCCGCAGCGCGGACCAATGCTTCGAGTTCTTCTTCGCCGACTTGACCTGCGTAAACCGAGGCCAAGCCTATGCCACTCCATAAGTCGGGCTGCCTCGGTTCCGCAAACCGTCGGATCGTCTCGGACAAACGCCCGATCCCTCCCGCTTCGACGAACCAGAGGCTCCGTCCCAAGCCCTGATCAAACGCTCGCGTGCCATATCCCGAGATGCGGCGCGGGTGTGGTTGCCCATGCTGATACCTCTCAAAGTTAAAAAAGCCCTCGTGAAAGCCGTAGCCATCGAGAACCAGCCAACGCAGGAGTGGGTCGAGGGATTGGAGTTGTCTGTCGAGTCTTCCTGGAATTCTTGCTGCAACCCAGCCCAGAGCGACATGAACCATGTACGCATGCGGATCTCCGGCACCTTCGAGGAACCGTTTCACTCGGTCGCCGCGCCACGGAGTTATCCGATCCAGGATCCCCAAGGCCATCGCGGCTCCTTCGTAGGCGAATCCTCGCAATGCAGGTTCGATTTTCTCCAGGCGGGGGATGTATAACGACTCAGTTGGATGGTCGAGGACCGCGTGGTAACCGTGGACAAAAGTTTGGCCCACTCGCTCCAGGCGCTCGCGCATCCCGTTCTCTCCACCGCGGAAACCGCGCCGGGCGAACGTCGTCTCGGCCTCGGAGATGCCGAGGACAATTCTCAGAACCTTGCCCACGTTAATCGACGCCTACGCCGGTTATCCATGTTCGCTGACTCCGATGTTCCAGCCGCTCAAAATCCGCGCTGGAGGGCGCATCGGGCTCGAGGTATTTCGGAGGCAGTTCGTGAATTGCGTGCGGCCTTCGAAACATTCTTGTCAAATAGCGTTATCGATGGGAATAGTCAATGCTATAGGTTGGCTGTCTCTGCACGGTTCAAAATTCACCGTCCTTCGCCAGATCTGCAACTATATTCCGGGCCACATGGTGCCCAAACAGGCGCAGGAAACCGGCGTCGACACCAAGGCCAGGATCTTTAGTCCGTGGAGTCATGTCGTGAGCCTCTGTTACGGTCAATTGACCCATAGCATCGGGCTCAATGATGTCTGCGACGCCCTACAACTCAACTCAGGTCCCCTTTCAGCATTGCGCGGAGCGACCCCGCCGGCAAGGAACACTCTTTCCCACGCCAACAAAGTGCGTGATGCCGCAATGGCCGAGAACTTGTTCTGGGGAGTCTTCAAGCACCTGGGAGAAATCTCGCCCAAATTTGTCAGTGGAAAATCAGGCAAACGATTTGTTCGCCGATTCGAGCGGACGATTCACATCGTAGATTCGACGACCATTCAACTGGTGGCCTCATGCATGGACTGGGCGAAGCACCGGCGACGCAAGGCCGCGGCCAAGTGCCATGTGCGTCTGGACCTGCAGAGTTTTCTGCCCCGTTTTGCGATTGTCGATACGGCACGAGACTCCGACGCCAAGCGGGCGCGGGAAGTCTGCGCCGGCATCCAGGCAGGTGAAATCGTCATATTTGACAGGGCTTATGTGGATTACGAGCATCTGGCGGATTTGGAACGTCGTCAGGTGCTCTGGGTGACGCGGGCTAAGGAGAATCTTCAATTATATTGATAGATGGCATGAGAGTTGGTGGACACGCAACGGGGACGTTGCTAGCCCATCAGCGTTATGAACAATCAACAAGGGATCGATACTGCCCACGCTTGCGGGGCGCAAGTCGCAAGCAACGCCGAGCCGGCTCAACCGGCTCAACCGGTTCACCAGCAGATCAAACTGGCCTTGGACGTCCACGCTGGTGACGTCGTCGTGGATCGAATGGTGGATGGCGCCAAACCACAGCCTCCCCAAAAGATGACCACCGCTCGCTTCCTGGAATGGGCCGCCAAACAGAAGGCCCAAGCCCGCGAGGTGATCAGCTGCTACGAAGCCGAACCAACGGGTTTCTGGCTGCATCGACAACTCACCGCCCTGGGCGTGCGCAACTACGTCGTCTGTCCGACGTGCCTCGATGAGCGGTATGGCGGGGTCAACAATGACCGGACCGATGCCCTCGAGTTGCGACCCGGCTGGATGCGGAACCGGAAGTTGATCGAGACAACCGCCACGGATTTCTTGGTGGTGCTCGCCAGACCCGAAGTTTCCGTGCACCACTATCTTCGCCGGCTTCACAATCTCGCGCTCGGACTTGGATGGATCAGTAGTGCCGTTCTCCCGTCGCGCCTCTGGCCGAAAGTTCGCTTCAAGGAGAAGCGCGCCATCACCCGAGTGGAACACGAACGAATCCTTCAGGCCGAACGAAACCCCGAACGAAATCTGTATTACCAACTGCTTTGGGAGATTGGGGCGTCACAAAGTGACGCCGCTGAACTTCAAGCGGATCAAATCGATTGGAAGAACCAGACGCTGTCGTATCGGCGGAAGAAGACCGGCGAGTGGGCACAGATCATGATCGGTAACGGTCTCAAGCAGGTGTTGAAACAACTGCCGACTGAAGGAGCCTTGTTTCCAGCCATCTCGCAAACATCCGAGAATGATCGTTCGGCGGAATTCTACCGCCGATGCAAACTCTTGGGTATTCAGGGCATCTCGCTGCATAGCTATCGATACGCCTGGGCGCAAAGCGCCCGGTCCGCCGGTTATCCCGAACGTTTCGCTCAAGGCGCACTGGGTCATGGATCCAAAGCAGTGCATCGAGCCTACGCCAGGGGAGCGCGCGTAATGCTTCCGAGTTTGGAAGCTTACGAAAGCTTGAAAGCCGCCGGAACCTCAGTCCCAGCGGAGACGCACTGAGGCATGGCCAACCGAGACGTTGGACCCCACATCCGGCAGGCTTAGGCACAGATGGCACAAATGTGGGTTTTGTGGTAATCTGACACTGATAGGATGAGCAAAACGGAAGAACGCCTATGAGCCGGATTTCCATCGAGGTAACGCCTGAAGAGCACAAGAAATTGAAGGCTGTTGCTGCCCTTAAGGGACAATCGATCAAGGACTACGTTCTTGATCGCACCCTTGGGGACGTGGCGAAACCGGATGATGAGGCTTTGACCGAACTCGTGGCGCTTCTGGATGGGCGAGTCCGTCGTTCCGAGAGAGAAGGCGCGAGCTCGCGGACCGTTGGCCAAATTTTCAGGCAGGCCCGCCGCGAAGCCAAAGCCAGAAAACACAGCTGACTACCAACTCATCCCGGAAGCCGATACCGACGTACTGGAGATCGCCCGCTACACGATCAAGACCTGGGGCGAGCAACAGGCCGAACGTTACGAAGGCAAGCTCCGGCGGTGTTTTGAAGCCATCGCTAGTGGCAGAGCCAAAGCTCGGGAGCTTTTGAACACCAGGTCGGATCTCCTGGTGGTTCGCTGCGAAAATCACTTTTACCCCCCACCTAAATGAGTTGAAATTGGATCGCGCCCTGGCCCAAGCCCTTCGATCAGGTCAATTGAGTGTCAGCGGTAAGCCGAGAGCATGCGCAGCGAAGTGACTCAACCAACGAAGCGACCCAACCAATATCGGCCCGAGCGTCCAAACGCAGGACCACGTTCTCTGGCAATCCTAGCACTACAGCGACGTTTTGAGGGATTTCCATTTTTTGAGTTCTTTGAGGCGGCGTTTACGATGGGAGCGGTAGGCCTGATCGTTGCGCCGTGTGTGATATTTCACCAAAATCACCAGGTAGGCAGGTTCGCGTTTG